>JAJEGI010000138.1 GCA_022819945.1 Candidatus Poribacteria bacterium
AGTTATCAATGATATTGAAAACCTTTAGAACATTCACATAGGGTAGGTGTAGTTTCTAACGCATAAATAATAAAAAGGATTTCAAATATGGATATCTTCTCTCTTTTAATTCTATGGATACATGTTATCGCCGCTGTTATATGGGTGGGTGGTAACCTTATTTTAGCGATGGTAATCGTTCCACACTTCAGACAGAGTTTGCCACCCGTCCAACGTATCCAACTTTTGATGCAGATCGGTAAAAGGTTTGAACCGGTCGTATGGGGTTGTATTGGTGTGCTATTTTTTACCGGCATTATCAATATTTTTTTCGCCGTAGATCTCACTTCTCCGACCGCGCTCTCGAACGCGTTTATGCGAACGCTCATCATCAAAATTCTACTTTTCTTTTTGTTAACTATTCTTACGGTGCTGCACAGCATGATTTTCGCGCCCCGATTGGCAGTAGCGATTGAGGATTTAGACCCGACAATTGAAGAACTCCCCTCAGAAATCAAGCCGCTCCGTACCCAGATGTCAGTTGTATCGAGTCTGATAGGTGTTGTTTCCTTACTCATCCTTCTCGCTGCAGTCGCGCTCCGCATGGGAATTTAACCACAGCGTAAACCAATTAATCCGATTTGCGTTTTTAAAGTCAATTATGTTATTATATCTATGGCAAATAGATGTCCAATAAGGTTAGAACAAAATTCTGATTGATAATAGGAGTTACAATTCAGTGTACGTTTCTATACGAAAAACCTTCATCTTACTTATATGGCTGGCCATTTTTTGCCCAATTACGGCTCTTGCAGGTCCAGGTGTAACCGCTAGCCCCATTTTAATTTTAGGAGGTGGCGCGCGAGCGCAAGCCCTCGGTGATGCGTTTTCAGCGGTATCTGGTGATGTAACAACATCACTTTGGAATCCAAGCGGTTTAGCACGCATATCAGAGAGCGATACTTATTCAGAGTCTAAAACGGTACAAGCCGCAATGTTCTACTCACACCGCGCCGATATTTTCGGTGAGGCAGGTGAAGGATTATACGATGCCTTCTTTACTGGCGCGAGATCGCTCGGAAACTATGGAACTATTGGAGCTACGCTTCAGATACAAGGACAAGGCACGACGCTTGTAACAATAGATTCTCCTGAGCCGGAGCGTGAGGTGAGCCTCGGCACGCCTTTTGTTTTGACTCTCTCCTATGCAGATCGGATTACAGAGTCTTTGTCAGCCGGCATTAATGGCAAAATAATTCGAGCGATACTGGAACGCTCAGGTGGATTCTCTTATGCTGTTGACATGGGTATGCAATATCGCCTGCCTTTCGATTTCATGCCAACAACGGTCGGCGCCGCAATTCAGAACATTGGGCCTGCCATCCATTTCATTGATGAGAACCAAGCGGATCCTTTGCCTCGGTTATTGAGACTTGGTACTTCAACGGAACTTTACCGCGATAAGTATAACTATGTTCATCTCACGAGTGGCATTACAGCAAGTATGCACAAGTTAACAGCAGATGAAGTAGAAGTCTCAGAGGAACTGGAACGGCGTAATGCGACTAACGAAGAAGAGCAGCATACACGAGGGCAAATACTTTCCGATTGGGGTGTTGGGATTCGAGCCTTTGAGTGGCGGCACCTACAAAAGCATCTCGGCTTAGAGTACTGGCTCGGTAATATACTTGCCCTCCGTGTTGGCTACCATTCTGCCCCCGGTTTCCCTAAAATTGAGTTATCTGATTATTTTACCTATGGTATGGGTCTCCAATTTAAACTATACAAATTTGACTTGACATTCGGGCCGAGATTGGGTCCATTTCGTAGGAGAATCGCTCAAGCAACCATGATGGTCGTTTTTTAAACTATACCCATAGCTGTAAGGAAACCAAGCTCTTCATACCTCAACCTACATTCGAGAGGAAGATAGTGAAATTTAACACCCAAATTTTGATACCTGTGCTGCTGTTGTGCTTATCCGCTGGTGTTTGCCTCGCTTCTGATGTTTCCAACGCGCAGGCATACACAGCTTTTGCTCTTGATTCTAAACTCGGTATCCGGTCCCTCGCTAACCAATCGCCTACGACTTTGGCAGCAAGCCAAGCCCTTCAAGCTCGGAAATCCCCGAATGAGGCGTTCCTGTATTCACTTGTTATCCCCGGCATGGGACAACTCTATACAGGTGCCAAGCGCGGTTATATCTATACTGCAGCAGAGATCGGTTTCCTCGCAACTTACTTCATACTGCGAAATTCCGCTGCAAACATACGCGATGACTATCGTGATGTCGTCAGAGATCACGTTGTTTTCATCGGTCCTGGCTCCTTTGAAGATTGGGATCCGATCGAGGACTTTGAACACGCTACACAATATGAGAACTGGAATCACGATTACGATTCAGAGGCAACCCGAGCACGGACTGGCAAGTGGTATTGGGATGATCTTGATCCAGCACTAAAAGATATAAGACATAGAGATATTGAAGTCGGTGTCGGTTCAAAACACCGATTAGAGGCTTTTGATTTGAGGGAACAAGCAAACGATACTTTTCAACGCGCGAAGTTTTTTTTGGGATTGGCAATCTTAAACCATGTTGTTAGTGCTGTGGAGGCACGCATCACGGCCAAACATTTCAACAGTCGATTGGAAAATACGCCCACGCCCCCACAAACTCGCGCGTTTGATATAGATGTACAGCCTGACAGGTTCACAGGCGCGCTGACAGGAATGTTCGTGCTGCGGACGAGATTTTAAAAGGAGCACCGATGCCATTAGAGATACCACAACTTTTGGAGGCGCTTAACTCAGTTACCGCGATCCCTATTATCCCGTTCAAAGAAGGCAAGGTTGATTGGACTGGACATGAGAAAAATATCGACTATTTGATGCGTAACAACTACCTTGACGCGGGTAGACAACGTGTTATCGCTATTGCTGGCACCAGTCTGATTCATCACATCAGTGAAACCGAGCAACTCCGTATTATCGACAAAACTGGACAGCAGATAGGCGACACCGGTATCCTTATATCCGGTATTGTCCCGAATCCGATCCGCCAAGCCGGTCTACTGATTGAAGCACAGACGGAACTCAGTAGACCCCCAGATGCCTATCTACTCATGCCACTCACTGGCATCTCCAGCCCAGAAGGAATTTACGATCAGTATATGGAATTCGGTGAGAGATACGGCACCGCTTGTGGCGCGCGGTTTCTCTATTACTTCCGACAGAAGCGCGACTTGGCAGCTGTCATCCGTCTCTTAAACGACTCACCGCATTTCATCGGCGTGAAGATCGGAACGGGTGAAGAGGACGTCGAACCCCTCGTCGAAGGCATTGGCGACAGCGGGATTGTGATGTGGGGGATCGGGGATAGGTGTACGCGGCCTGCACAGTTAGGCGCGAAAGGACATACCTCCGGCATAGCGGTCGCTTTCGCGCGTGCCTCGGACGAAATTAACAACGCACAACGTCGTGGCGATTACGAGACATCCGCACAGATTGAAGCCGACATCGCACCGCTTGAGGAAATCCGTTTCATGAACGAACGGGTCTACAACTATTCTGCCGTTATTGAGGCAATGATCCTGAGCGGTTTTGACGATATTGAGGCAGGAACGGGTGGTCCGTTTAATCCGCGAGTCCCCTCAGAAATTCAGTCACAACTCCGCGACGTGACACAGAACTTGAAGCAATATCATTAAGAGTAAATCTCTTCTTATGTCTTTTGATAGTTTAGCACTCCGCATTGTTACGCAAGAACTCCGCGAAGCCCTTTTAACGGGTACAATCCGACACATTGAACAGGCGAATGCACACACCTTTTCATTCAAGATCAGTCGTGCTGTCCAAACGCATTGGCTCACTTTATCAGCACATTCGGTGCACGCCCGCGCACATCTCACCGAAAAGCCGTCACCCGGGCAAAAACAGTCCTATCTCGCAGACTTCCTCACAACACATCTCAGAGGCGGGACCATTACCGAGATTGAACAACTCGGTTGGGATCGGATCCTTAAAATAACCGTCCAACCCGTCTCCGATGAACCGATACAATCCCCGCCGAAAGCCATTATCGCAGAGATGATGGGTAAGCATAGCAACATCATTCTGATTGACGCAACCGACGACAGGATTCTGGAGAGCCTCAAACGTATTGATGAGACGATGAGCCGACACCGAGAAATTTTGCCCGGTGAAACTTATATTTTGCCGCCACAGCAGAGTAAAGTGGATCCCTTGACGTTAGACGCAGCAGCATTCACTGAACTGTTTGATGGACAAGAGGACGTGAGCTGGCGACAACTCTTTAACAAGATTGACGGTTTCAGCCCGACACTCGCGAAGGAAGTCGTTGTGCGCGCTGCTGAAATAGCACTCTGGGACGCCTATCAACAGATTATTACCTATTTCGATCCGAAAAATGCCTCACCGCACCTGCTTATAGATGGTGATGGACCGATTGCAGCGTCTCCTTTACCGCTGCAGCAATTTCCGAATGCCGCCTCCCAAACATTTAATACAATGGGCGACGCATTCAGCGCATATTACGACGCGATTACCTTGAAAGAGAATATGGATTCGGAGCACCGCGCCCTCACACAGGCGTTGACGAAGCAGAAGGACGTACTCCAACGGAAAACGAAAGCACTACAAGCCGATCTCGACCGAGCAGAAAAGGCAGAAGATTATCGTATTCAAGGCGAATTGATTCTTGCCAACCTACACGCTATCACGCGCGGGCAGAAGCAGGTTGAGCTGCAGAACTACTATAGTCCTGAACTCGAAAAGTTATCGATTCCGCTCAACCCAGAGCAGACACCTTCTGAAAACGCACAGACCTATTTCAAGAAATACACGAAGGCAAAACGCGGACGTTCGCGCATCCAGCAGCTCATTTCAGATTTGGATGCAGACCACGAGACACTCGAACTATATGTATCCAAATTAACATCCGCTGATACGCTGGAAAAACTACAGAAACTCCGATCTGAGTTTGTTGAAAACGGCTATCTCAAAGCACCGCAACGTGGGAAACAGAAACAGGAAGTCGGTGAAGGTCCCTTCCGAAGATACACCTCTACCAACGGCTTCCAAATGTATGTCGGGAAAAACAGCCAGTCGAACGATCTGCTCCTGCGTCAGATTGCCAAACCGAGCGATATGTGGCTCCATGCCAAGCAGATTCACGGTTCACATGTCATCATCCGCAACCCAGAACACCGTCCGGATATCCCGATGCCGACATTGCTGCAAGCTGCACAACTCGCTGCCTACTATAGCAAGGCACATCATGCCAGCAACGTTCCCGTTGACTATACATGGGCGCGCTACGTCGTAAAACGCAAAGGCAACGTCGCAGGATACGTACATTACACGCGTGAAAAGACGTTGTATGTAGAACCTGCTGTCCCGTCATCAAAAAAATAAAAATATTGCTTCGCCTTGAAAAGCCTTTTTCAGATGGATTCGACATAAAAATGGTTTCATAGAGAGCAGAGAAATTTTGCATTAGTAAAATCTGAAAATATGTTTACACTTCGCCCCTCGTAGGGGGTTTTTGCTTGGGTGTTTCTTATAGGGTAACCCAGCCCCTACGAACCTACCGTGTGTGCAAATAATTATGGGATTTACTAATGAATGATTTGAGAAACACTATTGCGCGTATTCTTGAACACGCGCAGCACTTAGCAGAAAGCCAACGAAGCAACTATCCAGCAATATGTTGTTTTACCGATTCTGCGTGCTCATTTTTGAGGCAATACTGCCGTAATTTTGGCTTCAATCTTTCGGGCGACGTCTTGGACGAACTGGAGTTGATTTGACGGGTGATCGTTTGCCATGATGAGGACCGCGACATTGTGTTTCACGAACAAAATCTCAATATCGTTTATCCTTTCCGTTTGTCTCTGGGGGGTGTAGTGCCATGTGGCATCCCCAATGATGTTCTTGGAATTTAGCTCGGGATCAAACTTCGCAGGGCCGGCAACGCGGTATCCCCATGGATTCTTCCACACTTTTTGGGCAGCGTCCGCGGAGTGCAATAAATAATATCGCACAATCAATTGCTTTCGGATCCACCGCTGCTCACACCCTACGATAATAGATGATTCCTCTGGAAATCTATCGAGGCGTTTAGTCTCCATGAGTCGCATTGTCGGGAGATCATCCTGTGTGAGGATGACCGGATCGAGTCTCATGACACGATTGAAATTAAAGAGAACCCCACACCCGATTGTCGTTGTTATCACGAGGAGCAGAACCCCGATGATGTTTAGCGAGGCATTCTGTCTTAAGAGAATTTGTGTTTTCATTTTTTTTCCAATACCGCCGTAATCCTTGCTTCAATCTTTCGAGCAATGCCCCGGGCGAACTGCAATTGATTTGACGATGGTCTGCTTGTCATGACGAGGACCCCGACATTGTTTTTCACGAACAAGACAGGACTGCTCATTTTGACCGTTTTCCAATTGATGTGGCACCATGTCGCATCTCCAATGACAGCATCGGGACTCCGCACAGGTTCAAAGTACAACGTGGCACCAATACTGCCTCTCAACGCGTCCACCCCTTTTTTCGCAGTGTACGCGGAGTCAAATAACCAATATCGAATAACCAATTGACTTTCATTCCATCGCTGCTCGAATTCTGTGATAACAGATAATTCCGAGTTTCCACGGAAGCGGGCACTCGATGTTAGTCGCATCATCGGAAGATCATCCTGTGTGAGGACAACAGGATCGAGTCTCATAACGCGATTGACATTAAAGAGAATCCCACACCCGATTGATGTTGTTGTCACAAGCAGAAGAAACCCGACGATGCTTACCGGCGCATTTCCTCTTAAAAAAATCTGTATTTTCATTTTTCTCCAATACTGCCGTAATTTTGGCTTCAATCCTTCGGGCGACGGATCTCGTCAATGGGAATTGATTGGTCGAGAAGAAAAAAATTGGCAAGAGTTTAGGATTGATAGTGTACCACGTTCATCCGCTAATGTCAAATTAGACTTCTTCCACACCGACTCCGATTTTTTCTGGTGGATGGAATGTGGTACTTTGTTCCGATTGAACTTGAAGGGAGTTCGCGGTCTGTCTATGTAGATCCACGCTTCAATTGTTAGTGGGCCTGGATAATCAGAAAACCACGGTTTTTCGGTTTGCACAAGCGGTAGTTCGGGATTCAGTTCAAGCCAACCGCTGCCAGCAGGAGACGGTTCATGCGGTGCCGCAAGGAGTGTTAAAGGCAGCATTAAAAGAATCACCAAACATGCCGCTTTGAACCATTTCATGAGGGACCTCTCAGAAAATTAATTGTAGGATTGCTTAAGTTGCAAGCGGAGTACACCGCGATGCCGCGTGCCGATATAGAAAATACCACGGTCAACCGCGAAAGCCGTTATCTTGTATGGCACCTCGGACGACATCTGAATCCACGTACCCGTCTCAGTATCCATACGATAAACGCCTTGATTACCGACACCGTAGACCTTATCACCATCCACGGCTATCCGAGCCATAAGGGGACGGTTACCATCCGTATCGGTGAGTGCCTTCCAATTAATGCCGTCATGCGAATTCATAACGCCTTGATCTGTTCCAATATAAACGGTAGCACCCGCAAAAACTATCTCTTCAAAATATGCGAAAGTGAAGGGTAAATCTGCGGTGATCTCTTTCCAATTCTCTCCGCTGTCAAACGACTGAAATAGGGATCCGTCGCGTTTACCGGCATAGACGACGTTCTCCGAAGCTGCAAGCGTTAGCCCTTTAGATGTATCAGCACCGGGGGCGCGTTCGGTGGTATCTACAATACCCGTATTGAACCATTGCGCTTCACCTTTTCGCCATCTGAAGAGTTTGCGTCGGAATTCCATGTAGACGGTTTCATCAGTCATTGCAAACCCACCGTTAGTCAGATACTCCTCAATGATATTGGGCATATTTGTTTTCATCTGGTAACCCAATTCACTACGGCGACGTCCGGAAGGCGCATTAAGGATCTTTTCCCGCCATTCAACTTGTAGCGTATCTTCAGCAAATGCAGGCACTCCTTGAAAAGGTATCAACACATTTCCATCAAGAGAAAGATGAAAAAACATAACCTTATCGGATGTACTGTTGCTGACATAGAATGAACCGTTGGCTTTCGCGATTTTCGCAAGGCTCAGTACATCTCGGGCTGCCTGCTTCTTTCGGAGCCGCCCTTTTTGTCTGATGCCACCGCCAAGATTCGGGTAAATAGATGTCCATGATTCCCCAAGATCCGTTGATTTAACGATGCCTTCAGAGGTGAGCGCGTAGAGAACACTTTCAAGCGCAATCAGACTCTGGACATGAGAATTTACCATTCCGGTAGTAAAGGGACGCCACGAGAGCCCCGCATCTGTTGATCGCGCTATTCCGGAGAGGTCCGACGTATAAAAGTTATTTTCATCCAACGCTACAACCGGGAAAATACTCTGACTCAACGAATTCCGATCAGCCCCGATATCCGTCCATGTATCACCCTTATCGGACGAATGTAGTAAAACGCGTGTCCCCATCACCACGAGCTTTTCGCCAACTGCAGCTAATTGGATACCGCTGAACACCTGGCGTCGGAAATTGTTATCCGCGGGCGGTAACTCCATCCACAACTTACCCCCTGCCTCTTTTCCCATTACCGGTGAAATATCGATCCAGGTATTGCCTAAGTCGGTTGAACGAAAAATTTTCGGTGGCGATTTCAAGATCTCAACCGACTGATTCAGTCCAAGCGATTCCCCAAACAAGTGTACTTTCGGTGTAAAATCGAGCCCAGCTATAACGTAAAGTTCACTTTCGGTGGCTACCAAGGCATTAATAAATCGGCGACTGTAGAGCGGCAGTAACTCCCAATCATCTGTAGTAACACGGTAAACCCCTTGGTTTGTCCCGACGAATATTCTGTTGTCAAGTGCGACAGCATCCGAAATTGAGATGTCGGGTGCGACATTCATCTTCATAATATAGACGTACAAATCTTGCATCATCGGTATCCAAGTTTTACCGACATCGTCAGACCGAAAGATATGTTTTTCAAAAACGAGGTAGAACGCCTCATCCGTGACGAGCAATTCCAAAGCACGTCCTTCCGGTCGAGAACCGACGGTATCCCATGTCTTACCCGCATCGCTTGAGGCTAATAATTCATCAGCAGTCAAGATATAGAGGACGTCACCCCGTTCTGCCATCGGCGTTTGGAACCGCTGGGTTGGCGTGCTTTCGCAGATGAGGGTCCAGGCGTTTTCGTCATCTGTTAGGCGGTAAATCCCTCTCGCTGCAACGGCGTAGAGCGTTCGGTTGGATGTCGCAAACAGTCCGACTCTGCCACCTGACGTACCTTCGGGACCGCCCATCGGCATCCATCGCGATTTGCTTATGGTAGATTTCTCAGGTGGGTCGGATTGATCGGCGATGACTTGAAGCGTGTCTGCCCCACGGTTCGCGTTTCCGTTACGCTTACCCGGTGTATCCGCGTTTCCGATCTGATGTCTCGGACGCAGTTTCTGCTTTGAAATCCTGACAACGGACGCATCAACGAGCTCAACTGTCATCTCCGATGTTGCGTCGAAACTATAAGGTTGCTGAAAGCGGGGTAGGTATTGCGTACCGCTGCCCATTAGCAGGACTACCAAGGCAGCCGTTGAGGCAGCGACCGCCCACGGCATCCACGGTTTTCCACCTGATGGCGCGGTCGGTTTGATACGGGCAATTTCTCGCAAAATGTTGTCTGTTAATGTTTCTGGGAACTTAACACCGCCTAAAACCTCGCGAACGATATGTTCTTCCTTCTCCAGTCGCTTCCGGGCGCGGTGCAGACGACTCTTGATGGTGTTCGGCGATACCCCCAAAAATTTGCTAATATCTTCACATGTCATGTCGCCGAGATAGTGAAGCGTTACGACGGTGCGCTCACTCTCCGGTAACTTTTGAAGGAGACGTTTGACGACCTCGCGTTGCTGTTCATTTACGATTTCTTCTTGTTGCTCAGTCCGGTATTGCGCATAAGCCAACGCCTCTAATTCTTCTGGCGACATCATTTCTAACGATTCCATCGGAATTTGTTTCTTTTTTAACCAAGCGTGGCATCGGCGCGTGGCACTGACGTAAAGCCATCCGGCAAACAGATTCGGATTTTTTAGCGTTTGCAGTTTCTTGTAAACGTTAAGGAAAATATCTTGTGTAATCTCTTCAGCAATGTGGAAGTCGCCAATTTTCCGCCATACAAGCGCGTGGAGCGGCTTTTGGTACTTTCGCACAAGTGCGCTGAAAGCCCGTTGATCGCCTTCCAAGGTCTGTTGAATCAATTCAGCATCATCGTTGTTCTGCATACCTTCGTTACTCCCAAAAACATATTGCCTCTTATAATATAAAGAGACGTGCTGCAGGATGGAGGGTTGCATAAAATGCAAGATTTAGGAAATTTTATATTAAAATGGGAAAATTTGAAAGGGTAGCACAATGCTTTTCTGTCGTGCAGTGTCCGAAGAAAAGGACGGCGGGGAACTTTTTGCAATATGGGAACTTGAAAGTTACACGCTAAATCTCAATGCGTACAAATGCAAGGAACGCTCCGGCGAAAAAAACACCGAAAAATAGCGTTAGCAACAACAAATCCATCGCTGCTGCGTCGAAATCACTGCTAAAGTTACGTGTGTCTTCAAATTTGGGAACCGTTTCTGGATTGACAGATTTCTGCGACACACCCTCGCGAACCCCAAAGATATGAAGACTCTCCGGATCCGCTTTATCGGTGTCAACAGTGAATTCGCGGAATTGTCGAGCGTAGGATTGAACATTCTCTAAGAATTGCAGGTGTCGCTCAAAACCGGTTCCGGCGAACGACTCAAGGAGATGCTCCACAATTGGGACAGGCGAAAAACGGGTGATGGCGCGCGCCCGGTTCACCTGAGAAATCCGCCGTTTCAAGTGTTCTTCGCGTGAGCGTTTCCGCAGTTCTGCGTCTTTGGTAACGTACTCGCCTGACAATTGTAATTGTTTTCTGCGATCCCCATGTGCCTCATGCCAACGCGCGTCGAATTCCGCCCTACGTTCAAAAAAACGTTGCGAAGCGCGTTCCCACCTGAGCGATGAAGAATGCCCCGCGATTGAAGCGAGTGTACCCGGCATAAAAACGACAAGCGTGACCCAAACCAACAGAAGGATCACAAGGCTTACTGCGCTCCGTTGCACACGCGCTGACACCAGTAAACCTAATGCCAGAAAAAGACAGGTGTACAGGAGCGCAATAAAGTAGATGATGCCTAAACGTCCCCACGCATCTGTGCCAAGATACACATCACTTGACGTAGAAATCACCAACAGGTTCACCAATACGGCAAGCGTAAATGGAATACTAATGCTTATCAACGCTCCTAAAAATTTACCAATCAGTACAGTGTGCCGCGGAATCGCATTCGCCAACATTAACCGTAATGTACCCTGTTCACGTTCATTGGAGATCGAATCAAAGGTGAACAGAAGTGCGAGGAGACTTAAGACGTAGCCGATGATAAAACCCCAGTCCACTTTGGTAACATCTGGGTCAACGTTGTTCCGATTCGGAGTAGCTGACGGATACCACAGTGACCATAAGCCCTCTAAACCACGCTCATCCCAACTCCAACTTTGAATGCTGCTTACATGTGCTGACAAGAACGCTTCCCCGCGCCCTGCACAGAAGTGGAGAGCAGATGGCTTTTTGTGAAGCGTGCCAGGTCCCTTTTGCGCGAGTTCATAGAAACTTGCGTTGGCGTGAGACTTTAAACGATTTTGATGCGCAGCGACCTTCTCGCTATACTTCTGAACCCGCTCTGGGTGCTCGCGGAGATGCACAACGGCATTGGTCAACATCAAACCTAAGAGCAGGAATGTTGCAAGCGAGAATCGGAGGCTGTTCAGGTTATCATAGAGTTCTCGTTTTGCGATATACCACATTTTTTATAGTTATTAGTTGTCAGTTTTCAGTTAAGAGGTTATCGTTTAGATTTCGGGTTTCAGTGGAATAGTTTACAGTTACCAGTCATCGGTATCCCTTAGAAGAGAACTTTGACTTAAGCAAATGTCTTTTAACTGAAAACTGTTAACTGGAAACTGGAAACTACTTCACACTTCACTTTTGACGAAAATCAGAAATATCAGGCTGAAGATAACGACATTTATCATGAGCAGGATGCCTACATCTGGCAATGCTCGCTTAGCGTTTGTGTTCACATCGACCCTTTGAAAAGAAAACTCTGGGAGAATGCTCCAATCCGCTGCGCCCTTGTCCGAGGAGAACCACTGTCGAGAGCCAAACGCCTCTTTATCGTAGAGCACGTTGATCACTTCCTGTCTGTATCGTCTCGCTGCGTCAAAGAAATCTCTGACCCCGTGCAAGTCAGTGCCTGTCCATGCTTGTGTTGCGGCATCATACAGCCCGACGGGCGAAAGTTTCAACCAGATGCGCTTCACATTTGCCGGATGAACAAAAATATCCTCCAAGGCAGGCTTTCGGACACCCCAGGTCTGGTCGGCTGTCCGGGTAACCAACTGACCGAGGAAATGGAAATGATGCTGTGCGTGAGGTATCTTGTGTTCCTCATCCTCATCAAACCCTTCAAACGCCAGGATACCTTCAAAGGAGTATTGTAGTGTCCCGGGATCCCCCCACATGTAAGCGTAAGGTTCGGATCCACTGCCCGTTAGTCCAAGGTTCCAATCTATTCCTGGGAGCGCGTCGGTTTCGAGGGAATGCCTCCGTTCTCTCTCGAATTCTTCCTCCCACATCTGCTTAATTTGACTAAAAGCAGAGGCAGCACGCGCTTGTGGTGCCTCAGAACGGGGAATCACGGCAAGAATCACGTTTGGATAGACTAACACCAGAAACCCCCAGACGAACATAGCGAGCATCAACGCAGTACTCGTCCGACGCGTCGCCGCCGAAATCAGCAGCCCGATGAGGTAAAACACCGACAGATACGTAACGGATGCGAAAATAAGCCCGCCGATCCGTAAAAAATCATCGGTGTTCAGAGAAATGGAGGGTGTCATCGTTAGCAAGATAACGGCGAGGAGCATGCTGAGTAGCAATGGCACGAGTAAGCAGAGCATCGCACTGATGTATTTAGCAAGCAAGATATGCCCGCGACGGACAGGATGTGTCAAGACCAGGCGTAATGTGCCGCGCTCGTATTCTCCCGCGAGGGTATCGTAGGCGAAAACCAGTGCTAACAAGCTCAGGACCACTTCAAAGATAAAAACGATATCCATGGAAGCGAACATATCCATAAACGGATTTGACCCATGCCACCCGGAATCCCACAGCGATGGCACATAAGTATGGGATACCGTTACCTTGTTTCCGATCCGCTTATCGAATCCAGTATTGAAAATGCTCAGCGGGTTGGGGGGGCGGTTGATGTGCAATTCGCCTGTGTATGTGATGCCTGCTGAATAAGTTTTTTTCTCCTGCAGCTGCTGTTGATGCATTTTGACAGCATCGTTATAGCCCATCAGTCGCTGCTCATAATCCTTAAGAAGCACAGCAGTATTGGCGACGACGAGCAACAACATAATCAGGACGGCTACGGCAAAGCGGAATGTCATCAGATTGTCAAGGAGTTCTCGGCGGATAAGCACTGTTAGCATGAAGACTCCCTTTTATAGTAAGCCCGAAAATACGTGAACACTTAGCAAACACAAAACTCTCTCCTCGCTGGCGGGGTTTGTAACCCCGCCAATCTCAGGTGTATAATTAATTGTGGGCTTTACTATAATATCGAAACGCTCTTATTCCTGTCCCAGAACCTTCAGAAACTCTGGATCATCCTTTACATCCCCAAATTCAGGGGTCTCAAGGAAAGACGGGTAGTAACTATCCTGATAATTATAGCCCCTCACCACATAAGCGTCCTGCGCGATCTTCAAATGGTGTAAAGCCTTCTCGCGATCCTTCTCAGATGCCCAGATGCTCACAGCAAGCATGAAGTGATTATAATCGTTGTAATTCCCCAAATCGATGGAGAGTTGTAGCAAACATTTCCCCTCGTCATATCTCTGCGCCCATACCAGACAACAACCGATATTATGAGCCGTACAAATAAGTTCGTACATATTTACGGGGTAACGGGCATCCCGTTTTTCTACTTCCCCTTCGATAAACGTCCTTGTATCCGCCCAGACTTGATCGAAACGCTCCCAATCTTCCTGTTTACTATACACGCGAAGTCTATTCTCTTTGATAGACAACCAGAATAGAAAATAACTCCGCCAACCGGGGTCACCATTGGCACGTTCCAACTTCTCTATTTCAAGAAGTGCCGCATCTACCCTGTCGTTCCATATTAAGATATCTGCCCCCGATCTCAGAAAACTGCAACGACTGTACTGACTCACTTCAGGGGTCTCTAAACGCTCAGATGCCTCATTATAAAGTTGAATCCAGTCATCAATACGACCTTCCGCTTTCCAACAACCAGCAGTGTTCAGATTGGAAACAACCTGCAACACATATTTTTCTGAGTGCTTGCATGCCCAACGGTAAAGACGCGTCTGTTCCTGAATGGCTTCTCGGTTTCGACTCAGAAAAGCGAGACTCCGTACTAACGACTTATGCGACCAGTAACGTTCTGTATCATCTGACACGTCATCCATATACTTACGGAGTAGCGGTATCCGTTTTTCCATGCCGAAACTGCCCATAGACGGGTATATTTCATCAACAACAAGATGCACTAACTCAGGTGTGATTTCCACCTTAAGTGCATCTTCAATCTCGTTGTTGACTTCCATAAGCATAACTTCCCGTGATGAAGGGTCAGATCGCATCTGTTCTCTATAGGCATCGAGCTTACCACGAATGTCATCCAATTTAGCAGACATAATAAAATCTCCTTTGGAACCACCCCAAATCTCTCGAATCGTGGGTTCCTCCTTCTTCAATCGCTTGCGGGCGCGGTGGAGCCGACTCTTGACGGTGTTCGGCGATACACCCAAAAACTCGCTAACGTCTTCGCAGGTCATACTATCGAGATAATGAAGCGTTACAACGGTCCGTTCACTCTCCGGCAACTTTTGAAGGAGACGTTTGATAACTTCGCGTTGCAGTTCATTCGCGAATTCATCTCGTTGTTTTGCGCGGTATTGCGCATAAGCCAGTTCTTCTAATTCCTCTGGTGGCATTGCATCTAATGATGCCATCGGAATCCGTTTCTTTTCAAACCAAGCGAAACACTGACGAGCCGCGATTACATAAAGCCATCTGACAAACGTATTCGGGTTTTTCAGCGTTTCGAGTTTTTCGTAAACTCTAAGGAATATATCTTGCGTGATCTCTTCAGCAATGTGGAAATCACCGACTTTTCGGCGCACGAAAGCGTGGACCGGTTTTTGGTATTTCTGTACGAGCGTACTGAAAGCAGATTCGTCGCCCGCCAATATCCGTTCAATCAATCGCACATCGTCGCTTTTCATACACCACCCCCAAAAATATGTTGTCTTCCAAAATGTTAAGATAGGAATCGGTGACAGAAAGGTTGCATAAAATGCAAAATTTGGGAGAAATCGTCTGAATTAGGCACGCTTACTGGGTCCAGTGACGGTTTTCCATTCGACTGCTGTGCGGCCTGCCATATCAACGGTTGCAGCGCGGAGGCGGTAATTTCCAGGGTGTTTCAGGCTAAAATTGATCTCTACTTCGGTTTCCGATGCCGTTTGATGGATGCGAATTTCGGATTGTTCTCTGTTCAGGAACCGGTAATCTTCTTCTTCTGGACCGAACAACTCCCACAGCACTATCTCGTTATTGTAGACCCCATTTTTGTCAGCACCCCGTGTGTAGTAAACGGAAGCGGATCCTCCGGTTATAGTTGCACAAGCGTGAACTTCAAATGCGGTATTGGCTTGTGATGTAGAGACATCAACAGTTAAGGTGGGCGGGATACCACTCGGACGGGGGGGTGTCCTCGCGGCTTCGTGTAAAACTGTCTCGTTTGCTTCGGTTACCTCCACTTTACCGTCCTCTCGGATACGGACGACTTCGCGATAATCGGACAACTTGAGTCCTTCTAAATCCCATAGAAGATCGAAGGCGACACCGAGTCGGATGGCTCTCTCAATCTCGGTGAAAAAGTTATGCATCACGGTGCGGTATTTGACACCTTCTTTATTGTGTCGCTCTAAATTGAGTTCACCTAAACCCCAGAGATTACCTTTACCCATCTCAACATGTCCGAGATTGTATCCGGGTGGCAGGAGGATGACGATTTCTGCTGCTGTACGTAGTTTGTCGAGATTTCTATGTGGATGGCTTTCGACGTGGGCACTCAGATTTCGTGAAAGTGCGAGGACTTCGTTGTAAGGCACACAGGCGAGTTGATAGTTATCCCAGTAGTGGAAATGTCGCGCGCCTAAGTCGTAAGCGTGTGTCTGGAGCCAGAATGCGTCGGCGCGGTGTACCTGTCCGTAGATACTCATGCCCCACCCTTTATCGGTCTGTCTGGCGGCACCTCGTAGAAATCCGTAAAGGATACTCGCCAAGTTTTTCGGGCTGTCGATCGGGATCTGGCAGCCGTAAGTCATATTCATTTCAGGGAGTGTTCGCATCGTTCCGACACGACCGGGTGGCTCAAAGACTATCGCAGCAGGCGTTTCCGTCCCGCCTTCCGATAACTGGTATACCGCGGAACTGATTATCGTATCCCATGTATACAGATTCTGCTGAAGAAACTTCATATCCCCCAAATCTATATCGGGATCGGATGCTAAACCGTTGCATAATCGAGCAGGAGGTCCCTCGTACTTAGCGGTATGGAAATAGTTTTGGAAGGCTTCAAATGCGATCTGCGGTGTCAACGCTTTCCGAAACGCAGCATCTTCTGCCAATTTAGGTCGTAGCACGTGGTCGCGGGTACAGACAGCGGGTTCGTCCATGAAAATCGCGGGACCGAGGTAGTTGCTTCGGTATAGACATTCAGGATAACCGAGCGCAGCTGCATCGATGCCCCAATAAAAAACGTTGCAATTTTCAACCCATTTAACTTGCTCAGCATCAACACGGACACAGTTGACGCCTGCCTCAAACATCTCATCGTAATCGGCTTCTGTCAAAGGTATGAGTTCATAGTCAGACATATCGTAGCGTCGTGTTTCGTCCTTCTGTCTTGTGTTGCTCGGCGGTCCGATAAGGACATCGGGACGAAGAGAGAGGAGATGCGTGTCAGGCGGTTCGGCAGATCCATCTGAATCGGTTATGTCCGTGAGATGATAGGTATGCCCAAGGTACTTCGCTGTTTGTGGGAAAAGCGCGTTTTGCGCTGTCTCGTCGGCGGGTTTCGGAAACAGATATTGCCACGCACCGAGTACGGGCAAGATAGGTT
This sequence comes from Candidatus Poribacteria bacterium, assembly GCA_022819945.1. Taxonomy (GTDB): domain Bacteria; phylum Poribacteria; class WGA-4E; order WGA-4E; family WGA-3G; genus WGA-3G. The sequence continues at coordinate 17,363 of JAJEGI010000138.1, forward strand.
TTCCAGTGAATCTATCGTAGAACTCTAAGCGTGTGTCGTCTCTGGTTTGTAGAATGTAGCGAGATATGGTAGCGCGGGCTATCGTGAGATCCTCGGAGGGTATACCTTCGCTGAGCAACCAGACTGCGAACTTTTCGCCGTTTGCTTTCGTCGCACGCAGACATATCCACTGGGACAGCACACCAGCCTTTTCCTCAACCGCACCGATTGTCACCGTAAACGTTCCCACAACGGCATTGGGGAGTTCGTCTGCACCCTCATGTAGGTAGGTTGCGGCTTGCCCTGGTTTACCGAGTGGATACTGCATCGTAGCACCTCAGCGTGCATCGAACTCGCTTAGAATCCGTTCAACGACCTGCTTCCGTTCTCCCGGAACAGCAGGCTGCTCCAATTCGTAGACTTCACGCGAAATCAGATGTTTATGCGTTTCGATTGGCAAGGCACTGTGTGATCCTTTATCAATGTAACGGTTGAAGATCGTAAAGCGCGGATAGTCTTCTGTCCAACGTCTTCCGCCGTGATAGAGGGCTTCCGTAAAGATAACACAGTCGCCAGCATTGACAGGGACGTTGATAACCGTTGGGGATCCGTCGTAAATAGAGAGGTCATTGGGTGGATCGAAGTTGCGTTTATGGCTTCCGAGTAGACAGACGAAACCTGTCCCTTCTGGCACATCCACTAAGGAGGTACCCGCATTGAGGAAACCCGCGCGAGGCCCCAATTCGTCAACACTGTAATCTTGACCCGCGGCATGGAAATGGATGTCATCGGAGGTTTTGTAGTTCTTGGTTAATGCGCAGTCAACGAGGCAAGGCGTTCCGCGTGTCAGTGCAATAATCACGCGCATGATCTCTCGGTTGAGGACAAGCCGTTGGAATGCCGGATCCCCGTATTGGATATGATTGATCCAGTGGGCAATTGTGGGTGAAGTCTCGCCTGTCCGGGATGTAGAGGTCAGCGGCGGGGGCAGTTCGTCAAGGGACATGTCGTGCCACCGGTTACCGAGTTCAATCATTCGCTCGATATCTTCAGACGGCACGACTTTGCGGAGGATAATGAATCCGTGGTGATCAAAGAACCATTTTTCGTCTGGTGTTAGCATTCAAATTCCTTATTGCCCCGGGGTTAACGCCACCTTATTGTGCTGTTTTCAGGTTGCCCCAAAGGACAGGCAGTTTCTCGGTAGCCTCAACGGATAACCCTATTTTGGATTCAAAATTTCGGGTCACTTCGTCTTCAGTAAGCGGGCGGTTGTAGATACGGACTTCGTCAATGATGCCGTTGAAGAACGCTTCCGCCTCACCACGATTGTTCCCCGCGCCAAGATAGACAGGTTCCTTAAACGGAATGAAATTGGCAGGTGTCCCTCTATGCCTACTGAGCGGTTGCCGTTTACCGTCTATAAAGATGGCTGTTTCTTGCCACTCTTGTCCGGCTCCATCTACATAAGGCGCGCCGTTTACATAAACAAGATGATGCCATTCTCCATCCGAAATCGGGAACCGCCATCCAGAGGTTGAATGCCTGCATCCAACCGGTCCCACTTTATCGGTAAGATAAAAGCGAATGACATCCTTAGAAAAATTAATGTCCTCATCAAAGTCTGGCCCAACCCTTACAAAGAAATCAACAAGATTCGCCGGTTTCAACGGTAAGGGAATCGGTGGTTCCGCCCATCCGTTGAGATCGATGCCCCAACCCATATCACAGTCTTCGTCTCGGACTTTGAAGAGCGTTGTCCAGTCTTTTTTGTAACTGGTTTTGATCCAGGCTTCAAACGTAGACGTACCGACCTGACTCCCAAAATCGCCGAGGTTTGTCAGGTTCACATAGTCATTAGCACCATCAAATTCCAGAGCACCGTTCACTCGACCACTAACTTTCCGTGCTCCGACGATTTTCCCATCATTTTTACCCCAAACATCTTTGGCTGTTTTGCCATTAATGTCCTGCCAGTCAAAGTTCCAATAACTTACAAGTCCGTCTGTTACAATTGGCTCCGTATAGCCGTTGTGCGAAAACATAGTAATTGTAAGTGTAAATGTAAAGAGAAAGATGAGTTTTTTCATCACAATCGCTCCTATAAATGCGCGGGAATCGCACCCTATAATTCTGTCTTCAAAGTTCCCCAGACGATCGGTAACTTCTCGGCAACCTGAACGGATAAACCGATCTTCGATTTAAAGTTTCGGCTCACCTCATTTGCGGTAAGTGGACGGTCATAAATACGGACTTCATCAATGGTACCGGGAAAATGCCTGCTGACGGCACCGCGATTATTCCCCGCACCGATAAAGATGGGTTGTACAAATGGAACAAAATTGTCGAGCTCCTTTACATCGCCGCGGATGACCTCTTGTGGCTCACCGTCCATATAAATGCTGACCTCAGCTTTACCAGCGTCCTCGATTGCGAAAACGATATGGTGCCATTGCCCATCGGAGATCGGAAATTCAATTTCAACGGGGATAGCGTTGCAGCCTGCCGCGGATTTTTGACGGACATAGAAATGAATGACACCTTCAGCAAACGGGAATCCCGCTAATGCGCTCCGGTTGGGTTCAATTGCCCATGCCATGTTACACCCTTCGTCGAGAACTTTGAAAAGCGTTGTCCAGTCATTTTTAAAACTGGTTTTCATCCAAACTTCAAACGTGGACTTACCGATTTTCTCGCCAAAATCGCCGAGGTTCGTCAAATTAACATAGTCGTTAGCACCGTCAAATTCGAGTGCATCTCCGACTTGTCCATCAACAACTTGCGGATCCCCGACGATTCTCGCGTCATTTTCACCCCAGACATCTTTAACTGTAAAGCCAGCAATGTCCTTCTCGTCAAACGTCCAGTAACTCACGAGTCCATCTGTTACGATGGGTTGTGTATGCCCGTTTTGGAAACACATCGTAATAATTAGCGTGATTGCGAGGAGATAGATGAGGCTTTTCATAGTAACCCCTCCTTTAGGCGGGCAAATCGCGCCCTATAATTCTGTCTTCAATTTACCCCAGACGATAGGCAGTTTCTCAGCTGCTTGGACGGACAGTCCGATCTTCGACTTAAAATTTCGGGTTACTTCGTCAGCAGTGAGGGGACGGTCATAAATGCGGACTTCGTCAATGACACCGGGAAAATGCCGCTCAACGTTGCCACGATTGTTCGCCGCGCCTATGTAGACTGGTTCCACAAACGGAATAAAGGTGTCAAGTTTCTTTACATCCCCCTCAATGATCTCTTGGGGTTCACCGTCCATATAGATACTGACTTCGGAGTTACCTGGGTCTACAATCCCGAAAACGATATGGTGCCATTTCCCATCGGAGAGCGCAAACTCAATCTCAACAGCGATGGCGTTGCAGCCCGCAGCAGACTTCTGACGGACGTAGTAGTGAACAATGTCCTCAGCAAACGGGAATCCCGCTTTCGCGCTCCGGTTGACATCAATCGCCCATGCCATATTACAACCTTGGTCAAGGACTTTAAAAAGCGTTGTCCATTCTTTCTTGAAGCTGGTCTTGACCCAAGCCTCAAACGTAGATGCACCGACCTTTTCCCCAAAATCACCGAGGTTTGTCAAGTTCACATAATCGTCAGAACCGTCAAATTCAAGTGCTTCTCCGACTTGACCATCAACGATTTTCGGATCCCCGACGATCTTCCCATCATTTTCACCCCAGACATCTTTGACTGTACCGCCAGCAATGTCTTGTTTATCAAACGTCCAATAACTCACGAGTCCATCTGTGACAATCGGTTCCGTGTATCCGTTATGAATAAACATCGTGAGTATTAGTGAGAACGTGAAGAAATAGATTAGCATTTTCATCGTGCGTTACTCCTTGCGGAAGATGTTCCCGCAGCTATGAAAATCTTTAGTGGAGCCTTTTAGGTGCTTAAGTTCCTCAAAACCGGTGCAGTCATTATAACATCTCTGATGATTTTTTACCAAATTTATTTGTCTGAATCGAGGATTACCCAGATTTCGCGGATTTTTTTGCGAAACTGACTGCCCAACACAACACCTTATGTATGCGGGGTATCCGAGAACAATCGGGGTTAGAAACCCTTTTATCAAATCTCCCGCTACAAAACCCAATCTTTTAGGTTTGGGAGGAGGTCAAAAGTGAAATGCCAAAAACTTTACACACCCAAATGCCAAAAACTTTACACACCCAATCGACATAAGAGATAATAAATTTGGCAAACGCTGAAAAATATGATACAATTATGACCTATCGTGGTCCTATTGATACAGAAAATTTTGATGCTGGATAAACCGGATTGAGGAGCACACATTATGAACGTTTCACACCTGTTACCTTTGGCAGAACGCATCGTCTGTGACGAAAACATTCTTACTGGGAAACCTATTATTAAAGGCACACGGTTAGCCGTTGAATTCATCATAGATTTACTGGCGCACGGCTGGAGTGAGACAGAAATTCTTGAAAATTATCCGCATATTGTCCAAGAGGATATTCGCGCATGCCTTGCGTATGCAAGCATGGTGCTAAACACACAAAAAGATTATCAATCCCCCAGGCAATTAACAGATGCGCCTGTTAGCAGACGAGAACATCCCTAATTTAGTCGTGGAACTCTTGTGTGATCACGGACACGACACGCTTTGGGTAGGAGAAGAGACCCCCGGTATTAGTGACCGAGAGGTACTTTCTCTCGCTACAATTGAAAAGCGGACCCTCATTACATTTGACACAGACTTTGGTGAGTTGGTCTTCCGATTAAAAGTTAACGCTCCTTTCGGTGTAATTCTGTTTCGCCTCGCCCCTAACTCACTATCAACCATTGCACAAATTATAATTAGAACACTGGAAACGCAATTAGACTGGACAGGACTTTTTTCTGTTGTTGATGAGAATCAGATCCGTACAAGGTCTTTACCAAACTTATGATTTCCATGGACTGAGAACTGTGGATTTTTGAATCTTGCCTGAAAGTTCGTTGTGCATCTCGTTGTCATATCTTCTTTTCAGAAATTGTTCTCAGCAAATCTCCATCCATGCGATGAGTTTAGATTTTGCCCCCATCGGTACCTGTATACGCATGAGATACTTATACCATTTCTATTTGAATAATTGGAAATGGTATTACGTATATGGCTTCAATTTTTTTGTTCTCCTAAGTTCACGCTTGCAAGTTATGCCGAAAACTGATAAAATGGCCCACATCGTGTTACAAGCCACACCGAAACAACGAGGAGAAGAATTCATGCCGAAAATGACGGGTGCTAAATTTATCGCTGAAACTGTTCACGGGTACGGGATTACGCACGTCTTTTTTATGCCCTATATCGGACCGCGGGCTTTGATGGAGATGGAAAACCTTGGGATTAAGCGGGTTCAGACGCACGGCGAAAAAGCCGCTGCATATATGGCGGATGCCTATGCGCGCGTGAACCGCGCGCCGAGTCTCTGTATGGCACAATCGGTAGGGGCAGTTAACCTTGCGGCAGGGTTACAGGATGCGTATCTCGCCTGCTCACCAGTCGTTGCACTGACGGGTAAGGAAAACCAGATTAATCAACAACGGCACGCCTATCAAGAGGTGGACCACGTCAATCCGTTTTCCGCTGTTACGAAATACAGTGCTTATGTCGCGACACCAGAGCAACTTCCTTTCTATTTGCGCCAAGCTTTCCGTGCCGCGACAACGGGGACACCGGGACCCGCTCACCTCGATTTTGAAGGTATTGCAGGGTCGTCGGTTATTGATCGGGAAGGTGAACTTGAGGTCATCATTGAAGAGGCATTTGCCCAATTACCACCGTTCCGACCGGAAGCAGAAGCGGAGAAGGTAACAGAAGCCATCAGACTTCTCACGGAAGCGAAACGCCCAATCATTGTAGCAGGTGGCGGCGTAACGGCTTCGGACGCACGCGCAGAACTCGTAGCGTTTGCTGAGAAACTTTCGATTCCGGTGGCAACCTCCTTGAATGCGAAGGCGATGTTTCCGAGTGACCATCCGTTAGCGGTAGGCACCCCCGGTTCATACTCGCGGGCGTGTGCGAACCAAGCCGTCTGTGAAGCAGACCTCGTCTTCTTTATCGGTAGCCATACCGGTGGACAGGTGACCAACGGCTATAAGATTCCACCACAAGGTACCCCGATTATACAACTCGATATTAATCCTGATGAACTCGGACGGAATTATCCGATTCAGTTAGGGATGCAGGGAGATGTACGGAATACACTGCGTCGGATGCTTAAAACAGCAGAAACTATAGTTGAAAGAGCCGATTGGATTAGCCGCGTGCAAGAATTAGTGCAGAATTGGAAAGAGAGCGTCAGCGAGAAAGTGAATTCGGAGCGGTTGCCGATGCTACCAGAACGGTTGTGTCGAGAACTCACAGATTATCTCCCGTCAGACGCGATTCTCGTATCGGATACGGGGCATTCAGGTATCTGGACCGGGACGATGATTGATTTTAAACATCCCGACCAGAGTTTTATACGGTGTTCGGGTTCACTCGGATGGGGAGTCCCTGCGGCGATGGGTGCGAAGTGCGCGCAACCCGATAGACCGGTGCTTTGCTTCACAGGTGACGGCGGTATCTGGTATCATCTAACAGAACTGGATACAGCAATGAAATGCGGGATTAATGCTGTTATTGTTGTGAACAACAACCACTCATTGAATCAGGAGCAGGGTGGCGTTGAGTCGGTTTATGGTGGCAGAACATCTGGATCTGATGAACTCTGGTTGTTCCCGGATGCGGATTTCGCGAAAATGGCGGAGTCGATGGGGTGTTTCGGGATTACGGTGAACAAGCCGAGTGAACTTGCGGGTGCGTTGGATCAGGCGTTTGCGTCGAATATGCCAGCGGTTGTAGATGTGAAAACGCATGTGGAAGGAATTGCGCCGCGGACGTGGATGCCCTCGTAAAGGTGAATTATATGGTTTTGCGAGGGCACCGTACCTTGCACAGCCACCTATCTTGTAGTCGTGGAGCGGAAACGCTCGTTAGGAGATGGATATTGTGAGTTGTCCGTTCTGTCCACCGAAAGTCAATAACAGCGCTGTTCTACTTGAAAACGAGTTGAGTCTTTTTATTGATCTAAAACATCCGATTCTGGAAGGTTCTGGGATTATTGTGCCAAGAGCCCATCGGCAATCAACATTCGATCTCACCACAGAAGAAATTACCTCCACATTTTCACTTCTTACGGAGGTTAAGGCACTGCTTGATACTGAATACAATCCTCAAGGTTACAATCTCGGTTGGAATTGTGGGGCGGTAGCTGGACAAACAGTATTCCATGCGCATTTGCACGTCATTCCACGTTATGCGTCCGAGCCTTATACAAACAGAGGGATTCGCTACTGGTTAAAACAGGAATCTAATCGCCGTAACATCTAACAAGTCATCATTGTTGGCAACAGGGATATCGTTACGACTTGAGTCCTTTTCGGTGTTCAGGTGAGGGGTGGCGAAACTTGCCCTGTCGCCATTCTTTGTAGATAAGAAACGCACCGAGGAGGTACAAATTGACGTATAATATGAATAATATGGATTTTACATGCGCAACTATTATGGCGATATCCAATCCTCGTAGCAATTTCTCACCCCTTACGTTTTGACCCGGCTCCCATTGCCCTATATATGCCTTGAGAACCTGACCGAGAGCTGCATCGAAAATCAGATTCAGAAACCTGAATCCGATGAAGACCGCGGTGATGAATATCACACCTTTTGACCGCGTTCGGAGGCATAAAAACACTAAAAATCCTGCCAATATCACGTATGAAATATATATTAGACCGATAAGAACATTCTCAAACATGCTTGAAGGTTCCTGTAAATCTAAAATTTGATTGTGGTCCTATTGGTAGGATTCACCTGTGATTGAATATTTTCTGGTAATTCGCCATTCAGTTTATTTGAATTCAAGTGGCGCGGTTGGAAACCGCGCCTACTTTGGTTGGGGACAATTCTGTATCTATGAGATGGGCTGTGGTTATACCGCGAGTTCTTCTCGGCGTTCAGGTTGAGACAAGCGAAATTTTCCCTGTCGCCATTCCCTATAGATTAGAAAGACACCGAGCACAAATAAAGATCTGTATAGGAAGGATTTTATATAGGCAACTGCCAATATGAATTCCCCCATAGTCATGCTTTGTGTTAACCAGTTACTGATTTCACCTGCCTGCCATTGATCTATATATGGACGATAAAAGTGTTGAAAAATTGAACCGAAAATCCCACTTGTAAGAAGTAGGAGTGTGATAAATATCACACCCTTTGATTTCGTCCGAAAGCAACAAAATAGCAGCAGCCCTATAAGAGCTAAGTGGGCAACAATACTCAAACCGGTAATAATGTTTAACATCGCTTGAACTCCTTTCAAATACAAGTTGGATTATCATTTTATTTTTGTTGAAAAAAATTATACCATAAGCCTGTTGATTATACCAGTTTAATCAGATTTTCATTTGTGGCAGTCAGGTATCAGTGGTCAATAAGTAGTAGGCGCGGTTACAAACCGCGCCTACTTTGGTAATGAACTTGCATCTATTATAGTAAAGCCCGAAAATACGTGAACACTTTAGCAAACACAAAACTCTCTCCTCGCTGGCGGGGTTTGTAACCCCGCCAATCTCAGGTGTATAATTAATTGTGGGCTTTACTATAAATTTGGAGATCAATCGTCCCTAACGGGACTCAGAGTCTGGAGTATTGATTTCTAAATCCGTAAACGGTTTTCCATCTGGATCGGTAATCCGTAGATAGAATTCCCACTTGACTTCCTCATTGCAGACCTTGACGAGGATGCTATTTTCGCCGGGCTTGAGCGTCACAGGGATAATAGAACGGTCAATTCTGACACTATGGGCACCAGTATTTGTGAACACCTCTTCGCCGTTTAGAAATACTTTCCCTTGGTCGTCGCTATCAAAACGGATTTGTGCTTTCCGTTCATCAGGTGAAGTAACCGTTGCGAACGCGTATGCGACACGCCAATTGACATCCCGTCCGAGATCAACGTAGCCGTTCAGGGTAGCATCTGTGCTTTTTTGCCAACTCACCTGCCCGTCTACACCGTCGTATTTTACGGTTGTGTCGATCTGTGTTGTGTCTTCTGCGATGTATGCCGTGTCGTAACCGATGCCATCGGTATTGTCAAACGGACCGAGAATAAGCCATGCATCTTCAGTGATAACGCCTGTCTTTTGAATATACGTTTTTGCCTTCTCAGGCATAGCATTTGCACGGCAGAATTCCGCCAACTTAAGATAGACCTCTGACTGGACGGTTAGAGTGTCCGGCGCGGCATTCAGTAAGTTATCCAACATTTCAACGTAACGTCCTTTGTCCGTAGCGTTCTTACCGGCTCGAGAAATCCACGAGGACAACCAGCGTCCAAACGCTTCCTGTTCCAGGGTGTTCAGACGTTTTTTGAGCTGCGCTGATGCCGCTTCATACCGGTCGTTAGCGACATACGCCTGCGCCAACGTCTCGGTGTAACTTGACCCGGACCCCATTTGCGATGCGCGTTCAGCGTATTCCAATCCTTTTTCCGGCATGATACCTTTGTCAAGAATCTGCCTTGCAAGATTGCGATAGCCAGCAGGACTCTGTCGCCGGTTCGCGTTTTTCTCTTGAATCGTTAGCCACTCGGTGTAAACAGCATCTGCTTTTTCAGCATCGCCTGCTGTTTTGTAGGCATCCGCTAACAATTCGAGCAAAGAAACACTCGTTTCCATACTCGGTCTTAATTCTTCGAGGACAGCAATTCCCTTATTTTTCTCATCTCTGTCGGCGTAAAGTTTCCAGAGGTCCCGGATTACGGCATTATGTTCACTCTCTTCGAGGGACGCATCCAATGCCTGACGATACACCGCTTCCGCTGCTGACAATTGATCTGCCTTCACGTGCGTTTGTGCTAACAGATTGTATAACTCATAAGAAGTCGGTTCAAGTTGAACTGCCTTTTCGTAGGCTGCAGCCGCCTGCGTCAATTGTTCTGTGCCTGCTACAGTCACGACCTGACGGGTATAAGGCTCCAGTTTAGCATCCCCGACCAATCTACCGTTGCTTTTGTGAGGCGATGCATCAGAGATACCCCCTTCAGTTTCTTCATCAAATCCCCAATAGGCGACTAAACCGGGTTCGTCCCCTTTCAAGTGATCATTCATACTTAAACGAATCTCATCCTCTGTTCGCGCGACATTCCAGACAGAAACCCGATCAATTTGCCCTACAAACGAAGCATGCGTTACCCATTCTTCTTCATGTGAACCGCCGATTCGGACTGGCAGGCTGCTTTCATAAATGTTTTGATTCCCTCTAAAGTCACGGCGCCCGACTTCAGCACCATCAATAAACAGTTTAATGATATTTCTTGGTGCATCAACAACACCAGCAACGTGGTACCATTTGTTGAGTGTAATCGACCCTGGCGGTGAATATACACCTCTTTCCGCCTCACCACTTGGTGATGCAGCGAATTGAATCGTACCATCATTCCGTAGCCAGAGCGTGTAACTTCGATTGCTGATTTCAGGTGTCCGCTCATCTCCCTTATAAACAATAGGCGTATACCTATTAGGATATTCGGTCGGTTTAATCCATGCGGTTAGGGTTACCTGTTGGCTGATGTTGTTCAAAGCATCACTATCCGTAATTTCCACGAAACTTCTGTTTCCAGCCAAGTCCAGTGCTGTATCTTCAACGACTTCATCTGTCTGCCGCTGCTTTTGGTAGAGATCACCAATTTTTTTCTGCCATTGTGCGTCATCGGGCTGAAGTTCGCTAATTTTCTCGTATTGTGCGATGGCTTCGTCAACCTTATCGCTTAATTCGTAACTTTCAGCAAGTGCGAATTGTGCATCAAGGTCATCAGGGTTTTCCGCAATCTTCTGTAACTGCTCAGGAATCTGCTTTTCATAGAGCTTTCCCTCTCTATAAGCCTGTTGTATCGCTTTTTCCGCCATTTCTCGCCTTTGGTCATAAGAGGCAACGTTCGCCATCTGTCTATAGGCTTCCACGGCTTCCTCATACCGTTTCGCGCCGAGGTAACTCCTCCCGAGCATTTCGTATACATAATCCATCAGCGGCGCGAGCCCTCCGCCCATCCGTGCGCTCATAGCAATTGTTTCTTCAGCGAATTTGATTGCCGAGTCGTACAGTTCACCTTCAGTACAGATAGAGGTGAGTGTCAGATAGAGGAAAATATCGAATGGGGCGCGCGGATTGGTTGAAACCGCCGTCTCACCTTGACGGATCAGTTCTTTTGCAAGATCAGGTTGGTTGCTTTTCTGCAGCGCAGCCGCAGCATAGAAAAAACTACGCGTCTTGCCGGGCTGTGCTTTGCAGAGCACCTGATATGCTTCTGCCGCCTTTTCATAATCGCGCGCATTCCAATGAATCTCAGCAACCATTTCAAGAACCGCTGGATTATTTGGATCCTTTTCAAGCTTATCCCTAAAAATGGTTTCCAACGCTTCAAGTTTCCCTTGACTTTTATAGGCATTAATCAAGGTTTCGCGCGCCTCATCTCCACCTGACATAATTTTGAATCCGGACGAACCCGAAGAGATTGAGAAACTCCCCATTGGAGCCGACTGAGACTGGTTTTCATAGAGTTCCATTGCCAAATCATTATCGCCAATCTGTACGTACAGTTTAAGGAGCTCGTTGACGATATTATCTCGCTGGTGACCTTGCCCTGTCATTTCCAAAGCCTTTTTATATCCCTCAATCGCTTTCTCAAATTCACCGGCGTTACGGTAGTCTTGCGCGCGTTCGCGTTGCATCTCAAACGTGATTGTGCCTGCTTCTTCCGCCTGCTTTAGCATCTCCTCTAACTTACCCTGACGGCGGTAGATGCTCGTGAGCTGCCGTTCGATACTGCGACGCTCCCACTCCTGCCCGGTGTATTGGATGGCATCCTTGAACGCTTTTTCTGCGGCATCCAGATCATCTTTACGGAGATAGAGTTGTCCTAATTGACGATAGACCTGTCCATCACCGGGGTTGAGTTCGGCAGATTTTTGATAGGCGTCAATGGCATCATTGACCCGGTCTTCCGCAGCATAGAGCTTGGCAAGTCGAGCATAGTGGACACCGTTCTCTGTATCCGCTTCGATGTACTGCTGTGCAAGTTCAAGAGCTTCAGGCGTTTTATCAGCGTCTTGGTAAGTATCAATGAGTCCATCTTGATACTTCGTATTCTCTGGATAAACTGCAAGCAACGCTTCCCAGGTAGCTATCGCTTTCTCGTGTTTGTTTTGACGCGAATAGAGGTGTGCAAGTTGTGCGCGCGACTCAAGATCGTCAGGCATTACTTCTGCAAGTTGCTCGTAAATTTCCACTGCCTTCTTAATCTCGTTGTTCTGGACATACTGTTGTGCCAATGTTCGTTGCATACCGACGTTAAACTTTTCCGCTTTTTCGGGTTGCGTGGTTGTTTTTGTCAATCCATCGCGTCGCTGCTTGATCTGCATCAACTGCCGCTGCGCCTGATCACGGGTCCAGCCTTGCGTTGAGAAGTCATTGATGATTTCGGTGTAGAGTGCCTCAGCATCGTCCCACATTTCGTGTTGCATGTATGTACTGGCAATCTGCTCTTTCTCATACGCGCCACGTCCTTGGAGTAGCCGGAGCGTCCCCATCTTACGGAATGTGTCTTGTGCCTTCTCTTTCTCACCCTTTTTGGCGTAAGCCGTGCCAAGCTTTTGATAGGTCTCCGTCAGGTGCCATGTATCTTGCAGATCGGTTCTCGCAACTGCAGCCTCCAGTAAACGGAGTTCACGATCTCTGTCGTTCGCGCCTCGGTAAGCATCGGCGAGATTGTTCAACCAGTGTGCGTCTACCGATACCGAATCATTGAGGAGTTGATTAACAAGTATGTCCGATCCTTCAAGGTCGTCCGCCGCAATTTTCATTGAAGCAACGAGGTATCGCAGCGATGTGTCGTTCGGTTTTTCAGCAAGCTTGGCTTCATATTCCGTTAGCAGTTCCGCTATCTGCCCCGATGCTTTATAGAACTCGGTCAGTTTTGATACAATATCGACCTGTACGTGGGGATCTCGCGAGCGTGCGGTATCTTTTGCTTGCAGTTTTTCACGCAGGAACTTGATCGCCTTTTCACGTTCACCCGCAGCGACATAAGCCGAAGCCAAGGCGGTATAGGAAGAAGCATCGTTCGGCTGCACGGCAATAATTTTTTCGTAGAGCTCAATCGCGGCTTTAGGGTTATTGTTTTCGAGGGATTGACGTGCCACGCCTTCCGCAAAAAAGTTGCCGTAGTTCATCCCAACAGATGGAACGATCATATCTTTCGCGAGCGAAACAAGCGCGTCCACTTGCCCTGCGCTAAAGAAAGTCTGCATGACCCGATAATAGTTGGAACTGAGTGCGTTCGGATTATCCTTGAGGAGTATCAGATATTGCGTTGCAGCATCCTTTGCCTTCCCACGCCGTTCTAACATCTGTGCGTATCGTTGTCGTGTCATGCTGTCCTTGGGACGCAGTGTGAGTGCTGCTTCATACGCTTCGGACGCTTTTTGTACCTGATTCGTTGATTCGTAGAATGTTGCTAATCGGACCCGGGCTTGGAACGAATTCGGATCCTTCTGCGCAGCCGCAACCAATTGCGGCTCGCGTGCTCGGAGTCCTTTAGAACGTCTCGCGCTCTGTACGGCGCGCTGCATATCCCACCGGTGCAACGTGTGTCCATATCGGTCGCGCTGGTTGGCGAACCGCATTGCACGTTCAGCAATACGCGCAGCGTCTTGCGCGCGTCCTAATTCCTCTAAATGCTGGCTCAAATCCACAAGGAAGTTCGGATCGCGTTCACCCATTGCCAAAGTCACAGCCTTTTTAGCGACAGCAATTGCGTATTGTGTGAGTCCATTTTGTTGGAGTATTTGTGAGAATTGATAAAGTTCTCGCGCCCCACTCGGTGAATTAAGCACTTTCGTCGCCAATTCCCGTACAGCAACGGTATCGCCTGTCTGCGCTGCGAGTTGTAATGTGAGTTCATAGTACTGCTTGCGATTTCTCGGATCCGCCTCAACGAGTCCATCAAGTAATTCGAGTGCTGTCGCGTGTGCTCCTGTTTGAATAGCGGCAAAGATGGCGTTGAGTCTGAGTGTGAGATCATCAGGAAATTCCTTTTGTAGTGCGGAGAGGATCTCTTGTGCGCTGTCGCGCGTCCCTGCCCACCAATAACAATAACTGAGTGCTAAACCCGGATAAATGCGATCTCTATCGGTCACAGTATCTAACGCCGTCTGCAATTCTTTGTACAACACCTCCTGCTGATTATGGGTCCACAATAGACTGAAAGCTCGCTGAAGAGCCTGCAAACGGTTTCGATCATAATAGGTGGTCGGCGACGGGTAACTTGTCTGCAGGGGTGTGTAACCAGAATAAGAGCGAGGCGAGTACGCTAAGGCAGCAACGCGCCGTGCATTGGACGCTTGCGGTCTGGTTCGCTCAAAGAAGGTCCAGAGCAGGGTAACCGCTTTGTCAACCTGTTCGTTGCGAACATAAGCGGTGGCGAGACTTTGATAGATGCGACTGTATGTGCGCCACTGCTGCGCGGACGATAGCCGATTTGCTGTCGAAAATCGAGTCTGAGAAACTGCGGGAGGTGTAGGTGCCGGCAGTTGTACAAGGACTTTCTCGGCAGTATCTATTTTGCCCATTTGTGCAAGGGTATTAACAACTTTTTCACCGGTGTCGAGGTCGGTTACCTCTGCGTCTTCAAGTTCCACCGCCAGTTTCTCGGCATCCGCTTTCTGTCCTCGCCGATAGAAACTGTCGGCGTATTGTGCGATATACCAGTATCGTGCCTCAGGGGTTAACCCCGTCATTTCATCAAGATATTTTTTCAGCGTCTCATAATTGAGTTCTTGCTTCATTAACCGAGTCAACCGGACGCTTTGATAGACAGGATCGTTGGGAGAGGCGGCAATGAGTCGATCTATCGTTTCTTCGGTCTTATCGGTATTTTGGGTCAGTGTATAGACCTGCGCTAACGTTTCGAGGGTCTTTATGTTTTTCGGATCCGCGTCAACTTCTGCTTCAATCGTCTTGATGAGTTCCCCTAATTTCCGCTGTTGCTGTGCGATCGTTGTCAATTGTACGAGCGCGCCTGCTTGTGCCTCTTCAAAGTTTGTCGGTAACCACTGGGTTTGCCTTTGACTGCCAATGCCAAAGGCCTGGCTCTGAATTTTCGAGGCGAGATTTCGCGGGAGATCGAATCTGTCTGTCCGGATGCCAGGCGGCCCTGAAGTTGCGCCGGACGCACCTGACGTGACGTTCTGTGTTGCGTTCTGAAGGGGTTCGGGCATCTCAAGAATTCTTTGGAAATGGGATCGCGCGCTGTCAAACTCGTTCATCTCAACCAACGCTGCACCGAGTTGATAAAGCGCTATATGCGCTTTCGGACCTGTCACTTTCTCTGCTGCACGGTCAAGAACGGAGATCGTCTCATCCAGCAGCCCGTGCTGAATGAGCAAGGTTGCGAGTTTAATATCCGCTTCAAAGGGTTGATTTTTGGTATGGAGCAGCTTCGTCCACGCCTGAATTGCCTCTTGTTCCCGCCCGAGATCGAACAATAACTCGCCGAGTCGTTGCCGATGGTTGGGGTCGGGTTGTGCCTTGACAAGCCGTTGTTGATAGGTGAGCGCGTCTTGGGTATCACCGAGGTCGAGACTAATTTTGACGAGCTGCGCCAAGAGGTCCGGGTTTTCGCGATCCCGATCTAATGCCCGCGCCAGTTGGAAACGAGCGTTCGGTAAATCGCCTTCCATCTGATAGAGTTGTGCCAATGCGATGACGGGACCTACATTCGCTGTGTTCGTTTTCGACAGCTGTTTCAACTTTTCTTCCAACTCGCCGCGCCGCCCCAAATCGTAATATACCTCAGAGAGGGGTTTGACAAAAGCGAGTTTGTCACTAACGGTCCCGCTCAACTCCCAACACCGCCAGTACTGCTCAAGTGCCTGTCGAGGGTTACCGGAAAGTTTGTAAATCTCAGCGAGTTCGGAACGGATGTTGGTGGCTTCCGGTCGAAGACGAATCGCCTGCTTGAAGCTGTCAATAGCGGTCTCGTAATCCGCAGCGTGTGTCGCGATCTGCGCAAGCATCTGATGCCCTTCCGGGTTACGGGGACTGTGTGCAACGGCTCGCTTTGCTGCATCCGTTGCGGCATCAAAATCCATGACTTCGAGATGAGAACGTGCAATGTTTGTGTAATACTCGCGAGCATTTGCGCTATCGACTTCAATCAGATGGGTGTAGATAGCGTTGGCATTGTCCCATCGCCCCTGCAAGGTATAGACTTCGGCGATCCAACGGTTAACAATTGTGTCATCGGGTTGGAGGTTTTTCGCTTTTAAAAGGATTTCAAGCGCATAAGTCGTATTCCCTAACTTGAGATACATCTTAGCAAGTTGCTTGTGTTGGGCAAAGGCATCGGCGGATGCGTTATCTAACGCTTCAAGTCCCGATTCCAAGGCACTGATTTTTTCAACAAGCGTCCCTTGCCGCCGATAGATTTCGATGCGCTGGTTGTCCATCTGTTCAGCGAAAAATTCATTCGGTGCGAGTTTCGCGGCTTCAGTGTATTCCGTTAATGCTGCGTCGTAGTCTTTATTCTCCAAGAGTCGTTTCGCCAACGCTTCCCGATACCGGTACACATCGGGTGCTAACTCGGCTGCCTTTCGACTTGCGACAATGGCTTCAGGTTGACTGTTTAGCACCCGCGCTTTGCTGTCAAGCAGCTTCGCCAATCGGTCGTAATTCTCAGCGACTGCTTTGTCACCAGCGACCATCTGATGCCACATTTCTAAAGCCTTTTCACGATCGCCTTGACGGAGATAGAATTCACCGAAATACTCAATATAATCAAGGTTGCTGGGCGCAAGCGAAATCGCCTTTTGATACGCAGCGATAGCATCTTCTGTCCATTCATGTCCGGCATAAATTTCGGCAAGGATGAGGTGTGTGCTGGCATTATCGGGGTCGCGCGTAAGCATACGCTGATAAGTCGATTTTGCCTTGGCTGCGTCATCTAATTGCAAGTACAACCCACCGAGTTCACGGTAGATACCGAAGTCATCGGGTTGTTGCTCGCTGAGGGATTCGTAGGCTGCCGCTGCTTCCGCAAACTTTTCAGTATTGCGGAGTGCAGCGATTAGGTTCAGGCGTAGCGCGGTATCTGTCGGTGCGAGTTCAAGAGCATTCTGATAGGCAGTGATACCTTCATCCAACTGCTGGTTTTCGATATAAGCCTCAGCCAACAAACCGATTAATTCTGGGTCGTTTGGTGTATTTTCGAGTTTTGCTTTATAGTGTGTTATTAAGCCTTCCCAGTTCCCATCAGCGGCGTAAATGCCGATGATGCGGTGTTGAAGGTCCTTTCGGAGCCAGTTTCCGGGTGCCGTCAACGCCAATGCGGCTTCATAGGTTTGAATGGCTGTTTCATAATCGCTTTTTTCCTCGTGGATATTCCCGATCTCCCGACGACTCAAGCAGACGCGATACGGGTCGTCGGCTTTAAGTGCGATAATCGCTTCATGCTGTGCTATTGCCTGATCGTAGAGTTGCTGCTCTCGGAAAAGGTCGGCGAGTTCAATACGAGAAAAGATGTTTTCTGGGTCGAGTTCCGAGATTTTTGCCCATGCCGAAATCGCAGCATCTACACGGTCTCGGCTGAAATAGGCGCGTCCGAGTGCCTTGTAGATCGCCATTAATTCTTCTGGAGATGCAGCCTGTGTCGCTTCTGATAATTCTGCGGCTTTCGTTAACTCACGGATCGCGTCCTCGTGTTGACGCAGCGTTGCGTACATCTGCCCCAATGCGAAACGCTGATAATAACCGTTTGGCGCGAGTTCAACGGCGCGTTGATATGCGGTAAGTGTCTCGGCATCTTTTCCGAGGCGTTTATGGATATGTCCCAAGATGAGTTGGAGGTTTGAATCGTTGGGTTTGGCTTCTGCTTCTGCCTGATAATCGGCAATCATGGCATCTAAGCCATCACCTTCGAGATAGAGTTGGTAGAGTCGGTCGAACGTACTGCCTTCTTTTGGGTTGCGATTGAGCATTAATTTGTAACGTTCGACAACTTTTTCGTCTTGGGCAGGAGTAACTGAAGAGAAGTAGAGCGTGCAGAATATAAGGGACAGGGCACATACGACGATAGCACGTTTTTGTCTTGCGAGCATAGAGATCTCCTTGAGGAAATAGACAGCGTTGAAAGCACCTAAAATTTCCAAGGTGTTAAATCAATTAGGACTTACGCAGCCCGGTTTGCAGGGTTTTTGCTTGGGGGTTTCTTCAGGGTTTCAAACCCCGCCTGCGGTAGGATGTCCGTTATCATGGAAAAATGTGTAAGTCCTGTCAATTTCCAAAACAGATTTAAATATTGGGGACGTTACTTATAGTGACACACTTTAAGTGGGAAAAAGTTGCATTATTTTATTTGAAAGCGATCTCAATGGGACTCACTAAAAACTTCCATTCCCGCGGAACCGTCTGCGATCTTACGAATTTGCTTCTCAAAACCGGGCGGTGAGAGTGTCCACGTAATCCAGAGCGGTTCGTCGCCTGTGTTAACAAATCGGTGTTCAACATTCGGTGGGAGATAGATAACTGTACCGGGTTTCAGATCAGCGACTTCGTCACCGACGAAGGCTTTGCCTTGTCCACCATAGACGAAAATAATCTCTTCGGATTCGCTGTGGGAATGGAGCGGAATCTCGCTATGTGGATCAATCTCTTCCAGTCCCATAGAAAAGTGTTCAGTATTCGCGGTATTTGGTTGGATGAGCGTGTAGAGTGTCCGTGGTGCCTCGCCTTCAATACGAACAACTTCGGCATCCTCTTTGTGGTAGATATGTTTCATTTTTTTCTCCGTGTTTAGGCAAACCAGTAGGAATATAGACTCGCGTTCCTGAGTTGAAATCGGAGTCGGATATCTTTGCCGCTGAGTGCTTCTAAGGAATGGCTAAATTCAACCTTTCCATCTAATTGATCTCCGACAACCTGACGAGAGGTATAATTTTCCAAAGGTATCCCTATATCATCGGTAATCGAGACGGTGACATAGCCTTGACTCGCATCGGCGTTGAGGTGTAATTCTCCGCTATTAAGCGTCAACGGTTTCGTTAGCATGCGTCCTTCCGTTTCACCCGCATCAAGTGAAACGAATCCGTCACGGCGCAATGTCGCCAATCCGAGCATAGACTTATGCTTACGTTCAACCTGCTTGAACTTCCTGCCGGTGTGGGGGCCGTTCACGCCGCCGTAGTAGAAATAGATATGGTCGTTGTGTGTGATAAAATTTTGGCTAATCCGTGCCATCCCGTCTTCCCAACTGCCCGACTCACCGAGTGTCAGGAATGTTTGACGATCCAAAACGCGTTGCCAACTGATACCATCACGGCTCATCGCGAGTGATGTGTCGATCGTGCCGTCAACACCTTCGCGATAGACCCAGATCATGCCGAGATAGATGCTTTCGTAGATATTGATCGGCATGCCGTAAATCTGGGTGCCTTCCTCGTCAACTTCATCACATTCAAAGACGCGTTCCGGTTGGCTGAAGTGGATCGCATCGGGACTTTCAGCACGAGCGGTTTTACGACCACCTGCCCCGAATCGCCCAAATACGACATACTTCTCAATCTTTGGATCCCACACTAAGGATTGGGTTGTGTCGCTATCAATCGGAATGACGGGATTAGATTCACAGTCTGTCCAGTGAACACCGTCCGGTGAAAACGACATCCACATACCGTCCCCTTCGCCGCGTCCCCAAATTGTGCGCCCTTCGTATTCAATAAAGGTGTCAATGCCACCGTGCTCCCAATAAAAGGCTTTGTAACGACGTGCGGCGTCGGTCTCATGTGCATCGTAGATGATCGCTGCACCCTCACAGTTTGTGCGTCCGATGTCAACGAGATTGTTCTCGGTACTGCCTTCAAAATCGACTTGGTTCAGGATAGGTTTCTCCCAGTGCACGCCGTCGGTTGATGTCGCATAAGCGAGGAGCGTTATATTGCCGAGTGCGTTGCGTTGACGGATTTGCACCATGCCGTCTACATAGGGTCCCGTGAGATACCACATTTTGAACAATGAATTCTCTGGATCGTAAAGCACTGTGCCGTAGAGGGATGCGACGCTTTCCCATGGGTTCTCGCCGCGCAGCACTGGGTTATTGGGGTGCCGTTTCGGTTGGTGCATCCGGCGATACAACCCTTCGATTCGGGTGATGTGCTGTAGATCAAGGAAAAGGTAGCGGTGTTCCATGCGTTGTCTCCTTAGATATTCCGTGCCTTCGTGCCGACATATTATCACAGATGCGAATGCGAGTCAATCACAACGGGCGTATCCGATCTTTTATCCGATTGGGTTACAGTGTGCGCAACGCTTCAAATAGAGCCAACTGTTGCCTGTAATTTGTTGGGAGGGACCGGATTTCTTGATAGCCTTCAAAGAAAATTGTCTGTTCATCTTCACTAAAATGGCGGGAAAGTGTCAGAATATCTGAGAGATAATAACCGAACCCGAACTCCATCACGTCAACTGGGCAGGGTTGTCCGTCCGAGATAATGATATTGTGGGGTTCCAGATCCGAGTGAATCAGTCCAAAAACATCTCGTCCTTCTCCGTGTTCCGTGACAAACTGTGAAAAGCGCGAGGAAAGAGCTGAAAGTTTCGCAAGTTCCTCCGCCGAAGTGTCCGTATCACTTCCGAGTGATACTTCAATTTTCTCTTTAATCCAGTCTTTATCGTACCGAGGACAGGTGAACCATTCGGGAAGTGCTAAGGTCTCCGATACATGGTGCATGCGACCGACCATGATGCCAAGATTCCGAATCAGTTCTGGCGTTTTCTCTGCTGCAGAGAGTCCGTGAAGCGTCTCGCCGGGAATCCAATCGTATACAGTCGCATAGCGGAGGGGTAGGTCGTTTGGAGAAATAGATTGAATCATTTCACCATCACGTCCAGGGACAGACAAGAGGGTTTTGATGCGTCCGTCGTTCCAAAGTGCCTTTAACCAGTAGACTTCGGATCGAATTTTATCAATAGCGGTGCCTGCCTGATAGAGTCTCAGTGTGAACCGTGCGTCTTCAGTGTTTAAGAAAAACAACATATTCGCAAAATCAAATCCGATACCACTAATTCGGAATGAAACGTTATCCAACGCATACAACATAACAGCGGCTTTTGCGTAGTGCCAGTCGGTGACAAGGTATTGTAAGATATTTCTGTTGTAAACTATCAAAATGCCACTGTCACACGCGTGTCGTGTTGATTCGGATATAAACATCCGTTGTTCACCATCGAGTGAATCTAAGAAGGCAAGGATAGCAGGATCAATCTGTGGATGCGGGTCAGAAATCGCTTCAAGCCAGTACTGCCTACATTTATCGTGACAATCGATTCGGTAGACCGGTAGGGACGGATCTCGGTACCAATCCGGTGAATTTTCGATAGCATATTCAACCTGAGTCCCACAAAATGGGCACGACATTTTTTTTTTTCATGGTGTCGTTTCTCCTGTACCCTATTGAAGGATTAAAATCTGTTAGCGAACATGTTATCATAGATCCGAAGGTAAATCTATAGAAAACGGGGACGTTTTCTCATGCCGTTTGACAATCCAAAGTTGATAGTGTTATACTTTTGTAAGACGTTTCGATTGCTAAACAAACTGCTACAGATAGAGGCTTTCAAGAAACAAGCAGGAATTAAGAAATGACCCAACGGATCGCTCTCATACTACTCTTCATTTCAACCCTGTTCACTCCAAATCTCTCCGCGGAAGACTATAACCGGTGGCATCTTCCTGAAGGTGCTAAACTTCGGCTTGGAAAGGGTAGCCTGTATGATATCAAATTCACGCCGGACGGTAACCGCATCGCGGTTGCAACCAGCATCGGGATTTGGATATACGATGCACACACTGGAGAAGCACTCGCACTTCTCGTAGGACATGCGGATATAGTTACCTCATTGGGTTTCCCTGCGGATGGACGTTTCTTGGCGAGCGGGAGTTTAGATGGAACCGTCCGGTTGTGGGACATAGAGACCGGTAAGCAGATGGCACTTTTTGCCGGACATTGGCGTGGCATTGCGGCCCTTGCTGTGTCGCCTGATGGGAAAACTGTCGTCAGTGGTGGTGGATTGGAAGGCAGGCTTATCTTCTGGGATACGGAGACTGGCGAACAGATTAAACGGCATACCCGATACACGGATAACCTGATCCATACGTTCAAAATTTTCCTTGATAGGAGTAGGACGCTGACATATCCTAATGCGATTGAAGGCCTCGCTTTTTCATTGGATGGGCAAACTTTTGCGAGTGGACATTCGGATGGCATCATACGACTCTGGGATGCAGGGACCGGACGAAAACTGTCATTGATCAAAGCGGATAAACATGCGTTTATTTGGAGTTTGGCACTTTCTCCTGATGGAAAAACGCTTGCCAGTAGTTTACCAAACGCAGGCGTTTTGTTACATACACTCCAAAACGGCAAATCTTTGTCACACAGGCCAGTTCACCACGCGCATTTTCCTGAAAATTTGATGTTTTCACCAGATGGCACCACGCTTATCGGCACAGGTGGGTACTATGAGAAGGATAGAGATACTTTCCATGAGGGATGGGATATTCACATTCACGTATGGAAGGTTGACACTGGCGCGTTGTTAAGATCGTTCCTTATGCATGATAAAAGTAAGAGCGTAGAAGCGTTGGCACTCTCACCGGATGGCGGTACTATCCTGACCGGTGGTTGGGATGGCGCGATTCACTCGTGGGATGCTGTAACAGGAAAACGTTCCAGTTTCACCTCAGGCCATACCAGATTCCACGGTAGGATGTTACTGTTCTCCGATAATGCAAAAACACTTACGAACTGGAAAGACCACGATCATATACAGTCATGGAATATAGATACAGGTACACAACTCATTGTCCCCCAAGACATCAAGCAAATCAGCAATCAAGCGCATCACCAATTACTGCACTCGCCAGATGGCAAAACCTCTTTGGCATTTAACTCAGACTGGAAAAACATTCGGTTACAGGATGTTGCAAGTGGACACCGCATTTCTGACATCACAGTGCATAAAGATATAATTCGCTCGTGTGCATTCTCACCCGACAGCAAAATCCTCGCGAGTGCGAGTAGAGACATGACGATTCAATTGTCGGAAGTAACCACTGGCAAACAGATTCTGACTTTTGAAACGCATACAAACGCGACGTCCGCTGTGGCATTCTCACCTGATGGGAAAATTCTCGCTGGTGGAAGTGTATATGACGGCCGCCTGGGCCACTCAAACCTCATTCGTTTGTGGGAACTCCCGAGTGGTCGCGTTTTGACGACCCTTATTGGACATACACGTAGTGTGGATGCATTGCAGTTCTCACCTGATGAAAAAACCCTCGCCAGCAGCAGTGATGATGGCACTATTCTCCTCTGGGATTTGGATAAGATCATTCAGTCAGAACGATAAATGTTGCGTTCATCTACAGTGCCTTGCGGTTCGTAAGCACCTTCTTCTATAGACATAGCACTCCGTTGGCGTGCGGAAGTCTGTTTTTTCCTTTCCATCTGTTCTTGTTAGGATAGACTTACCCGCTGGATTACAGCAGACCTATATCATCAAATAGAGCAAACTGTTGACGGTAATCTTTCGGTAGTGATCGAATTTCTTGATACCCTTCGAAGAAAATCGGCTGTTCGTCCGTATCGAAACAGCGCGAAACACTCGAAACATCTGAAATATAGTAGCCAAACCCTAAGTGGACCATGTCAATTGGACAGGGCTGTGTCTCCGAAATAACAATATTATGAGGTTCTAAATCCAAGTTAATGAGTCCAAAAACGTGTCTACCTTCCCCATGTTCCGCGGCAAACTGCGAGAAGCGCGAAGAAACGGTGGAAAGTTTTTCAAGTTCCCTCGATGAATAATGCTTGTAATCCATTCCAAATGCCTTCTCAACTTTCAGATTGATCCAGTCAAGGTCGTATCGAGGACGAGTGAACCATTGCGGCAGTTTTAAGGTCGCCGAGATAGCGTGCATGCGACCCAGCATCATACCAAGACTCCGAATCAGTTCAGGCGTTTTTTCGTCCTCGGAGAGTAGGTTAAGCGTCTTGCCCGGGATCCAATTATAGGCGGTAGCATATCGCACCGGTAGGGCGTTTCCTGAGAGACATTGAACGAGTTCTCCGTCACATCCCGGCACTGGGGATAAGGTCTTGACCTTCGCCTTGTTCCACAGTGCTTTTAACCAATAGATTTCAGAGCGGACTTTATTGATAGAAGTTCCAGGTTGATGGAGTCTCAGGGTCCACCGTGTGCCCTCACTCTCTACAAAAAACAGCCGGTTCTCAGCATCCAATCCGGTACCGCTGACCTGGAAGGCGGCATTACGCCATCCATACAGCATAACAGCCGCCTTTGCATAGTGATAATCGGTGACAAGTTGTTGTAACTCACTTCTGTCATAAATTATCCAACTCCCGGTATCACAAACGCGCTGTGTTGATTCGGATATAAACATCCGTTGTTTATCATTTAGTCCGTCAAGGAAGGACAGAATAGTTGGGTCGATCTGTGGTCGCGGATCGGAAATTGCTGCAAGCCAATACCGTCTACATTTATCATGACAATCGATTCGGTAGACGGGTAGAGACGGATCTCGGTACCACTCCGGTGAATTTTCGATAGCGTATTCAACTTGGGTCCCACAAAACGGGCACAACATCTTTTCTGTCATAGTCGTATTTCTTCTATTCATATTCTCGTCTGACAGAACCCCCTAAAGCCCCTTATCAGGCGGACTTTCCGCATCTTTTATAGGAAACTAATCTCAGGATTCTTGGTTAAACCGGGGTTCAGCCAATCGGAAGGTCAGCAGGAATCCGAGCAAGACGAGTACCGAACAACTGATGAAAACCGGTTCAAAGGCGAATTCCTCGATTAACGCGCCAATCAAGGGTGAAACAAACAACGGAATTGTTTGGAAAAGACTCATCACGCCGAGATATTGCGGGTGTTTCTCTTGTGGCGCGATTTCAAGGGTGTAGTTTGTGACGATGCGTGCCGATACAGGTGTGAATCCCATAAGGGCAAAGATAATCCAGTAAAACTGAGCGCCGGAAGGCATCTGACTAATGCCAACCGCTAATAACGGCATACAGGCACTGATTAATATCAGAATACGTAGGACGAATCGGTTACCCGAACGATCTGCGATGTTGCCCATAATACCTGCACCGACAGCGTTGGATGCATTTTGTGCAACTATCAATGTGACAAAACCAGAAGGGGCAAGTCCCAGTGTCCGTTGTCCGAAAACTGTGTAGTGTGGGAACAGGGGCCATATTGAATAAAACAGCAGGATAACGATTGCAAACCGTCGAAAATCCCTATCGTGTCTCAGTAAAAGGAGTGCATCACCGAGGAATCTGAAAAAAGGTGCCGGACGTTGTGTCGGTGAAGGGAGTTCTTTAAACCCAAAACTGACCAAGGCGGAAACACCGAAGGCGACAGCGGTTGCACCAAAAAGCATCGCATAATTTGCGGTGCCTTCAGAAAGCCAGCGTGGTAGGAGGGAAACGGCGAGTCCGATCGCAAGCGTACAGCCGATGATATTGGAATAAGCGAGGAGCCTGCCCCGTTTTTCCGGACTGATGAGTTTTCCTTGCAGCGTTCCGTTCGCCAGATGATTGCAACCGACCATGAGCCAGTGAATGGTACATAGCACCAGAAAAACTGCCACCATAACGGTTGCAGACCAGTCTGTTAAACGCAGGGTCAGTGACAGGACGAACCATGGAATCGCGAAACCGAAACTCGTGAAGACAAAGAATGCCTGTTTCTTTGACATTCGCGAGACGCGTTGCGCAACCAGAAATTGCGGCAGACTCTGCCCGACACGCAGAATGAGCGGTAGCAACCCGCGAATCGTCCCAGACGAGGTGTAGACTTCAACAAACGCGGGGATGACCACAGACTCGGATTTGAACATCCAACCGAGACGCATCAGAATCTGGTTCAGACCGAATACGATTAAATTGCGTTTCTCATGCGGATAGGATTCTTTGAGGTTAAAGTTCTTTTGATTTGGTGTGTCTTTATCCATCAAGAATCCTGTTCGTTTGTTGGCAGATTCGCTCGGTCACTTGTCTCAGCATTAGATTTAAGTGTCATGTCAGCGCGCCTTCTTCGAGTCGCCGCGCGCCGTATTTTTCCAAATCCGCCTGTTCCTCTGGTGTCAAAGTCTCTCGCTCGGAGAGTGCTTCTGCAATCCGATGGAACCGTTCAATATCCCTCAATCCCATGATCGTTAGACTTACACTCTCATGACTCAGCACATAGCGGTAGAACTGTTCTGGAGATGGAGCATCTTCATCTCCAAAAAGTCTGTCGTTACGCGAGGCATTCATAATGACGACACCGGTATTGTGTTCGTCAGCAGCGGGGAAAACTGTATCTTCTGGCGTTTTCATGGCACAATTATACCAACAGAGGACGGTATCGAAAAACCCCGTGGCGACAGCGTGCTGAATCTGGACCCAATCGTGTCCCGTAACACCGATGAAGCGGATCAGTCCTTCATCTCTCGCTTTTCGCGCCATCTCCAGCGCGCCTCCGGGTGCTAACGCGCGATCTCGTTCCGCTTGCGTGTTCAGGTGATGCAGTTGGTAAATGTCAATATAATCAACGCCAAGCATCCGTAAAGATGTTTCGAGTTCTGTTCGCGCGCCTTTCGCATCGCGCGCAGCGGTTTTCGTTGCAAGAATCAGTTTATCGCGTTGTCCTTTTATGGCAGCTCCGATGACTTTTTCATCCTCGCCATCTCTGTAGGAGCGTGCTGTATCCATATAATTGATACCGGCATCAATCGCTTTCCGGTAACCGTCAACGGATTCACAATACGCGCCCCCGCTACCGAATCGGGTAACCGTTAAACCTGTGCGTCCTAAAACTGTTTTCGGAATTTCATAAGCCATTCTGTTCACCTCTATGGCTGTCGGCAGGAATAGCCATCAGCAGTCAGGGCGGATTTTTTTTCAAAAAATCCTTTCAGCAGTCAGTAGAAGAGATCGTCCTTTAAGAATACCTCTTTGCTGATTGCTGATTTATCCTTGAATGTTAGGAAGAGTATATGCTATTTTGATACAAAAGTCAACCTTCTCTCAAAATGCGGGTGCCATCTCCCACGCCTGAACGGATCGGAAGTGGGCTTGAGCACCACGACTTATCAACCTCACACCTGTACTATCGGCTCGCGTCGGATAAACCCGCTGTGTAATACATTGCCTACCGTTCGCGAAGACTTCAACCACAGACTTGTCAACATAGATACGGAGTTGGAGGGTTTCGTTGTCTTTCAGCGTGAATGGAGCACGCTCTGCATCGACAAACCGCTCTGATTCTGGCAATCTCTCATTACCACCGCCGCTCCGGTAGCGCGGGTATTGGATGGCTTCGTTTAACGTAGAACGACTGATGTCGATTTTTAAAGTGCCTTCCGTTGGAACGTACAGAATTCCGGTGCGTTCAGTCTGATCTGGTGCGCTAAGCACCTGAACACCGACTTCGGTTGCATCGCCGGGATCAATTTCAACAGCCAACTCAAGACAATTCCCCTGAACCGCTTCTAAGTTCAATTCCTCATCGGCGTTCAGTGTAATATTTTCACGCCCCTTCGGGTTCATCCGTAGGCACGCTAACTCTGGCACTGGTTCAATCTGCAAACTACCATCGGTTGCGAGGGAGAGGATGCGTGGCACTGTCATAACGCCTGACCATCCAGAAGCACGTTCTTGTTCGGTTCCGCGAATTTCGCGAACCCAATCGAAGAAGATACGCCTTCCTTGCGCGTCTAACAGTGAGCGCGGTCCACCGAGCAGTCCACCCTCCCAACTCATCCGTCCATACCGTTCGACGTGATATGCCTCATTTTCAAATCTGCCGAGATAGTACTGTGTGCCTTGCCAGTGGCTACAAAACAGTAACATGTGCTTATCGCCCAACGAATAAAAATCGGGAACTGCGCAGTCTTCGGATTCATGTGTCCACTCACGCCGCGATTCATAAAAGGAGCGCACAAATTCCCAGTCTACAAGGTCAGAAGACTTAAACAGCGCGGTTCCGTCCCCGATTTGTCCCGGTATCGTGTTCCCGATGAGTGCGTAATACGTATCGCCTTCCAACCAAGCACACGGATCAAATACGATATATTCGCCGTGTCCTTTCTCACCCGGTTTTGGTACTGGAATCACTGGGTTTGCTGGATGTTTGTCCCACTTAATGAGCAGATCATCATCGCTCGTTGCGATACATGTGCCATCAGGGATTCCGTGATAGATGAACGTCGGAATGCCCTCTCGATTCACGAGTGCACCGCCGCTAAAACATCCGCCCCGGTCGGGGCCGTCAAGATCCGGTGTTAGCGCGATCGGGTGATGCACCCAATGCACGAGATCAACACTCGATGCGTGTCCCCATTGCATCCATTTCCAATAGCCACCTTCGGGATTGTGTTGATAGAAGATGTGGTATCGTCCCTTCCAAAAGATGGAACCGTTAATATCGTTCATCCAACCAAATGGGGGTGTGAAGTGATAGCGCGGTCGATAGGGATCGTCTGCGTACATTTCATCGAGCGCGCGTCTGCTGTGAATCAGTGCCTCTGTTTTTTCGATGGCTGTGTTCATAGTTTTGTTCCTTGTAGGAATCACGAGCGATAAGAAACACCCCAGCAAAAACACTCTCTCCTACTTGCAAATCAGTCAGTGAACCAGAAGGCGTAAATTTCTGCTTCAAGTATAGAAAAGCGGAGACGTACGGTCTTACCGCGGAGTTCCGCAAGGTCAGCTTTCTCCTTCCAACGCATCGGTTCGTCAATACTATCAATCATCGCCGGAACACTTTCGTCGAAGGTATATCCCGGAAGAGGTTGTCCATCATCGGCATTGAGAATCTCTACCTTAACCCTGCCGCGCCAAGCATCCACATTAACGCGCAGTTCGTTGCCTTCCACGACCATCGGTTTGGTCAATACCGAACCCCACTCGATGCCACCCTTAAGCGACACAAAACCGTCAACGCGGAGTTTTGCGAGTGCCATGGCAAAGTTGTTGAGGTATCTTCTGTTCATTACATCTGCCAACGGCTGGCTGCGGTGCCGAACACCGAGATAGTAGAACCAGAGTTCATTGTTGCGTCTGATGGGTCCGTTGACGACCGAAATCTGCCCTGTATCGTAGGCACTGCCGTCTCCGACGGGTGATAGTTCGATAAATGGGGTGCGGTTTCCGACCCGCTCCCATTGCCGTAGATCGCGACTCGAAGCGAGCTCTACCGACTTGCGACTGTCCACATTTTCGTAGAGGGGT
>JAJEGI010000091.1 GCA_022819945.1 Candidatus Poribacteria bacterium
AACTTTAATTTGATGTACGCTGTAATACGTGTTATACTAAGTTGAGTTTCGTAAAATGTCTACTACCTCTCTCCATATAGACTTATGGAAACACATCCCTGATTTTTTGAGGAAGTTTTATGAAAGCGATGCGGTTGTTAACCTTTGTCATATTCATCTCGTTGATAGTAAATATCAGCGTTTCGCTACTTTTCGCGAAGGCACCGACGACGCCGAAAATCCTGTTTACTTCTGCACGCGATGGAAATCGCGAAGTCTACATCATGAATCCAGACGGTTCTGAACAGGTGAACTTAACGCAACATCGAACAACGGATCAGGATGCCGTCTGGTCTCTGACCGGCGAACAGATTCTTTTTATCTCCGATCGCGGTGGTATGCGAGACCTGTATTTAATGGACCCCGATGGATCCAACGTTCGACGCGTCTTCAAGAGGAAAACGAAAGTTAATAGAGCAGAGCCATCATGGTCGCCGGATGGCAAACACTTCGCTTACGATAATTTGGACTGGGGTGGTCCCGAATTTGGTGTCCACATTGCGACTTTAGGTGAGCAAGATGTGGAACATGTTGTGATAGGTTCGGGTCCGTCATGGTCGCCGGATGGCACGGAAATTGCCTGTAGTGTGAGCAGTCCACAGAGTGCACAACTTACATTTATCAACGTCCGGACACGCACCCGGGAACAACCACTACCGAAGAAAGCACTGCTTTGGCAACACGACCCGTCCTGGGCTGCCGTGGGAGACAAACTTGCCTTTACTGGGAATAAGCATCCCATACCTGCTATCATAGATAAGGATCTACACAACGCATGGCGGGATAAGCAGAGCGTTTTCATTGTGAACCGTGATGGCACCAGTCTCCAACAACTTGTTGATGAAGCCGGCGAGGAAGCTTGGGCACCCGCAATATCACCAGATGGAGCGGAAGTTCTTTATACACAAGCAATTAATAATCAGTCCCAAATCTTCAAAGTCAATGTGAAGAGTGGCGTTCGGACGCAGTTGACGCATATTGGATTTCCGAGATTTGGGAATTCTGGTGGAGATTGGTTCGATCCGACGTATGCGCTGCCGGTCTCACCGCAACCGCACCTACTAACAACAACATGGAGTGGCGTGAAAAAGAAATAGACACTTTAATAATAGAATACGTAAGGGTGTAGGTCGGATTGAGGGATAAACAGACCTATATCAAAATGGAGAAAATATCATGAACCGTTCTTATAGGCGACACCGTTCCATGCGTGCGCTGCTCTTTTCAAGCGTTGTCCATCTCTGCCTCGCAATTGTCTTCATGTTCTCGTTCTATGCACAAAGACAAATGAGTAACGAGGACGTGGTGGCACTGGAATTAATAAAACCGAAAACCGAGCCAAAACAACGCCGGACACTCAAACCGCCGCCTAAAAAACTACGGGTACCACAACAAACGGATCCCTCTGCCCAGACGCGGCAACGACATCTCGACTTGGCTGCTTCCGCGAATCCTATGAATGAAACCTTGCGGCAATCAGAGAAAGAACTTCTACAGAGCGCAACGAAATCTGTGTCAGATATAGAGACCTCACTACCCGACGTAACGACGGATACGCGCCATTTCAATAGCCGAGCCACACCGATCCACGAATCAGTCGCAAGCCCTTTTCAAACCACCGAGGGTGAAGGCGTAGATAGCCCACGCCAACGGGTTAAAGGTGATGGCGGTGACGGTTTTCACAAACTTGAATCGACTGGGACTTCCGAAATTGGAACCGTTGGGGATGGCGAAGGCGAAGGCGATGGTGAAGGCAAAGGGGACAGCACCAACCCGTTCGCTGAAGCACTCGAAAACATTGCTAATCATATCATCGCGACACGAGAATTGGATAAGGTGAACGTCGTCTTTGTACTCGACACGAGCGCGAGTATGCGCGATAACATCCAACAAGTCGCAGCGAACCTGTATAGCCTGACAGATGCCTTTGATCTCGTCAATTTGGAATACCATCTCGGTATGTCTGAATTCAGTGTGCGGCACACGGGGCAAAACCTGGAAATCCGTACCTTGCTACCCGATGTCGGCATGCTGCGTAGACGGATGCAAAGCGCGACGCTCAGCGGCAATGAACACGCACTTGACGCTTTAATAGATACGCTTCATCGGATTGATTTCCATGCCGATGCCGATAAATTTATTATTCTCGTAACCGATGAAGCTGCATCGACGGCTTTTAATACAGAAGACTCGTCTACCAAGATGCAGGAGAAGGCTATCAAGGAATATCAACTGCAGGAGATCCGTGTCAACGTCCTTGGGCACCCAGAACTGTTTCAGCAACAAATTGCTGAAGATACGGGCGGACTGTGGCAGCGCATTCCGGGAGACATTGAAGGGCGCAGTCGAACGACGCTACCCGGTACGCACAAGGGCAACGAGGCGTTTCTCAAGGTGTTCCGAGACATCGTTAAAGATATTCGTCGCAACGGCGGTCAAATGTTATTCAGTATGGAGTCGAAATTTGAGGTGCTCCTCGAAGACGGCGATATACCTATGAAGAGATTGGCACGTGAATTCAAAGAAAATGGTGTCTCTTTATCCATGGGCGGCAGTGTATTTAACAATGCCAAAGTCTGGGAAAAAGAAAAGGGAGATCTCTGGGTCATTACGGACTATTCAAGTGGTCACACCTATACCATCCGTAAACAGGGTGACAAGTTGAACGTCTATGCCGGTATCTATCCTGAAAGTTGGAATCTATCTGAAAATTTCACGGCTATGACCCAACATCGGGGCAGCCGTTGGCTCATAAACGATCGCAATAGCGGGCGCATGTACACTGTCCGCAGCGAAAAGAACCGATTAAATATTTACGCGGGTGGCACACCCGCGGCATCACCTGAAAAAGGATTTGGCACTTATGTCGATATTGTTGTGATGCTCGATTACAGTCGGAGTATGGGGGGTAAATCTCAAGCGATTATGCTCGGTTTAAGCACGCTTATCGGTCGGTTAGATATTCTCCCTGTTAAGTATCGGATCGGGTTGATCCGTTTCGCAGAAGCGAAAGATGCGATCAAGGTGATCAACGGCGCGGTCGTCACACAGATGCCCCTGAACGAAACCATGTTGAAGAGTTATATGGAGGACCCTTTCGGTGGCGATGAGCATCTTATTGACGCGATCGTGGAAGGTGTCCCGAAAGTGAAATTCAGTCCATACGCGAGCCGAATTCTGCTCATCCTGACAGACGAACCGACGACGGGGAAGTATCCGCCAGAACGCGCCCTCAGCGTGTGTCAGTCGTTAGGGATCCGTGCCTATGTCGTGGGGCATCCGAGAGATACGGATTTCCAGAAGACCCTTGCGGAACAGACAGGAGGTGTCTTTTTCACGATGCCGAAGCATTTAAATAAAACTTATCCGAATCAATAAATCAGTTATCAGTTTTCAGTTGTTAGTACTTCAGTCGTATTCTTGTGGCAGTTACGAGAGAAGTACCCACCACAAATTGTCTCTTAACTGAAAGATTTTTTCCCAGAAAAATCGTACTGAAAACTGACAACTATTAACCCAAAGGAAATATTAATGTCAACAACTTCTACAAGTACACAACAACACCGAGAAATGGCAACCGAAGAGGGACCTGTCGCTGTAGCGATTGTCACTGTGAGCGATACGCGGACCCCTGAAACAGACAAGAACGCTGTGTTTTTACGCGAACAACTCGCCGCAGAAGGCAACAGCGTCGTTGAATATCAGATCATTAAAGATGAGCCTGACCAAGTGGCAGCGGTATTAGACGCAATGGCGGAAAGCGATGCGCAAGTGATTTTGTTCAACGGCGGCACGGGTATCGCACCCCGTGATACGACATTCGACATTCTCAATCGCAAGTTGGAAAAAACGCTCCCCGGATTCGGCGAACTCTTTCGGATGTTCAGCTATGATCAGGTCGGTGCAGCGGCGATGTTATCACGGGCAACAGCGGGTGTCTATCGCGGGAAAGTGGTGATCTCTACACCGGGTTCGACGGCTGCTGTGGAATTGGCGTGGGAAAAGTTGATCGGACCAGAATTACAACATCTCGCATGGGAAGTCGGACGCTAAAACAGTTTCCAGTTTCCAGTAAGAGAAAGACTTAATAAATCAGACTCTCACTGCGAGGCACTCTTAACTGGTTACTGATAACTATTTACAAAACCTCACGTGTAAAGGTATACACATCCCGCAGCCATGAGGCGTAATAGATGCCGTTCGCGTAGCAGAAATAGATCAGTTTCAAACTGATGATACCGATTAAACAGGTAGCCAGCACCGCAAGCAAACTATAGTCCCATATTCCCATCTTCAGTGTCCGTAGTGAGGTGCGTTGTGTCGCTGTCTCCGGTGAGAAGCCGCGACTCTCAACGGATTCACCGAGGTGTGTTGCGTGCCGGATATTGCCCGCTAAGATCGGACGAAAACTGTTGATAACACCGCGACAGGTGGCGAATAGATTGACTCGGAGGTAACGGAACCCCCGCAACCGCTGTGACCGAAACACAGCCGATGCCTCATTCGCAATGACCGGAATGAAATGCAGCGCAGTCGTCACCATAAAAGCGAGGGTTGCTGGCACGCGTAGCTGCACCAATGCAAGCAGCATATCCCGCGGCTGCGTTGTCCAGACGATGAAACACCCGATACCCAGTGTTGTAT
Organism: Candidatus Poribacteria bacterium; assembly: GCA_022819945.1. Lineage (GTDB taxonomy): Bacteria > Poribacteria > WGA-4E > WGA-4E > WGA-3G > WGA-3G. The sequence continues at coordinate 4,684 of JAJEGI010000091.1, forward strand.
TGAAGCGGAGCGACTGAACGATCCCGTGAAACAGTCCTTCCCGATAGACGCGTATACCCCCTGTCATTTTCCCGATGATCGGAAATTCCGGGGGCACGAGTGTGAACAGCACGGTGCGCGGGAACTCGTTATAAAAGATCGCTTGGCTGTAAATGAGTCCCCATGTCGTGAAAAACAGAAAAATGCAGAGCAAACCGATCTGTCGCCATGTCGGTCGCGACAGTGCAATAAGTGTAAGACTACCGAGGAAACAGACGAGCAAAGCGATAGGGCTGTCCAGCAGGATGACGAGGCATCCGGCAATCAGCATCATCAGGATTTTCGTGCGCGGTTCGAGTTTAGTATTCTGCATTGTATAATTCTTCCGTTTGCATCTCCGTGATAAGTATAGCAGGTTTATGGCGTGGTTGGCAATTAATTTGGCTATCAGCGGTCAGCTGTTGGAGCCACCAGCAGTACCGAAAAATCCTGTTCGTAGTAGCGCAATTCATTGCGTCTCTTATATTCAATAATTGACACTTTAGCCAGACGCTAATTTTGGATTTGTGCTATAATATTTAAGTCTTACATATTGCGCGAGTCTTGATACCAATTCACTTCCTATACGGAGGAAGCACAAGATTAAATGTCTGATATATACAAACAAATTTGGAAAACTTGGAAATTGATAAATCTCCCAAAGATTCTAACGGTATTCGTCTTATGCGTTGCTATTACCGCTGTAGTTAACGCGCAAACCCCCAATTTCCCGGAAAGCATGCCAATTATTGAACGCCCCTTTCCGGACGATCCCGACAAGTTCAGTTTCGCGATTATCGGCGATAAAACGGGTGGTGGTTTAGATAAATGGCACGTGTTTGACCGCGCGATAGATGAAATCAATGTCCTGAAACCTGACTTCGCTATCATGGTAGGCGACTTGATACAGGGAGATACACGGGACCTTGACCAACTCGCAGCGGAATGGAAAGAGTTCTGGCAACACGAATCCGATCTAATCCTGCCGTTTTTGCCCTTACCCGGTAACCACGATATTACGAATCCAGTGATGTATCAGTATTGGAAGGACAATATTGGACGCACCTATTCAGCGTTTGTGTATAAAGATTGCCTGTTTATCATGCTCAATACCGAAGAGTGGCATGACCCTTCACACGCGGAGTGGGACTGGGAGCAAGAAGGCTGGTTCGGCGAGGCGCAGATAAAATACGTGGAAGATGAATTGACGCAACACTTGGACGTACGACATACATTCGTCCTGATGCACAGACCGATATGGTTGTACGAAAACTCAGGGTGGGAGCAGATTGAAGAGGCACTCGGTGATCGGGCGTACACCGTCTTTGCGGGACACTACCATAACTTAACCTTACATACCCGTAATGACCGTCGTTATTTTGTGCTGAGTGCGACAGGTGGTGGACTGACCCCACAAGAGGCACCGGAGGCGGGTGCCTTTGACCATTACAGCATTGTCACCGTAGATGGCGAAGCGGTTAACGTCGCAATTATCGAACCCGGGAACGTCCATCCCGCGGACATCTCAACAGCGGTTTTCAAAGAGAAACTTTCGAGTCTACTCTCCTTTAAGCCGCATTTCAACTTAGATAGAACGCAACTGCATTCCAATGGAACGCTCGAAATTTCTCTGGAAAACACCTTTGAAAAGCAGTTGGATGTCGAAATTGTTTTTGACGCAAACGAGCATTGGCAGATTTCACCACACCGGTTAGCCTTCCAAGTTAAACCCGGGCAAACGGCAAGCGGAACTGTCGCCCTTACGGCACCCTCTGATGCCTTCACACCGCTCCCTACCTACGACTATGCGATTGTCTACGGTGGCGAGCAATTAGCGGGTCGCAAGAATCTGTTCCATCCCATTGATAGATCGGATATGCGTGTACTCCAAGATTGGATGCTTCTGGGGCCTTTCGATCTTGGCGTGACAGAGATGTCCGCTGACTCGAACACTATACCGCCAAATTTCCTGACGGCACCGCTACCTGAATCCGATGACGGTAAAACGTACGAGGGACAGGCAGGAGAGATCGGTTGGCAAGAGCATCTCTCGGAGACGGAACGGATTAACTTGGACGATGCCTTCGGAAACACCGACTGGGCATTCGGTTATGGTGTGACCTATATTAACAGTCCTGATGCGCGGCGTGTGTTTGCGCAGATTGGATGGGGGAGCCACCTCGGTAGGCTCTTTCTGAACGGGGTCGAGATTCCTGCAGCGTCGAGACTCAAGGCCCGTCTGTTTCGTGGATGGGCGCATTTTGAGTTACCCTTAAAAGCGGGTTGGAACACGCTGATGATCCAGTCGGGTGACTATACAGGCGGATGGGACTATCGGATGGAAATTGCTGATGGTAGCGATCTATTGCAGTTCAGTACGAAACCCGCTGATGTCCAAGAGTAAATTCGCTGATATTTCTCAAAACATTGTTTGAGTGAATAGTTATGAGTGTTGCTGTGTGTTTTATTCATGAAAATGCGCGCTGATGATAGACAACATCTGCTCCCGAGAGTTCGCATACAAAGCGGATTGAAAAAACGCCGCTGATGTGATAATATGTTCTTGCATGAGATGTCCTCCTAAGAAGTGTGGATACCTTTTAGAATGCCATCTCATGCACTAAAAATCAAGAACCTTTTTGAAAACAAAACACGCGCTGAGGAAACGCCTTGAGTAGCCTGAACATAACCTTGAGTAGCCTGAACATAACTTTGATAAATGTCAGTACAATTAAAAAGAGTTCGTTTTTTATAACCTATGTCCCATACTTACTTTTTATTATCGAACACATGTTAACTATATCACTCAACGACGCTAAACATTTAACGGATACAGACCTGTCCATAATCCGCCACATGTTGCTGGAGTGCAGAAATTGCAGATGAGGCACAATATTCGTATATCCCCTGCAATAATTGTACCATCGCACTCAGTATTTTTCGGAAAAGGACATTCAGCTGGACTAAAAAAACAATTTGACACAATCAAAGGATTATGTGATAATTCTATATCTGATATCATCTTTTGCTATGCGCGTTTGTGTGGCGCGCTTTTTCAAAGAAAGGAAGTTTTAACAATGGCATTTACATTTCACCACGTTCATCTCCGTTGTGAAGACCTGGAAGTGGCAGTTCGCTATTACGAAGAAATGTTTGACGGAAAAGTTGACGAGACGGTTGAAGTCCGTGGCTTAAAAATCGTCCGAATGGATATCGGTGGGGAACGAATTTTCCTCTCACCGAAATTAGGAGATATGGAAGTCGAAGGCACCAGTGGTAATCCACGCTGGGGTGTCTACCAACTCGCTTTCACTGTGGAAGACCTTGATGCGGAAGTCGCCAAACTCCAAGCAAAAGGCGCAGAACTTGAAGACCTGAAACCCCAAGGACTAATGATGGCATTCTTCAAGGGACCCGATAACGTTCAAATTGAACTTATTGAGGCGTAACCTTTCGCCACGAAGTACTACCTCAGACGCATCGCGTCTGGTTTTTGACTGAACCCACGGTAACAGGTTTAATCGAGGATCGGTTTTAGATAACGGTCTCCACCCCTTACTGGAAAGGTGGGACAAAACCGAGCAGAAGTTCATACTTAAAAAAATGAAATTCAGCGAACTCTTCCATACAATTCAGGGTGAAGGACAACTCATCGGGGTTCCCTCTGTTTTTTTTCGAACGAGTTATTGCAATCTGAGATGTGTTTGGTGTGATACACCTTACACATCTTGGGAACCTGAAGACCGGGATATTGCTATTGCTGAAAGTGTCGCCGCGATCACGCAATACAAGTGTAAACATGTCGTTATTACCGGTGGTGAACCTTTTATTCAGCCCACGGCGTTAATGGAACTCTGTCATGAACTCGATAAACGGGGCCATCATATCACGATTGAAACAAACGCTACCCTTTTTGCAGAGGTCGCAGCGCATCTTATCTCAATGAGTCCGAAGTTACACAATTCCAATCCACCGGCAGACAACCGCTTTTTCAAACGCCATGAACGCGGACGTATCCAGCCAGATGTCATCCGCAAGTTTTTAGATGTGTATCTGTGCCAAGTGAAGTTTGTCGTGGATACACCTGAAGATTTGGCTGAAATCCAAACCTTACAGAAAGAGATCGGTATTCCTGCGGAAACGATTCTGTTGATGCCGCAGGGGACAACGCCTGTAGTGCTACAACAGAAACAGGAATGGTTGGTTGACCTCTGCAAAGAGAACGGGTATCGTTATTCACCGCGTGTACATGTTGACATCTGGGGCGATAAACGAGGGGTCTAACTCAGATACGACAAAACACTACACCGAAAGCCGAACGCGGGGTCAGAAGTGAAGTATGACATTTTACTGAAAGGTGGCACTGTCATAGATGCCGCTCAAGGTTTGAACGCCGTGCGTGATGTTGCAATTGCTGGCGGTGTCATCGCAGCGATTGAACCTGATATTCCCGAAAATGCAGCAACGCAGACCGTTTCTGTTAAGGATAAATATGTAACACCCGGACTTGTCGATATTCACACACACGTCTATTACGGGGTAACGACATGGGGGATCAGACCCGATACTGTCTGTCCAACCGCGGGAACGACCACTGTTGTGGATGCCGGTAGTCCGAGTTGGGTGACATTCCCCGGCTTCCGAGAATTCATCGCTGAACCTGCGCAGACAAATATCCTTACTTATATCCACATCTCCGGCATTGGACTCGTCTACGGACCGGTAGGTGAAATGTATGATATGGCTTACGCCGATCCAGGGCGCGTCGCTGAGACGTTACAACAGCATCGGGACATTACCGTTGGGGTCAAAGTGCGTCAAGGGAAGGGGCAGGTTGGTGATAACGGTGTTGAACCGTTGAAACGTGCTATCGAAGCCGCGGAACGCGCAGGTACATCTGTTATGTGCCATATTGGTGCCGGAGTGCCCTTGCCCGATATATTAAAGTTACTACGTCCAGGAGATGTGATTACGCATTGTTTTCAAGGTAATGGTGATAACATCGTTGACGAAAAAGGCAGGGTTATCCCTGAGGCATGGAAGGCGCGCGAGGACGGTATTATTTTTGATGTCGGGCATGGTGCTGGAAGTTTCCATTATGAAATCGCCCAACGCGCAATCGAGCAGGGTTTCATCTCCGATGTTATTAGCACCGATTTACACACGGGAAACATCAACGGTCCCGTCTACGATCTACCGACAACGTTATCGAAGTTGATGCACTTAGGGTTATCGCTTGTGGACGTGATTGACAAAGCGACCTTCGGTGCTGCGAAGGCTATCCAACGTGAGGCGCAGCTCGGTAATATGAAAGTTGGTGCTGTCGCGGATGTCGCGGTGTTTGAAGTCCTTGAGGGTGAATTTGAATATTTTGACGCGCACGGGACAAAATTTATTGGGAATCAAAAATTGAAGGCAGCACTAACAATACGCGAAGGAAAAATTTAAGGCTTGTCGTAGGTTTTAGGAAAATAAAAAATACAGATTCAAAAAAATAAATATGGCAACTATAAGAAAAAAACTAAGTGGCTGCTATAGAAGAGTTCTGATTTTTTTGTTAGTGATTGTTGCAATTGGCTTGGTTGCAGTTGGCGTGGTTTATCGTCAAGTCGGTGGCGGCGAAGGGGCGCGCTATTGGATGGCTGAGCACGCGCTAAACCGCGTAGAAAAACACCTAAAATCAGAAAATCAAAGACCTGATGGTATTTCGGAAGAGCAGATTGTTGAAAATTTTCAGCGTGTCCGTGAAGCCACTCAGCGGCGGCAGATTAACTTGGTATCGCTTTATGCAGCCCTAAAATCGTATCAGACGGAATTTAATGTCAAAAAACCGTCAACGCCGGAGATTCAAGCGTTTCTCCGAACGCTTGCGGACACAATTCTCGAGAATACTGATAGTAAGAACTGATACCGTAGCAACGCCTAATTATTTTAAACGAGGGTGGCGCAATTTCCTTGCTTCCCTCAACCTATTTGGGAGGTAGGAGTCGAGTCATGCCTTCGGATATCATCACTTACCCTCCTTTCGCTCAACCGAGCCTGCAACACATATAAATCATCTACTTTTAAACCTTTATCAGATAAGCGCATTGATTTAAGTTGAAAAAAGATAATGTTTAGTATATAATGATATATATAATAATATATATAAAGATTGTCAGCAGACATTAATCCCGCTTCAACTATCTTAATGAAGGGACTGATTCTCAACGTTCTCCCTGCCCGTCTGTATCTTTTAACAGCCTGGTGAAGCGAAGTTAATTAACTTGTTTGTCTGCCGTCAAACATCATGGCTTTTTTCACATAGAAACTGAAACCACTTCTTTAATATTAAAATTGTCATATAGAAGCATAAAAAATAGACAGAATAATTATCTAAGTGGATTCACTTAAATGTGTTTCGTTAATTTCACAACATTTTGTTGAATCTACAGACTATCTCATTTATGGATTCATTGAAAGATATTCTGAAACGGTGTAGGGAAAAACAGAATAGTACTGCACGGCAACGGAAAACGGTGATCTCGCCCGCGTTCCATAAACAGTCCTATCATCTCACTGTTTATTGTGCACACGGCTATCCTATTCTTGTTGATGACCTTGAACAAGCATCTATTGCTTGTATGCCGCTCGCGCGGGCACCAAACGAAATTGATATGCCGCGCGGTTTCGAGGAGTGCCCATACCATTACACATACAAGACGATCGAGGAATGGGGCATTTTCCAGTGGCATGCATCATGGGGCATCCGCATCTATACTGGCGTGCCTTCTGAATGCCACGGCGCACCTTGGCACGATCTGGAATTCACTTACCACGCGATCAACACAGCGCCCGAATTAATCTCAGATTGTCTTGAGGTGCTCATCAGCCTGACAGTAAACCCGATCCTAGCAATGACGCCCTCCGGAGGATTACGCTTTTCCTGTCGCATTACCGATTACCTACACCGCAAACCCGAACAGATTTATATCTATAAACATACACCGACCCCAGAAAACGTGGATCGTAGAGATGTTTACCTTGCTATCTCAGGTGAAGACTCCTATACGCCATGGGACACACGCCATGAAATCCTGTTTGGTGACCTCGTTGAACCGCCGACTCTCGACAAAGATGTCCTCTTTGCCCCGCTTGATAAACTCAAGGCAGAACTACATCAACCCGCACTCTACCCGATTATAGAAGAACTCACACCGCCAGTGCCTGAGTATGAATCACTCGACCCTAAACACGAGACACAGATCACTGCCGTCCGAGAAGGGAAGCTCACACCACTCGCGATTAAACGTCCTGCACCGACTTTACACAAACAGATGGTCAACGCGTATACCCACAATTTTAGCGAACAGTTCCAGCAATGTGAGATCCCTATCAAGGTCATCGAAGGTTGGCGCGTCCGAGGTAAAGATGATGTATTAGGCGCGTTCGCGAAAACGCTTTTGGAAGTTCTTGCCATTCGGAGCGGATCCCACAGTTATGCTGTTCAACGCATCCGAAATGCTGTCCATACTTTTGAATGGCGGGAATCCGAGATCGTCGCGCAAATGCAGAGCGATAGTAAATGCTGGCAGCAACTTAATAAATTTTTTGCACATTACACACGCAACACCGATGCCCCGATGCAATGGGACGGCAACGTTTTGGCGTTCTGGCTCCCAACCGGAAAGGTGGATACACCACACGCCGAACCGGAGTCTTGGCATCCGGAGAATCAAATATTCCAGATCCGCGCCGGATACAATAGATACCAATCGCTCTTCGACTATAATGCCGATAAATACTTCGCCATGACACAACTCGCGAAGACTTTCTTAGACACCATTGAAGCGGAAGTCGCGCGCGATCCCCGCATAAAGCATGCATTGGTCACACCGCTAAAGTCGTTCAAACAGGATAGAGATTGGGACACGCCTCTCAAGAAAGCAGATGTACTCTGGATTGTCGGGATCCCCGAGGGCGGGTTACGTTCGCTCTGGCTCCAAGCCCAACGCCTCTTTGGTGCTGACGAGATGCCGATTTGCTATGAACGCGCTGATTCAGGCTACTTTGAAGACGAACGACTCCAGGCTCTTTATGAGCATACAGTTACCATCAAGATCGTGGAATACTTCCAAGAGTTCCAGATGCATCTGCCGAATAAAAAAGTCATCTTACTCACTGCGCTCCCGGTCCCTGGTATTACAGATGGATCGGAGACGCTCTTGTTTGATTGGGTGGACTACGAGATCGCCGGTAACCTTGATAACCTCACTGAGGTGATCCAAACTCGTGAATCTTTTGAGACCGAACGAGACGAACTCACCGCTACATCCAACAGAAAGGATGTTGAACGGATTTTGGGGTGTTCGTCGAGACAGGCAAACCGGATGCTTATGAAACTTAGAGGTGGCACGCCGTCCCGTGTTCCATTGCGAGACCAAATCTTTGCCTTACTCGCGGGGCGTGAAAGGAAAACAGCAGAACTCATAGAACAAATTGATGGGCATCCGAAATCTGTTATTAACGAACTCGGACGGCTTGTCGAAGCAGGTGAGATTGTCAGAGTGCGATGGGGTGTGTATGCTCAAAAGGATTGAGTATTTCAAGCAGAAAAATCGGCTATTATCTCTCTCATCTGGTTTGTGTGAATGTCATCGCTTAAATTAGTGTCAATAATGTGTGTGAGGGCACTTTGGAATCGCCGTTGTGCATCCCCCCACGCTTCATGGAGCATCCTGTTTTCGGTCGCTTCAGGCTCCGCAACAGCTCGCAAAAGTTGATCAATAACCGAGAGATAGAACAGCAGGTGATGGCTGTCAACACGTGCAGCGACCTCTGTGGGTGAACAGGTTTCGCGGTGTGTACTTACCCATTCGGCGTACGTGTTGACAAGTTCTCTATCTAAAAGTGAAACGAAACTACCAGTTTCAGAGGACGAGGCAAGGAAAGCACCGATACTATTGAATAGCTGCACAAGGCGCATCTCTTGCCAATTCCAACCGATACTCGCGAAGTCGATAAAGAACGGGACTGCGCCCCGAATCACGATATTTCGAGCGTTGTTGTCCAAGCTGCCGAGTGTCATCGGTGCATTCTGTAGGCGGTTAGCGAATCCGTTCCACGCGTTCATAAGTATTTCCGTTTGGGCAGTTGACATCGAGTTGTCACTAAGATGCGAAAGATAGCCGACGACTTTTTTGCCGCTCTCGAGTAAGTCTCGCAGGGTTGTCCGAGCATTAAAACGAAAGATATAAGGTACCAACTGGGTCGCGTGTATTGTGAAACAGGTTTCAATCTGGCACAGCTCTCGGAGGATGGTTTGCAAAAGCCCTGTTAGATGTTGTCGAGACTTTTCGTTATGTTGTGCGAGCGCGTCAAGCGTGGAATCGCCACACCATTCTAATAGAAGTGCGTGGTGGTGTTCTGATTGCCAGATGAGCCGCGGGACGTGGCAACCGTTACCGTGTAGAAGTGAGAGGACAGCGGCTTCAATCTGGAGCGGTGTGTATCCTGCTGCGACAACAGGAGTGGTGATATCGTGCTGCTTTAGCAAATAGTTTTCAGTCCGGAGCCTTAAAAGGCAGACGTTGTGCCTTTGCCGTGTGCCGTGTTGAATCGGTTCAAGTTTTAGCACACTGGCATCTGTTTGGAAATGCGCAGCGATGTGTTTAATCAGATGTTCCACCTTTTCCCTCCTGTTAAATTATACCACAAACACCGCTAACTGACAACTATTCCTCTGATAACTGAATGCCTCTGAATTTCCCTTGACATCTATTTAAAGCGTGTGTTATAAACTTAAACTTGAAATACAATCGTTTCTGTGGTAAAATATTTATGTCTGTTCTGATGAATAGGTGTTCATCAGGCTTTTAAACTTCAATAATGGATACAACACACCTCTCGATTTGCACAGCGGGTTCTCTCGAGCTGAGAGTCTGATGCAGATATGAAGGAGGTGGACGCAGAAACCCGGCAGAAGTGGTATATCTTCTGCAAACTTAGGAGGTTTTTTTTGGCAGTTACAATGAAAGAGCTCCTTGAATGTGGAGTTCACTTTGGACATCAAACCCGTCGCTGGAATCCGAAGATGGCGGAATATATTTTCGCGGAGCGGAACGGGATTTATATCATCGATTTGCAAAAGACCTTACGGATGCTTGAAACCGCTGCGGAGTTCGTGCAAGACACCGCTTCAAAGGGCGGTGGGATATTATTTGTCGGCACAAAACGGCAATCCCAAGAAGCTGTACGGGGCGAGGCAGCTCGATGTGGTATGTACCACGTGAACCATCGTTGGCTCGGCGGTATGCTCACGAATTTCCAAACCATCCGTCGGAGTGTCAACCGTTTAGATAAATTGGATGCCGACGAAACGAATGGCGTTCTTGAACAGATGCCTAAAAAAGAGGTGATGCGCCTACGGCGTGAGAAAGGCAAACTCAGTAATAACCTCAGCGGCATTAGAGAGATGAAAAGGCTTCCTGAAGTCGTCGTTGTAACCGATACACGTAAGGAGCATACGGCTATCGCGGAAGCAAATAAGTTGGGCATTCCCATTATTGCTATTGTTGATACGAATTGTGATCCTGACCCGATTGATTTGCCGGTCCCAGGAAACGATGACGCAATCCGCTCGATCCGTCTCATCTGTTCCGTTTTGGCTGAGGCGGTAATTGAAGGGCGCGGTGAAGCGTTAGAAGGCGAAGAGGTCACAGATGAGGCAGAGCAACCCGAAGCCGTCCGACCCGTAGATGCTGTACTTGAAGCCGAACGGCATGAAGAAGAGAGTGCAGCGATTCTCGAAGAGGCGCAGTTGTCAGCGGAACCTGAGGCTATTGGGGACAGTGAACAGCGTCAGACACGCGCACCCCGTCAACGACGCAAAGGGAGACCCCCTCGGCGGCAATCCCAATAAAAGGCTTTTGGGCGCGGTTGCCTTTTGAATAGGGAATCGCGCCATAAATATTTACCAATTCGGGCATGGTCAGAACTATGTAGCGTGTTACTTATATTATAACCGTGCCTACTGAAGAGAAATAGGACTTACGCAAATTTAGCACGCGATAGTAGATTTTTTAGTTTTAAACCCCCTAACCTCCTTATCAGGAGACTGTGAGAGACAATGGAGGGTTTTAACCCCCTATAGAAGAAATCGGCAGAAATACCCAATCAAAGCCCCCAGCAAAACACCCCGTTATCAGGGACTTTGAGAGGCAATGCGTAAGTTCTAAAAAAATAAAAGGAGGAGAGATGGCAATTACAGCAAAGATGGTTAGTGAACTCCGTTCGCGCACGGGCGCGGGGATTATGGAATGCAAAAAGGCACTAACCGAGACGGATGGGAACATTGACCAGGCAATTCAGAAGTTGCGGGAGCAAGGTTTGAAGGCTTCTGAACTGAAAGGCGGTAGGGTAGCAGAAGAAGGATTGATCGTTTCTTACA
>JAJEGI010000020.1 GCA_022819945.1 Candidatus Poribacteria bacterium
GCATGTTCTGTGAAGAGCTACCTCGTAGGTCTGAAGAAACACCCCAAGCAAAAACACCTCTCCATTTCATTACGGACTATCGTTTTTGTTTTTTCATCAGAAACCCGATTTGGACATCGGACAAATCGGAGCAGAAACACAATATTTAAAAAGACAAAACTTTCTCATACACTGCCCGATAGATAGATCTACCTTCCAAGACATACTTTATCTCAAAGTTAGTAGCGATATCTTGATCCGGTCTGAGATCTACGTCAACAGGACGGAGTACGGGCAAATCTGCAAGTCGCTCCTGAATCTCCCAAAAGTATGCTTCATAATCCGTCACAACATACAACCGACCGTCATCCGAATTGAGTGTGCGCGTCAAGGCTTCCAGAAAGTCTTGATTCCGAAAAATTCGGCGTTTCTGCTGCCGTTTCTTCGGCCACGGGTCCGGGAAATAGATATGATATGCTTGTACGGACACTGCAGGCACATATCGCGTCAAGAAGTAGTTGGCATCCGTCCACGCCAACCGAACATTTGAAAACGTCCCAGACGCTCTATCGACCCCGAAATGCCGCATATACTTCTCAAACCGCTCCCGCGTCAATTCGACGTACTTCTGCGCACGCTCTATACCGATATAGTTCACCTTCGGATGCCGTTTCGACGCTTCAAGCAGAAAACGCCCCTTACCGAATCCAATCTCTATTTCCACCGGGTGCGTATTCCCGAAGAACGCTTCCCAATCAATCGGCGCAGCCACCTCACTGAGCGGAACAGTGTGTTCTGCAATAATATCAATGATCTGGGAATGCGAAGTCGTATTCTGATAGTAGAGATCATTGTAGTCAGGATTTTCACGCATTTTTTCTCAGTTTCTTCTTATAGTAAATCCCATAATTATTTGCACACAAGGTAGATTCGTAGGGGCTGGGTTACCCTATAAGAAACACCCAAGCAAAAACCCCCTACGAAGGTGCAATGCAGGGTCCTATCGCGAAACGTAAACATATTTTCGGATTTTACTATAAAACATAGTTCGTAATGTAATGGAGATGTTTTTGCTTGGGTGTTTCTTCATAGATATACGGAATAAGACGCTAAAGCATCAAACACCCCTGACCGAACCGCAAGGTATTATAGAAAATTGTGGAGATGCGTTTTAACCAGATTGTCTTCGGGCTGATACCCCAACACCTCAACAGCACCGCTTATATCAAGATAACTCTGCTGATACCCATCAGAGTTTGCAGACCGTCCATACGTAATCAAATACTTAACCGGTCCATCGTAATCAACAGCCAAACCAAAGAGTTGGACACAATCTCGGGGTGTGAGCAGTGTGCTACAGTGCCGAATCCCACTCGGTTCATACGTCCCGTTGAAACTCCCGATACGGATGCTAATGAACCGCATATCGTGCGCATCAACAAGATACCGTCCCGCAATCTCTGCCATCCCCTTCATCGCACCGTACCAGCCATCAGGACGAAACTGATCGCCTGTCGAAAACCGAGGCGGAGAACTCAACCGCTCGTTCCATCCCGATACATGATTCGTACTGGCATACACAATCTTCTGAATACCGCCCGCTCGTGCTGCATCAAATATATTCATAGATGCCCCGATGTCGCTAACTTCATCCGGTGCCTTCACAACTGAATTTTGACGTATATAAGCCAGATGCACCAAGACATCCTGATCACGACACAGTTCATGCATCGCTGCGTAGTCCCGAATATCCGCCTGCACCACGCGCGAATTTGCATCCACAATCGGGTTAATATCCATCAACGTTAATGTATAAGTATCCTGTTCTTCCCAAGCCTTCCAGAGCGCGGTGCCGACTGTACCAGCCGCACCTGTAATAAGTACGCGTTGCTTCATTTTTGTCTATTCCTTGCGGTCAATCCCGTTTGTTTTTTCCACAGAAAAGATGCGTAGAGGCTGGGTGACCCAGTCCCTACGTGAGACTTAGAATTTTTACGGTTCTCCATTCTCGGATTCCAACGCCGCCATAATATCCGCATGCACTGCTTTCGGGTCAGCCACAGGTTGGACATAGAACCGATCAATCGCCTGCCCACCTAACCCGGAACATTTACACATCTCAACGTTCAATCCGAGTTTCGCCAAGATACCGCTGAAGTAGTGGAGGAACCCCATCTTCTCCTCACCGACAACGACAATCTCTGAGTAACTCCGTGCACTCTCAACAGTGACCTCATCAACTTGCCATGTCTCATTCAGATTCACATAATGCTTCTCAAAAATCTGGACGAGTGTAACCTCCTCTGCAAGGAGACTCCGGATATCAAAGTCAAGGTCACGCTTGAGTTCTTCGTCAAGAGGCATCGGCTGCCCTTGATGATGGAGCGGTTGATGCACAAGCCGATAAATTTCAAGTTCAATATTCGTATCCTGTTTCGTATAGACGCGTGCATCGCGAACATCTATGCCGTTCGCGAAAAAGAGACCACTCACTGTGTGCAACTTGCCGATACGACTCGGGCTACAGAGATGTAGCTCAGTAAATCCGGGACGGTCAACAAATTGGACGATCCCCGTGATGGATGTCGCTCCAGCTTCCGGAACAGCGGCTTCGGCCTGCGTTGTCATCTTTATATGCATAGCGATCTCCTCAGGAGAAACGCTAATACGGTAAGAAACCGGCATGTGGTGAAGGAATTGCTGAAACTCTTCAACAGGCGCGAAGGCTCCCCACTGCGTCTCCTCCTGACCCACAAAGCGAGTCCGAGCGACTTCATACAAACTCTTCAGATTATGTTTAACCACATGGCTGAAGTTCTGTGAACCGTTGGCTTTGGAATCGCAATAGGTGAGCAGATACAGCGCAGTCAGACGCTCCAACGAGTTGACCTTCTTACAGAACTCAGCGATCGTGCTTTCATCCCAATGGTGATAACGTGCCAAATCTATCATTGCAAGGTGCTCACGGATGAGAAAGCAGATATCATCTGTTTGTTGGGAATTGAACCCAAATTCCGGGGCGATGCGTTCCGCTTTTGCCGCACCCGTTATCGGATGGCTCGGATCCGGCTTATCTATATCGTGAAGGAAAAGTGCCATATAAAGCGGACTTGAATCTGAAAGTGAGCGAAACGCAGTATTAAGTTCCTCCAATTCGGAAGCCGGAGACGGCGACACCGGTGAACCAAAACCGCCTGCACCACCAAATGGGCTACTCGACTCCGTTTGACGAATTTCGTCAAGATACCCAATCGCAACGAGCGTATGTTTCCCAACTGTATAAGGATCAAGACTCCGTTCGCTCCGAGTCATCATCGCGCGCTCAAAAAGCTCCCCACCTTCCCCTAAATGAGACAAGATATTGAGCCTATGTAAACGGGTTAGGGTCTTCGCTACATCTCCCGGTATATTTAACAATTCCGCCATCCGCTCCTGGAAAGTGCCCCAATCAAACGCATGAACATAGCGGGAAATAAATGTCGAAAGCGAGGCATCAATCTCAAAATCGTACTGTTGGAAATAGGTGAACAACGTAAAGAGTTCGCCTGCATCAAGCTCACCGAAGTTATTGTCAATACAGTATAGCAAATCCGTCCGCACCGCAAGCACATCGGAGATAGGAATCCCGTTTGCCAGCATTTTACGAGTTAACAGTTCCGCCTTGAAATGCAAATATTTTGCCTTCGCATAATATTCCGCCATGAACGCGTAACGACCTTCGTCCGTTTCATCTGTTAATCCAAGAACACGAGCGATCTGTGCCTGCAGCATGTCGCCTTTTTCAGGATGGTAACTGAGATCATCATGCGGCGCATCGGCAAGTACATGCAGCAGATTCCGCACCTTGAATACAAAATCAAGCGACGGCATCAGTTCATCATCAGTATACTGTTCGTAGAGTTCAGGAATTGATATAAAGTCTGGAAGTCCACATATCCAGAGCGCGTATTGAAGCGTCCGCAGTCCACCGCGTCCCGTCTTCACATTCGGTTGATTGAGATAGATAGTCTCCTCAGAAGCCTTGAAAGCGTCCGCCTTAGACTTTAGCAGGTCCAGTACAAGCGAAATATCCGACTTTTCAGAATGCACCACCTTTCGGAAACGCTCCGTCAGCGTCGCGGCACCCACAATAAACCGCATATCAATCAGCGCAGTCATATCTTGGTAGTTCCACTGCGCGACATCCGCAAGCGGTCGATAGATAAAACTGAACTCAAATCCCGGAATCACCGAGTGGAGGCTGTCAAAAAAATCGTAGAACCATCGGATCAGTTCAAGTGTGCTCTCATCGTAAATATCCTCTAAATCCACAGAGGAAGTATAGACAACATCCACATCCGAAAAATAGCAAAGTTCATTTCTGCCGTAACTACCAACGCCATAAAGCGCGACATCCGGCACCCATTCCTCCAATTCTGCTTCTAAATCGGCGGTATCAACGTCTGGAAGTTCCTTCAGCACGTCAATCTGTTTCTGGTATTCATCCCGAATCTGGAAAGAAGCGACCTCATAAACCTTCTGAAT
This sequence comes from Candidatus Poribacteria bacterium, assembly GCA_022819945.1. Taxonomy (GTDB): domain Bacteria; phylum Poribacteria; class WGA-4E; order WGA-4E; family WGA-3G; genus WGA-3G. The sequence goes on from JAJEGI010000020.1 coordinate 4,504, forward strand.
CACCACATCCCACATCTGCGCGTGGATATAGCAGGCCCCGAATCCGCTTTCGCCCTCCAAGATACGCGCTTTTAGCTGCTCCCGCTCGGATTGGATGAAAGCCACCAGTTGCTTTTGTAACGCCTCAAAAGGCACCTCCAAGCTCGGCACGTATGTATTAAGTCGTTTTGCGATCTGTGTGTTATCCATTTCCCCTTACCCCCAATATATTAACGCAGTCCAATTGGCGCGTAGTTACCTCCAAACAACGAAATGACTAAGTGATACATTATAAACGCATTATACATCAAATACGGAAAAAAAACAACTGTCGTTTCAATCACGCTTCCTATAGAACGCTACTTTTTCCTTGACACGCTTTTCTAACCTTGTTAATATGCAAAATCGGGAGAACCTGAAATGAGCAACACCAAACATCGCGTAGCCATCATCGGGTGTGGACGGATGGGACAGAACTATGCAGAAGCGTATGCCACCTATCCCGACACAGAGATTGTCGCGATCGTCGATACCAATGCCCAACGGCGAGGTGTCCTCGGCACGCGCTTCGGTGTTGCTGCCCTTTACGCAGATGTAGACGCACTATTGCGCGACACCGTGCCAGATATAGCAGTCGTTGTCACACCCACCAAGTATATGAAAGATGCCGTAATCGCATGCGCTGAAGCCGGGGTTAAAGGCATCTCTACAGAAAAACCGATCGCTGCACGTCTCGAAGATGCCGATGCAATGGTCAACGCGTGTGCAGAACGCGGCATCGTGTTCGCTGGAGGCAATCTGCAACGCGCAATGAACGAAGTCCAAGAAGCCGCATCCCGACTCCATAACGGCGAATTTGGGGACATCCGAGGGGCGAGTGTCCACGGGTTCGGTGGCGAAATCTCTGGCGGCGGTTGCCAACACATCTCGGTGCTAAGGCTCTTCACGAACGCTGAAGTTGAAGAAATCATCGCATGGGGCACTCCGACCAAAGCGTTAAACGCAGATACCGATGAAGGCTTAATCATCAACGGACACTTCCATCTTACAAATGGATTGGCATGCAACGTATTTGGAACACCAACGACCTGCCGCGGCGTAGACGTTTGGACAGACGAATGCCTCGTCCGTTGGGACTGGAACCCACCAGAGATTTTCAAAGGCTATGACCGGCACGGCAATCGTATCCGACTCGAACCCAACTACAATTCGTACCCATGGAGTGAATTCAGTTACCTCACCGGTTCAATCCGCTCTTTTTTGGCAGCAGTTGATGGTAACGGGCACCCCTGGATTACCGGCGCGGATCTCCGACAAGCGTTAGAAGTAGCAATCGCAGCAAAACTCTCCGCAACCCGAAACAGTGCTCCCGTCAAATTACCGTTAGAAGATAGATCCCTAACACTCTACCCACGTCCCTACCGATGGCTCGGTGGTGACGCAACCGGCAAACCTCAAAGTATCGAAGAAGCGAAGTCGTAAGCAGAAAGTCGTAGGCACGCGCCGTGTGCCGTAACAGGAGAGATAACGATGAACGAAGATCAGAAATATCTATTCGATTTGACCGGATTCCTCATCGTCGAAAACGCGCTGACCGCAGAAGAAGTCGCACAATGCAACGCCGCCATTGACCATCACATTGAGGCACTCAGAGAACGTGATAGCTCACTGGCAGGCGGCTCACCCGCACTCGTCGGTACCGCACACCGGATGGACATGGGGGGGATGCTCTCATGGGAAAAACCGTGGTGTGAACCGTTCCGAAATCTACTCGTGCATCCGAACGTTAAACCATACCTTGTAGAGGTCTTAGGCAAACAATATCGGCTCGACCACGGTCCCGGATTAATCGCTATGGAAAACGGAACAGAAGGCGGGACGCTACACGGTGGCGGGATTGAGCGTCCCAATTTTTCCGAAGCCTACTTCTTCAAATACGGGAGAATCTATACAGGTTTGACTGTCGTTGAATACATGCTCGCTGACGAAGGTCCCGGCGATGGCGGCTTGGCGATCATACCCGGCAGCCACAAGGCTAATCTGCCGTGTCCGAGCAATATGAAGCGATATGAGCAATATCAAAATCTGGTGCTTGAAGTTAACGCGAAAGCCGGCGATGCAGTGATTTTCACTGAAACCTTGACACACGGCACGCTGCCGTGGAAAGGGGACCATCAACGACGCGCCCTACTCTACAAGTTCAGTCCCGGATTCCAGGCTTACAGCGCAGGCGCGCACCAGATTACATATCCCGATTACATTGAGGACATGTCCCCAGAACAACGAGAAGTCATGGAGGCACCCCACATCCGGCACTAAACCCGTTCAGGACTCACGCAGCTCCTCTTAAAGTCCCCCTGATAAGGGGATTTAGGGGGTTAGAAATAAGGAGAGAACCCGTGTCAAATCTACGCGTTGCCGTCATCGGCTGCGGCGGCAGAGGCCGCGGCCACATGAAAATCCTCTCAGAATTTGACGATACCGACATCGTCGCTGTTTGCGACCCTGTTGAAACCGCACGAAACAGTGCCGCGGATCCGTTCAACGTGTCAAACCGCTATGAGAGCATTGACGAGCTATTGGACAGCGAAACCTTAGACGCTATTTTCGTGGCTACACCGGCGCATCTCAACGGCGAGGCGGCACTCCCGTGCTTTGAACGCGGTGTCCACACGCTCTTAGAAAAACCACCAGGGATGAGCGTCTCCGAGACAGTCGCCTTGCGTACTGCCGCAGAACAGACAGGTGCAAAAGGGATGGTAGGTTGGAACCGTCGCTTTCATCCGATCATCGTCGAAGCAAAACGCCAAGTTACCGCACGCGGTCCCGTCACACAGATCGTCGGGGAATTCCACAAGAGTATTACCCGACTGACAGGCAGATTCCCAGAACACCTGATGGACAACATGTTCCTGGAGACACCGATCCATGCACTTGATACGATCCGTGCCGTAGCCGAAGCCGATGTCCAAGAAGTGCATAGCGTCGTCCAGCGAACAATCTCAGATTACAAGGATGTCCACGCCGCACTCATTCTGTTTGACAACGGCTGCGTCGCGCAACACATCGCCAACTACACCACAGATGCACGCCTCGAACGCTACGAAATTCACGGCAGAGACATCTCTGCTTACCTTGAAGGGGTCTCCCAAGGCACCGTTTTTTGCGACGGAACGCAGCACAAACTCACTGAGGCAGGCACCGGCGGCACCGTTGAGCAGAACAGGTATTTCTTAGATTGCGTCAAATCCGACACCCCCGTTTCGTTCCCAGCAGCGAATCTTGACGAAGCCGTTAAAACCATGCAACTCGCTGAAGATATCCTAAATGGACTCCGCTGATCAACGCGTTGGAACAGACGCTTGTAGGTTGGGTTGAACGGGAATCAAGTAAACGGAGATAGAAAAGAGACCTATCAAGTTTAGTAGAAAGCCTGAAGACACCCAAGAACGAGTGAAACCCAACGCTTTTTTATAGTGAATCGTAAAAATAAATAGACATCTTTGTAGCATAACCTTTTAGGTTGTGCCAGTCTGAATGCCTGTTATAGGCATTCAGACTGTTTGAGTGTGCCCAATTAATTATGGGTTTTACTATAATTCTCAAACTCACGTCTGAAGGGACAATTAAAAAATGCCAACATTAGAAGAACGCTTTGAAGCCTATAAAACCGATGGCTTTGCAATCTTTGAAAAGGTCTTTGACGAACCCCAAATGCAAAGTTGGCGCGAGAAACACGCAGAACTCTCCGCAGCCAACGACGGACAAACGTGGTTCGGCAATACCCTCGAACTGGCTCCCGAACTCATGTGGTCCGCCGTCTCACACCCAACGCTCCTCGAATTTATAGAAAAGGTGATGGGGCCCTTTGTGCAATTAGACAACCTCACGCTCGCTGCGTTTCCACCCATGGAAAAAGAAAAAGCGGAAGGTAGGGTCTCCGGATGGCACCGCGACCGATGGGCACACGTCCCATACACCGACGCATATCACCGCCCGAACGCCATCAACGCCATCTCTTATCTACAAGATTTAACACACGAATTCGGACCCCTTCGTGTCATTGTCGGTTCGCACCGAAAGCCAATTACCTTGGAAGACTCGCAGCGCGGAATTCCACATCCCGATGAAACGCTGATTCACATGAAAGCCGGTGATGTCGTCATCACGCACAACGGACTCATCCACTCCGGCACACCGAATACTTCTGACAAACTACGCTATTTCTTCAGCATTTACTATAACCTGACGTGGCTGAAACACACCGATCACCATACGGGTCCGCATACCCAAAAGTTATTGGAAACCGCAAGAGCCGCCAATAACCATCAACACATGCGACTCCTCGGTGTCGATGAGCAACTGCAACCGCGATGCAACTCCGGCTTCCTCCAATCGGACGAAGAACGCTGGGAAGAATGGGCAACCGCCGACCGAGAAGCAATCAAGGAGGCATAACTTATGGCAAATCCTGTAGTACCACCAACACTCAACGTCGAACTGGATCACCAATTGCAACAAGAGGTCAATTTCTTCCTCAACTGGGGCTACCTCATCGTTGACGATGCCGCAACACCCGAACAGATTGAGTCGCTACGAGCGGCACTCGATGAAAGCTACGAACGTAGAGACAAAAGCCAGTTCATCGGAGAACTCCTTGAGGAGGACGACCGGTTCGCCTTCCTGCTGGACAATCCACCGGTCATGAAACGGATGGAAGCCATATTGGGCACCTGTGTCCAACTCCACAGTGCGACGGCACGCATCACCGAACCCGGAACCGCAGATCAGCATTGGCACCGCGACGGTCCCTGGCCCGTTGCACCGAATGGAACACCTTATGGAAGCCTCCCGGCACAGATTAACTGCGGCTATTATCTCGATGAAGTAACTGACGAAAACGGTCCCACGGTCATCCAACCCGGCAGCCACAGAGCCCCCTTCCGTCCACCCCCCACGCCTGTCGAATTGCCCGATGAAAAACGGGTTCTCGTTTCTCCCGGACAAGCGGTTATGTTCGACGGATGGACATGGCACCGAGGCGCCGCTAACAATTCCTCACAACGTCGTCGCGTCTGTCTGATGTGCTACCAAAACGCCTGGATGAAATCTCGCGAACCCTTCGACGGACCGCGCGTCACCAAACTCCGAGAAGAAGGGACACCGCAGCAGCAACTCTTACTCGGCGCAATCCCAAAATGGTAAAATTGTAGGGGCGAGGTCGCCTCGTCCGATTCCGAACCAATGGAGAACCCCATATGAATCTTGCTTACATCGTCATCGACACACTCCGCTACGACTACATCGGCGCAAACGGCAACGACTGGATAGAAACACCGAATATCGATCGGTTCGCCGCCAAGGCTTGGGCTTACGACCACGCCTTCTGCGCCAGCTTCCCAACCATCCCCTATCGCACGGATGTTATCACCGGACAATACGGCGCACCTTTCCACGCATGGAAACCGCTCCGACACGAACGCCAAACCTTACCGTGGACACTTGCACAAAACGGCTACGCAACACAACTCATTCACGATACACCGCATCTCGTTAACGGCGGACATAACTTCGACTGGCCCTTCCACGCATGGACATTCGTCCGCGGCGCAGAGGTCGACCGAGACTGGATTATGGATACCGACCCCTGGCCCGATAACTGGACCCGCCAATCGCTTTTTGATGCCATCGATGACAAAGCCGCCGAATCCGGGATGCTTCGCAGCTACGCACGCGCCAACCGAAATCGCAAAAAACCGGAAGATTGGAACTGCGCAAAACTTTTCAATACCGCCGCCCAATTCCTCAAAGATAACGCCAAACGGGATAACTTCTTCCTCTGGATAGACTGCTTCGATCCGCACGAACCGTGGGACTCACCCCCTGAGTTCATGAAAAAATACGACAAGCGACCCGGCTATGACGGACGCGTCGATCCACGGAGCCTCGGCGCACGCGGCAATGCGCAACTCTCAGATGAAGCGAAACAACATATTAAAGACCAATACGCCGCGAAAACGACATGGATGGATCACTGCTTCGGACAGTTCCTCGATGCCCTCGAATCCACTGGACTTGACAAAAATACCGCTGTCATCTTTACCGCTGACCACGGCACAAATGTCGGTGAAAGAGGTAGGTTCGGCAAAGGGCAACCTGTCCGTGAACAAGAAGCACACGTCCCACTTTTCCTCCGTCTCCCTGAAGGCGACACCGGACGCAGCAACGTCATCGTCCAACCGCAGGATTTCTTCCCAACGATTCTCAATATCTTGGGAGAGACGCGCCCGGACGGACTTGAAGGACACGACATTCTGACACCCGCACGCGACGGAAACTCCGGTGACAGAGAACTTGCCCTCTCCGGCGGAAGCATCGAACGCTGGCAGCAAGCATCACAGAACGAGAACGCGATCCTCTTCACCGCATTCAGCCAAGAATGGAGTTTAGAGGTCGCCGCAAAACCCGAAAATTCAAAACTCGTCGGGCTTGGCGAGTTAGCATACGTCCAAGACCAGCACCCGGACATCGTCGCGAAACTCCACGCCGCTGCTATTGATGAAATCGAACGCCGCGGCACAGACCCAGCACTCATAGCATGGCTCCGAAGCGGCGGCGAAGCCGCATTCCCTGCCGAAGCCAACTACTGGGACGGCTTCCCCGGTCCCGAAGGCTACCGCCCTTACTTCGGCAAACTCTACACAGGTGAGTAACTTTCAGAACTCATCCAAACCTCTTTGCAGGCGAGGTTTCCAACCTCGCCACATCTTTATGTTTCCAAAAGATACAGACTTGACAAGGACTTTAGGTTTTGATAACATACTGGCAACAGTGATTCAAAGAAATATCCTTTGTTATAGGAGAAAACCATGCCACAGACATACAAAGCCTGTCTCATCGGATGCGGACGGATGGGCGCGACCATCGACGACGAAGTCGCAGGACGACCCGATAGCTTTATCTGGCAACCCTTCTCACACGCCGCTGCCGCTGTCGCCTGTGAAAGAACCGACCTCGTCGCTGTCTCCGATGTCTTCGAGGAAAAAGCCGAAACCATCAGAAAACGCTACGGTGCCGAACGCGCGTACACAGATTATCAAGAGATGATCGAAAAAGAGAAACCCGACATCATCTGTCTCGCCACGCGTCCCGGTCCACACGCCGATATTACCGTCTTCGCCGCCGAGAACGGCGTTAAGGGCATCTACTGCGAAAAACCGCTCTGCTGCTCCATGGAAGAAGCAGATATCATGGTAGACGCTGTCGAAAAGCACGGTGTCAAATTCAACTACGGCACACAACGCCGCTATATGCCGATCTATCGCAAGATACGAGAACTCGTCGATGCCGGCGAAATCGGGAATGTCCAGTGCACCATCGCACAATACGGTGCCAGCTCCGCGCTCTGGGGACTCACCCACGCCGCAGATATGCTCCTCTTCCTCGCAGGCGACCCAGAGGTCGATTTCGTACAAGGCACGGTTGTCTGTAACGATTCAGATTGGGACGGGAACCGTCTCAACACCGATCCCGCCATCACCAGCGGTTACATCCGTTACGCCAACGGCGTCCACGGCTATAATACGGCGGGGACTGGACCCGAATATGAGGTTTGCGGCACGGGCGGCAAAATCCGTGTGCAAAACAACAGCAGAGAAATCCAATTCCGAAAAAAGGACGGCACCTTCTATGAAGAAGTCCCGTTCCCAGAGACATCCCGTGCCACAGGCACCGTGATGGGGATCACAGATGTTGCTGAGGCAATTGATGAAGACCGCGAAACAAAGGGACCCATCCAACTCGCACGCCGGAGCCAAGAGACACTTATGGGTATCATCGAATCGCACCGACTCGACGGTAAACGCGTCTCACTCCCGATGGAAAATCGAGGTCTCTACGTCGCAGGAAAAAGTTGGTAAAATTTCGCACATCCGCTATCCCCAACTGCAGGCGAGGTTTGTCCCCCTATTGCAGGCGAGGTTTGGAACCTCGCCCCAAGGTTTGGCTCCCAACTGCAGGCGAGGTTTGGAACCTCGCCAAATACTGCAGGCAAGGTTTGGAACCTCGCCCCAAAAACATGAACTTAGAAACCCAAATCCAACAATTTCGTGAAACCTTCTACAACGTCAAAGCCGAAGTCCAAAAACGCATCGTCGGCCAAGACGCTATCATTGAAGGCGTGCTTTTTTGCCTACTCGCCAACGGACACGCACTCCTCGAAGGCATCCCCGGCTTAGGCAAAACGCAACTCATTCACACCCTCAGCGAAGCACTCGATCTCGCTTACAAGCGTATCCAATTCACACCCGACATGATGCCCTCGGACATCACAGGCACAACGCTCCTCGTTGAAGACGAACACGGCGGAAGGCAGCTCGAATTCCAACAAGGCCCCATCTTCGCACAACTCATCCTCGCAGATGAGATTAACCGCGCCACACCCCGCACCCAATCCGCGCTTCTTGAGGCGATGCAAGAACGCACCGTCACCGTCGGACGTACCAGCCATCAATTAGAAGAACCCTTTTGTGTCTTGGCAACACAAAACCCATTGGAGATGGAAGGCACCTATCCGCTACCAGAGGCACAACTCGATCGATTCCTCTTCAAACTCCTCATAGACTTCCCCAACGAAGACGAAATCGTCGAAATCCTACGCCGCACGACATCCGGTGCTGACATCACCATCAACAAGGTTACGAGTGCTGAAACGCTCAATGAGATGCGCCGACTTGTCCCACAAGTCCCTATCGCTGAGCATGTCGAACGCCACATCATCCGACTCGTCCGAGCCACACACCCGGACTCCGAAGACGCGCCGGAGATCGTGAAACAATACGTCCACCTCGGCGCGGGTATCCGAAGCGTCCAAGCCATCGCACTCACCGCCAAAATCAACGCCCTCCTCGACGAACGCTACAACGTCGCCTTCTCGGATATTGATGCTGTCCTGCTCCCCGCACTCCGCCACCGCATCCTCCTCAACTTCGAGGGACAAGGTGAAGGCATAGAACCCGACACCATCGTCACCGAAGTCCAAAACACCATAATGCCAGCATCATAACTTCGGCCCATTCGTCATTATCAAAAACACCCGAAAACGATAACCTATACAAGATATATGTCTCCCAAAAGCACTGCAGGCGGGGTTTGAAACCCTGAAGAAACACGCAGAAACACGCAGAAATACCCAAGCAAAGACACCCCAAGCAAAAACCCTGCAGACGGGGCTGCGTAAATCCTAACTTCTTAAAATTGAATGGCTCTGATTAACCACTTGACATCTCCCTGAACCTACACTATAATATAGCATTATCAAAAATTGGGAAAAATGACAACACAAATTTGCCATTTTCAAAAAGAGGCGAAAACGGTAATATGCAAGATTTTACAGCGGGCGTGTACCGACAGCAACGAGAATACAAGAGTTTCAGCCCATCCTTCATAAACTGTCCTTTTACTTGGGAAAACCGCCAAATAGACCAGTTGGTTGAACAAGCTGCAAATCTTTTGGGAGCACTCAACGCTTATGCGGAAATCGTCCCAGATGTCGATTTTTCGATGCCAATGAGTATCGCAAAAGAAGCGATAGACTCTAATCTGATTGAAGGCACAAAAACTGAGATTGATGAGGTTGTTCTGCCACAAACAGAGATTCCAGCAATCCGACAGACTGATTGGCAGGAAGTCCAAAATTATATTGAAGCCATGAATTTCGCGATAGCCGAACTCCCAAGAATCCCACTTTCAACGCGACTTCTCAAAGATGTCCATAAAATACTACTTTCCGGTGTTCGTGGAAGACATAAGGCACCCGGCGAAATTCGTAGAAGTCAAAACTGGATCGGCGGTGCGTCGCTCGCCGACGCGCTTTTTGTCCCACCTTCACCAGAAGAACTGCCCGATCTCCTAAGTGATTTAGAAAAATTTTGGCACAACACATCACTCCAACTACCGTACCTTATCAAAATCGCTATTACACACTATCAGTTTGAAACCATCCATCCGTTTTTGGACGGCAATGGAAGGTGCGGAAGACTATTAATCGTTTTGCAACTCATTGACGCACAATTGCTTAGCAAACCTGCCCTTTACGCATCCACCTTTTTTCAGAAAAACAAGGTTTCATACTACAATTCGCTCACACGCGTTCGCACCGCAAATGACTTGGAACAGTGGATCGTATTTTTCTTACTCGGAATCGTCGAGACTGCCCAGCACGGACTCAAAACATTCAAAGCGATTATTGCCCTCCGCCAAGAATATGATACCAAAATCCTAACGCTCGGTGTCCGAGCGAAAAATGCCCAAAAGCTGCTGCAACGTATGTATGCAACCCCCATTGTCAACGTCAGATCCGTTGAAAAGGAGTTAGACATAAGTTTTTCAAGTGCGAACCGGCTCCTAAAATCCTTAACAGCACTCGGCATCTTGAAAGAGACCACAGGCCACTCTCGCAACCGCCTCTTCGTATTGGAGAAATACCTGAACCTCTTTAGAAGTTAGCAGACTTTGAACGATTTTCCGTACCATAGGCTGTTGGTCTCCTGTAGCATTAATAAGTATCGCGTCGCCCCTGCTTGCTTTGATCCATCAGGACTCACTGACCCACTGCTAATTTTGTGTAAGTCCAAAAAATTAATTTGCATTCCCATGTTATATATAGTATTATATACAACATAAACTCAAATTAAGTTAAACCACCTAAACCATAAACCTAACCATTTTTCTAACTGCTGATGGTTGACCACTAAACCAAATGTTACACTTTCCGTGGTAATATTTTTTTTCAACAAAACATCACGGAAAAAACGCCTACAAACCCACACAGTGATTGGGTTCTCAACCAAATATGAAAAATTACCAAAAAGCAAAAAAAGATACCATTTGGTATCTTTTTCAGAAGATTGGTATCTTTTTTCAGGAGGAATCTTACATGAAATTAAATGAACAACATAAAGAATTCGCCGTCAAATGCTTCGCACGATTCATGACACGTACCGAAGTCGTTAAAGCATTCCTCAAAGAATTTGAAAATGACCTACCACCCCCACCTGAATTCGAGAAATTTTCTGAAGAGGAATATCAGGAGTATTATAATGAGAAGGAACAGGAGGAAACTATAAAACAAAAACGCATCAGAAAGGAATACATCGCCCAAGAACTCAAAAAACACGAAGAACACTACACAGTCATACACGGCACTGATGCCAGCACAAAATTTGAAGAAGATCGGGAAAAACTGCAGGAAGGAATACGACAGGCTTTGTACCAATCAGAGCTTTTAGAAGCCAAGAGAAATTACTATCTGGATTGCCAAGGAGAAAGAGAAGACCACAGGGAAGAGCTCAAGCGTGACATCTCGAATCAACTCCGCAGGTTCAATATTACCCATCCGCGTTTTCCAAATAAGTAATGAAGAATGAAATCGCGCTTGACAAACGCGGGTTCATAAGTTAATATTAATTACAGAAACCGAGGTTTGAGTTCCGGTCGTATCCGGAACGCTATTCTAAAATCAAACACGCTTATAGAAAGACAGAATTCAATTGTGGCCATATTCTACCGAGGCGCGGGAATTGGTACTTACTGGCATATTCATGATGCAAGACAGACCGGATTCATCGCACGGGCACTGCAAATGCAGCCAACGCCAGACCGGTTAATGCTCCATATTTCAAGAGGAACCGTTAACAGCCCTTTTGTCTCACTGACTCGCTCATATGGAATTGCTCTAAATTACGCTAACTTTTTTGGGACCGAGGTACCTACACCACAACACCCAGCATACGTTTATGAAATAGAGATTAACGAACCTATACCTTCAGGCCTTCAACTTTTAGATCCAATCAAGGAAGTTGCTCCTATTTTGCCCCCGCCTCTGGGTATAAGTCCGCCGTACCAGCATGATGGAGGTCCCGCTTTCCTGTTAGGCGTTGTTGACCCAATAAATATGAGAGAGTTCTTGACACAGCAATCACCGCAACCTCCTGCTAGTGGCGGTACACCAAGGTCTCCTAATCTCTCAATCACCTTAGAAACACTTGTGCGAACACTACGGGACGCGGAAATCCTTGCAGAAGGCACAATACCAGCACACTGTGTAAACCATCGTTTTGAGGTTTATTAACTGGACACCTGCACACAAATCGGAGAAACCGTCATGTCGAAATATCAGACACAGCCTATTAAGATGGCACCTTATCAAATCCAGACTGTTTCTCTCAAGGAACTTGTATCCGACAGCGAATTAATAAAGTTCCTGAGAGTAGAAATACCTTACGGAAAAGCGTATGGACGGATTCCATTCGCTCGGGTCCTCTACGCTTTTAACGGCGTTGAACAAAAAAAGGCAGTTCCGATGGATCTTGATAAGGGCGCATTCAGTGACAGCAGTTTCGAGAATGTATTTGATGATGAAGAACTCGAAAAAACGTTCCGCGAAATTGCCCCTGACGTTTTTCGCAACGCTGCACCACAAATCGTTGAAGCAGTTAGCAAAGCCACCACTTCAACCTATTGCAAACCTACTTAGGAGTATTCACAAAATCACTTATGATTACATCTAACGTTATTCATAGAACTTTTAGAATACATTACAAAGAAAAAGTAGGAACGTGTTTTACTGTTACTGTAGAAAACCAAATGTATTTAATTACTGCCAAGCATATTGTAAAAGAAATTACAGATTCTGATTCTATTCATATTTATCATGATAGCAAATGGCTGGAAGTTCCAGTTAATTTGATTGGACATACTTCAAATTTGGTAGATATATCTGTTCTAACTGGCAATCTCTTTTTTTCATCTGACCATTCTCTGCCAGCGGATTGTGGTGGTTTATATTATGGTCAAGACGTATACTTTCTTGGATTTCCTAATGTAGTAGACATAAATGAGGAATCATCTCGGATAAAGGAACTAAATAGAAATTTCCCTTTACCGATAGTGAAAAAAGGTATTTTATCTTGTATGGTTAATAAAAATCATGATTGGATAGATGGTTATGCGAATCCGGGATTTTCTGGAGGACCTGTGGTTTTTAAACCAAGCGGTAGCAAGGACTATCATGTTGCAGGAGTAATAGTTAAATGCAAGCCAGAAATATTCCCTGTATATAAAACAGAATTGCAAGCTAAAAATGGTGGAGGAGTCGGAAGCGAAATAGTCGGTTATTATAGGGGGAACTCCGGTACTATAACTGCTTCAAACATACGGTGTGCCGTAAATTTGATTAAAAACATTCATGAGTGAATCATTAAATTACATGTTAGATATCTTTCAAAACTTGACAGACAATTGTAAAATCTAATTTAACCAAGCCCGAAACTTCTAATAGCGTAATTTTTAGGAATCATGTTTAATGCAACACCTTTTTGAAAAACTACGTGACGACACACTAAACTGGCGTAAAGAAGGATACCCCTGCCAAGATTACCCCCTTATCGGAGAAATACTACGCTACCAATTTGAAGGCGAAGCAAGTGATCGTGTCCACCTCAAATACCTCCGCGAACCACAATTCCAATCGCTGGAACTCTATTGGTATCTCAGATTAGTCCTAAACACCCCACATATCGTTGATCTCTATAAACACTATTACGACACTGGCGATATACGAGATTTCTGCGAAGCATTCGGAATCCCACTCACGCCAAACGATCTGATATACATTACAAATGTTGATGCAGTTATTAATTTGGTGGAGAACAATCCAGATTTTGTAAAACTGAAGCAAATTGATCCGGTTCATGAGGCTGTAACGCTTCCGTATCCGAGTTATATCTTTGCACTCGCAATGGGCACCGGCAAAACGGTTCTCATCGGTACGATTATCGCGACTGAATTTGCGATGGCACTCCGATATCCTGAAGGCCCTGAAAGCCTGCACTTGGCAGGCGAAACTCACTTTATGAAAAACGCCCTCGTCTTCGCCCCCGGCACGACCATTATTGAGAGTCTTCGTGAAATCAGTGACATCCCTTTTGATCAGATTCTACCCGCGAGCCTACACCGTGATTTTCTCGCCAACCTTAAAATTACCTATCCACAAACAGGTGCGAAAGATATTCAAGTCCAAACCGGTAGTACTTACAACGTCATCGTCACAAACACTGAGAAAATCGCGCTTCGAGCAAACGTCAAAAAGCGAAGCAATCAGACGGAATTTGAGTTTGCGGAGAAGAAAGAACAGGCAGAATTAGAGGCAAATCTCCGCCTTCAGAAAATAACGAGTTTACCAAGTTTAGGGATCTTCTCAGATGAAGCACATCATACTTACGGAAACAAAATAGACACAGAGCTTAAACGAGTGCGCGAGACGGTTAACTACATACATGAGATAACGCCTCTTGTAGCCGTTATCAATACCACTGGCACACCTTACGCTAAACGACAGATGCTTAGAGAAGTCGTTACATGGTATAGCCTCGGTGAAGGAATTAAAGACAACATCCTCAAAAGTCTTCACGACGGTATCGTTCAATATCCTATCGGAACTATTCCTGACGCAGACGTGATCCGTAGCGTTATCAACGACTTTTTTGACAACTACGGTGATGTATCGTTACCCGATGGTGCCAAAGCGAAAATCGCCTTTTACTTCAGAACGCAAGAACATCTGGATACTTCCCATCAACACATTCAAAACGCACTTACCAGAAGGGGAGAGAGTCCCACTCAGATACTTGTCAATACCCAAAAATCAAGTCCGCAGGAAATTGATGAATTCAATCGTCTTAACAATCCTGACAGTGAGAAACGTATCATTCTACTGATTGGCAAAGGGACAGAGGGATGGAATTGTCCAAGCCTATTCGCTTGCGCGCTTATTAAAGAACAGACAACGAGTAGCAACTTCATCTTGCAAGCCTCAACGCGATGTCTCCGCCAAGTGAAAGGCAACACACACACGGCAAAAATCTTTTTAGATACGAAAAACAGTACGATTTTAGATAAAGAATTACAGGCAAATTTCGGAACCACGCTCGGTGAACTCCGCACACAGGATGCAGAAACGGAAGAGATAGCACTCCGCATTCGCAAACCTGATTTGCCGCAATTACAAATTATGCAATTAGTGCGCCGCGTTGTGCCGCTGGAAAATACACCTAAAAAAATTCAGTTGCATAAGCCTACAGACATTAGAGAGACATCACCTGCTTTTCGCAGTATTCTGACCCCCGACTTTACACAGCGCAGTGCTTCGCCGCTAACAGCGTTAGGAACGCAGGACGAAGTTGAGATTACGAATCGAACAACGGATTGCTACACACTCGCGAGACGACTTGCAACAAACTATCACCTCTCTGTGATGGAGACCCTCAAAAACCTCAAAGAACTGTATCCAGAAGGACAAATCCCGTATACACACTTCGATTCACTGTGCAAACAGATAGAAGACCAGCAGCAAAATTACGAAGTGATTGAGGAACAGATTGCAGAACACCTCGCACTTATCCGTATCCACGATGACGATGGCAATCTACTTTTTGAAAAAGATGATACCGACGGATCCTACGTTCACAAGGTGCGTCTGCGTAAGAATAAGGCTGATCTTCTCCTCAGTGAAGACGACTTAGATGACAACCACGATGTGAGTTATCACTATACGCCCTACGATTTTGATAGCGGACCTGAGCAGAATTTCTTTAAGACGATTTTAGCAACGCTAAATCAATCCGCTGCAGATATCGAAGTATTCCTGTTTACCGGAAGCTTAACGAATACCAAGAAAACCGATTTTCACTTTGAATACAAAGGCACTGATAACAATTACCACCGTTATTTTCCCGATTTTGTTATCGTCAAGAACACTGGAGAATTCTACATCGTTGAGATTAAATCTGAAAACGAACGCGACCATCCGGACGTAGTGGCGAAAAAGAAAGCAGTAAAACGTCTGGCAAAGTTGCAACCCGATGCTCATTTTGAATATAAAATCATCTATACAAAAGACGCTTTTCTCCAAGAGAATTTAGACGAAATGCAGACAATCCGCGAATGGATTTATGGGAACGAACCCTCGAAAAAGGTTGAAAATTTGCCAAAAATGTCTTATACTTAATCAGACTTGCAATCAAATGCTTGCACTTTACCACAGCACTGATCTCGCTAACCACTTTTTGTATGGAGATATTCCCATGACAACACGCCTTGAACAAGCTTTTACAGAAGCGTCAAAACTCCCACCGAAGGAACAAGATGCCCTGGCAGATTGGGTGCTTGCTGAACTCCGCTCTGAGAAAAAATGGGATAAATTATTCGCCAATTCTCAAGAGGAATTATCCAAACTGGCTTCTGAAGCACTTGCCGAACATCATAGAGGTCAAACGCAGGAACTCAATCCAGACCAACTATGAATTCAAGAACGACAAAACGCTTCCGTCAGATGCTATCGAAATTACCAACTAACATCCGACAACAAGCTAAAGAAGCTTATAGACTGTTCATCGAAAACTCACGCCATCCAAGCTTACAATTCAAGAAAGTACACAATACTGAGTCAATTTACGCTGTTCGTATCAACATCAACTATCGAGCAGTTGGCATTATTGAAAATGGCGTAATTGTTTGGTTCTGGATCGGTCCACATACAGAATATGAGAAGTTGCTTGATCAACTTTGACATTGAGAACAGATGTAATGATTTGATTTATGGATAATGTCGTATTCTGACAAGGGAAGAGCAAGAACATGGCAATTGCCAAGATGCGCGAACGAGGACAGATAACTATTCCTAAACAGATCCGAGAAAGTTTAGGGCTCAAAAAGGGTGATGTCGTGGACGCACGGATTGAGGGCGATTGTGTCGTGATTATACCTCAGAAATCTACGACACTTGAAAATTGGGCGAAACTTTTGCAAGTCATGAAAAGTGTCCACGAACAAAATAGAGGAATCAGCGAAGAAAAAGTTTATCAAGATGTTGAACGCGCTATCGCTGAGCTTCGACAGGAATGAACCTTTGACGTATGAGAACTTAAGCGATGCCATAACCCTCCTGCTGAAAATAGCGAACACTTTCAAGAGGAAATTTTTGCACATGCCACCTATTATTGGAGTCACATGTAAAAACAGGACAAAGGTCATAGACTACACCAGGGCAATTGAACAGTATGGTGGTGAACCGCGTCTATTTGTCTCACTTAGGGATTCTATGCCCGATGATCTCCCTGAAATTGATGGACTTCTATTGCCAGGTGGCGGTGACGTTGATCCGTGCCGTTATAATGAACTTCGATATCATGTTAAAGGCATTAGCAAGATTAAAGGTGTTAGCAAGTCTCGCGATGCATTAGAGATACAACTATGCCAAAAGGCACTGGAAGCCAATATACCCATTTTCGGAATCTGCCGCGGAATTCAGATAATGTGTATAGCAACGGGTGGCAGCCTCTACCAAGATATCCACACGCAACTTAAAAACTGCTTGCTGCATAAAGATGAGGAAAATACAAATGATGCTCAGCATTATATTAAAATTCAACCCGATAGTCTATTAAACCAACTTACAGGTGAAAGCATCACTGAAGTCTATTCATCCCATCATCAATCAGTAAAAGTCATTGGTGAAGAATTTGTCGTGACTGCACAATCTGAAGATGGCATCATTGAGGCTATAGAAGCTCCATCAAAACGGTTTGTGATTGGCGTGCAATACCATCCAGAACGAATGTTAAAAGCTCCGGAACTCCGGGAACATGCTCAGAAGTTATTTGAAGCGTTTATCAAGGCGGCCTCTCAATGACCTAAGAATTTCTTCCCACCAACATGAAGAAATAAAAGGACTTTCCGAACGGCAGTACTATTGAGAATCGGAATTCTTTTTTGTTGTTCAATCCGCAGAAAGGGTTGATTATTTGCCAAAAACGTTTCATATTTAATAGAACTTATTGTGTGGAGGCACCTCAATCACACGCGTCGTGAACAAGCTTTCATAGAAGCACCAAAATTTTCACAGAAGGAAGAGGAAAATTACGAAAGGAACACAATGAAAATAAAGCCAGTTAAAGGCAGACCGATGCTCCATTGGGTAGGAAAACGTCCGATTGACACAATAAGCAACTATCCTGCACAATTGATAGACATCTATAACGTTGAGAACCCTGAGAAAGAACCAACCTATGACAAATTTAAAAACGGTCCTAACCTCCTTTTTCACGGCGACAATAAAGAGATTCTCTCAACACTACTGGTGCAAGGCTTCCGTGGTAAGATAGACCTTATCTACATTGATCCACCTTTTGATAGTGGGGCAGACTATGTACGGAAGGTAGCACTACGCGGTGAGCAGAAGAATCTGGAAGCTGAAGGACACTCTGTTGTTGAACAGACACAGTACACTGATATTTGGGCAAATGACACCTACCTGCAATTCATGTATGAACGGCTCATCTTGATGCGGGAACTGTTGACTGATAATGGGTCAATCTACGTGCATTGTGACTGGCGCATGAACAGTTATCTGAGGTTAGTATTGGACGAGATTTTCAATAAGAGTAATTTTAAAAATGAAATCATTTGGTGTTACCGTGATATTGGTAGTCGGACAACACCATATTTCAAAAGAAAACATGAATCCCTACTTGTGTATTCAAAATCGGAAACTTGGATTCACAATGTTCAAAGAGGCAAAATTGCTGAGAGTACTCGAAAACGATATGAAGAATATTTTGATGAAAATGATCAGATAACGTATGCTGCCTTA
Source organism: Candidatus Poribacteria bacterium (assembly GCA_022819945.1). Taxonomy (GTDB): domain Bacteria; phylum Poribacteria; class WGA-4E; order WGA-4E; family WGA-3G; genus WGA-3G. The sequence goes on from JAJEGI010000020.1 coordinate 23,192, forward strand.
AAAGAATCTAACCCCGGTGTGTTTGCGAAACTCAAGGGAATACCGCAGGATTTAAATGAAATCTGGTTAGATGCAAGGCACGGGGCACAACTAACTGATTGGTGGACTGATATATCACCTTTGAAACATGGTTTTAATGAAAGCAATGGTTATCCTACTCAAAAGCCGAAGGCACTCCTTAAACGAATTATTAAAGCATCAAGCAATAAAAATTCTATCGTCCTTGATTGTTTTGTGGGTAGCGGTACTACAGTTGCTGTCGCAGAAAAACTCGGTAGACGTTGGATCGCCGCAGACATCAACAAAGGTGCAATTCAGACGACAATAAAAAGACTGCAGGCATTACCCGAAACACAACGCGGCATTGTCCACTATCGTGTCAATAACTACGATGCCAGCACTCATTTGGAGCGAAAAGATATTGTTATCAAAAAGTATGGCGTGCAATCTGACAGGCAAGAGGCATTTTTTGATGGCACGCTGGACGGGACACTCGTCAAAATCATCGACCTCACAAAACCGCTCACTCCGTTAGATATTCAGACGATTAAAGACGAACTTGAAAATCGTCCGGAGGAGTCACGCAACATCACGGTATTTTGCTACGGAATCAATAGCAGTATTCAGGCAGAACTCAAGGAGGAAAACAGACGGCGCGGTGTGAACAAAATCTTTGTCCGTGACATCGGCAGCGAAGGTGTCACCACTTTTGAACCTGCCGAAGCAGACGTTAAGTTTGAAAAAGAAGGACAAAACGTCACAATTACGATCGCAGATTATATAAGTCCGACCATCTTAGCACGCATGGATATAGACCGCACCATTTTTGACGAGCAAATTGACGATTTCCGCGCACAGATTGACTGCATCCTCATTGATACTGACTACACGGGAGAGCATTTCACAATAGCTGAAAGCGATCTTCCCGAGAAAAAGACCGATTTTGTTGAAAAGGAATACACGGTATCGCTGCCACGTCCTGATGCCCGCGTCGCCGTAAAAATCATTGACATGCTCGGTGAAGAAACCATTATTACAGAATAACACCTGTACAAACACAACAACGATTTAATTGTCGCTATGTTTGATTCTCCTACATTGGCACTTTATGAATGGGCTGAAATAGCAGTAGCAGTTGAGTCTGAAACAGATTTAGGGGTATCACATTCAGTTTGGGAAGCCGATAAAAACAGCGACAATTGAAAGGAACATAACAGCCGCAAGGCATGAGTCAAACCAATGCCCAGAAAGGAGAATCCCCTTATGGAGATGAAAAACGAATTCTTTTATCAATTCAATTGTATTGAGGATAGCGAGTGGGTACCTGAAAAGGTAACCTTTGAAGATAGACTTGTCCAGGATTTCCGACGTTCATGGAATCATCTTTATAATTTAGAACGTCGTTATAGCCAACAGCATCTTCGGAGCGATACCGCTCGCTGGCGTTTCAAGAAACAACAAAAAGAATCCCGAAAAAAACTCATTCGCGAGCTTCGGGCATACCGTAGTAATCGGGAATTTGCACCCGATATTCATCAAAGTTTAGAAAAATGGTATCTGCAGAACCACGAAAAACGTGTGGATATTGCTTATATCCCTAAGTGGTTATTGACCCTCTCATGGGTGGAGAACCCTGATCTTTTTCGCAACGCCAAAACTTGGGCCCATAAGTTACAATCAAACGAGGAAATACAAACGCAGAACTGTCTCAAGCAGTTACCACTAAAGGTTCAAAAATGGGTGTATGAAATTGCCGGAATGGCTGGCACGAGTTGCTCAGGTTTCGGTTCAACAGAATACAACCAGGCAACGACAGCCTTCTTACGCGCAACATCCGAAGAATTGCAAGACTTTCTTTATGACCACGCCAGATACAACCTTGAATACCGTATCAGCTGGTATGATGCGATCCAAGAAGTCTATGGCACTCCTCAACAGAAGCGCGTCTATCATGAGTATTTACGATCCCCGGAATGGCAGCGAAAACGTCAAGCAGTGCTGAATCGTGCAATGCGATCTTGCCTGCCTGAATCGCCCTTAATTCGTAGGGCACACGATAAATATGGACGCTTGATTGAATTCATTGAAACGGAATGGAAACCGATTTGTGAACAAGAGGAGTGTTCAAATGTCGCCGAACAAGTGCATCATTGGAACTATGAACGTGTCGGAAAAGAGCAGATAGGGATGGAATCTGAGGCATCGGAAGAAAATGATTTGATAGCTCTTTGTTGCGGATGTCACTCATCTATGCATGCTGAAGGAAAAATCGTCGGATAAATAGATTTCTACCTGTGCATTATGCGATCCGCACAGCAGATAACTATTATTAGAGGTGATTTGTTATGGAGAATTTTTCATACAGAGTAGTGCCACGATATGTTAATTTGAATGGTATTATGCGGGCGGCCCGTCATTCATATTGGCAATCTAAAACGCTAATCAAATACTCAGAAGAACAATATTCACCTGTTTCACCAACATCAACAGGCACGCTTCAACTCGGAGCTCCGTCTCTTTATAAGAGTCATGAAGAGTGTGGTAAAGAAACATCCGGCTTGGTAGCAGATAATTCTGAAGGTGAAATTACAGAGACTCTTAATTGGAGTAGACAGGGAAGCCAACACATGGAAGCATTTAAAAAAAGTGTAACTGCTTCTGTGCCGGGATCGAGAGGCAATATAAAGGTTAATATAACGCGGGAACTGCCTGGTTTTTGGTTGTACTGTACTTCCATTGACCCAAGGATAATCCGTAAAAGAGTAGAACAGATGAAGAAGACTTGTCCAAAATACGATTACATGACTCAAATAGATAAGCCTGCTGCTTTCGCTAAACAGTTAGGGCATGATTTTGGGGAACAGGTTGAACCCAGCAAACACCTAAAATGTGATTTTCCTACTTGGTACACGATTACCTCAGCTGCAGATCGCCAACACAGACAAACGAATGATTATTATATTTTCGTCGATCATGGACCCGTCGTTTATTTGGAGGAAGAAAAACAATCACAATTCATTAATCGTGCTGTAGAGAGGGTTCAGGGAATCACAGATTGTCCTTCTGAAGAGGAAGCTACTATCGCTTTATTTCTAAAAGATCCAAAATATCAAGTGCAGCAGGAGTATAGGTTTGTCGTTAGAGTACCATTTCATAGTCCAAGTAAAGATAGTTTTCGTTTTAGCGTTTCAGAAGAACTCAAAAAGTTTATGTCTCCCATTTCATACTACGCATCAAGGGCTTTGCTAAGAAAATGGCAATGAACCCACAACGTACGTAGTCTATATTCTGAAAGTAGAATATCTTGATGCCAAACTGGGTCAACGACCACATCCAAATATGCGAAGGTTAAAACAGTTGGAGAATTCGATAGACAGTTGGCGAGCCGACAACGCTTTTAATCCCGAAAAATCTTAAAATTCTGATCCTGATAATCCTAATAAAATTTCATAGCAAATTTCATAGCAGCTTTCAACAACCGTCCCGTTAAAATCATCGAAAACACAGTTGTAGATTGGGTTCAAGGCACTTCATAAATTTCATAGTTTTTCCGATTTGCTATGAAAACTGTGAAATTTTACACCACTTTACGGCACTGTCAACCGACAGAAACGGAAAAACTGAATGCATTTGATAAACGACACTATTTCCCTTGCCACCACCCACAAATTATGCTAAAATACACACAGCATGAACCAACACGACCTAAAACACCCACATAAAGAACTCCGCGACATCCTCGGAACACGCTTCAGCACAGACGATGCTATCCGAAACGCGCACGCACGCGATGCCTCATACCACCAAGGTGCACTCCCTGATGCCGTTGTCTTCCCGAAAACGAATGCCGAAGTCGCAGATATTGTCAAAATCTGTGCAAAACATAAGATACCGATCATCCCTTACGGCACCGGCACCGGCGTTGAAGGCGCAGTCGTCGCAACCGAAGGCGCGCTTTGCATCGCACTCAACGAAATGAACCGGATCCGCCGCGTCAGTCCAGACGACAGAGACGCTACCGTCGAAGCAGGCGTAACCCGTCTCCAACTGAATACGCATCTCACAGAGATCGGCACACAACTCCACTTCTCCGTGGATCCGGGGGCAGATGCCTCGTTAGGCGGGATGGCTGCAACCCGCGCATCCGGCACGAGTGCTGTCCGATACGGTACAATGCTCGATAACGTCCTCGGCTTGACCGTCGTCACTGCGGACGGTTCTATCGTCCACACTGGCAGCAGAGCCAGAAAATCCGCTGCAGGCTATGATCTGACGCGTCTCTTTATCGGTTCAGAAGGCACACTCGGAATCATTACCGAAATCACGCTCAAGTTGACACGGTTGCCAGAAGCCGTTGCTTCCGCGGTCTGTGCTTTTCCGACTATAGCCGCAGCCGTAGACACCGTTATCAAACTGATGGATGCCGGGGTCAGCATTGCCCGTATTGAACTGTTAGATGAATTGCAGATGGATGCCGTCAACAGATACGCAGGATTAGATTACGAAGTCGCACCGACGCTCTTCTTTGAGTTCCACGGGTCTGAACACGCCGTTGCTGAAAGTTCTGAGATCGCCGGTAAAATCGCAGCAGCACACGGCAGTGGCGATTTCCGATGGGCAACAGACGAAAACGAACGTAAACGGCTCTGGCAAGCCCGATACGATAGCTACTACGCCGCACTCAACCGCCGTCCGGGTTCCGTCGGCTACGTAACCGATGTGTGTGTCCCGATCTCTCGACTCGCCGAGTGTATCGCAAAAACGAAGGCACGCCTCGCTACATCGGATCTTGTTCCCTCAATCCTCGGACACGTCGGCGACGGAAACTTTCACGTTGTCTTCCCGCTTGAACCCAACAACAAGGACGAATTAGCAGAAGCGCAGCGACTCAGCGATCAGATTGTAGACATCGCCTTAGAGATGGACGGCACTTGCACAGGCGAACACGGTGTCGGTGTCGGTAAACGGAACGCGTTAGAGAAGGAACACGGAGAAGCAATAGACCTGATGCGTGCAATCAAACACGCTTTGGATCCGCTAAATCTTATGAACCCCGGTAAGGTTTTCTTGTAGCCGCAAACTTAGGGAGAAAATTCCGATGAAAAACTTAACGTTAATTTTCGCAGGAATGTTGCTTTTCGCTACACCGGCCTTTTCTGAACTCAGCGACTCGGATCTTCAACGTATCCGAGAAGTCGTCCAGATCGCTGTAGCCGCCGAAGGAAAACAGATACGCACGGAAATGACCGCCGCAATCAATGACTCTGAAAAACGGATGAAGGAGTACGTCGACCTAAAAATATCAGAGGTTAACTCAAAGTTTGCACAGGTTAATTCACAGTTTGTGCAAGTTAACAACACCATTGACGAAGTGGGTAAGCGACTGAATATTGCCTTCACGGTGTTAGGATGGTTATTTGCCTTAGTCATCGCAGCGATTGGTATCCCACAACTAATCACAGCGTTTAGACAACGCGGGCAAGAACGCCTGCAAACTTCAGTCGAAGAACTCCGCACCGCGTATGCTGAAGTATTAGCTGAATTAAAACAGTTAAAGACAGAAAATGAAGATCTCAAACAACGTGTGCTGTCGCAGTCCGAACCGTCATAGTCTACAGTTTTGTGTCTCGTGAAGTGTATCTAAAACAAAAACATGCAAAATAGATTGAAAATCCTCATCACCGATTACGCATGGGTCTCTATCGAACCCGAACGACAGGTCCTTGCCGAAATCGGCGCAGAACTCATCGCAGCGGAAACTGGCGACGAACCGGAACTGCAAACGCTCGCACCGACGATGGACGGTATCCTCACCTGCTGGAATCCTGTCCGAGAGCCAGTCATCACTGCCGCAAAAAAGTGTCAGATTATCGCGCGCTACGGCATCGGACTCGACAACATTGATGTAGACGTAGCAACTGCACACGGCATCGTTGTTACAAACGTCCCCGCCTACTGTATGGACGAGGTTTCTGACCACGCGATGGGACTCCTATTGGCGTGTGCCAGAAAAATTCCGCGCTTCGATCGGACTGTCAGAAACGGCGTATGGGACCAGAACACCGGACCGGAGATGCACAGAATCCGTGGCAAAACCCTTGGCATCGTCGGGTTCGGACGGATCGGACAGGCGATTATCCCAAAGGCGAAAGCGTTCGGACTTACAATCAACGTCTGCTCTCCGCGTACAGATCCCAAACGCATCGAGCAACAAGGCGCACAAAAGGTCTCATTCCAAGAACTTCTTACAACGTCCGACTTTATCACGATCCACGCGCCGTTGACACAGGAAACAGAACACATGTTCAGCACTGCCGAATTCCGTGCGATGAAACCGGCAGCGTTCTTAATCAATACGGCACGCGGCGGTATCGTAGACACCACCGGACTCACAACCGCACTCCGAAACGGAGACATCGCCGGTGCAGGCTTAGATGTCTTGGAAACCGAGCCTCCTGAACCAGATACCGAACTCCTAACGCTTGATAATGTCGTCGTTACACCGCACGCCGCATTCGTCTCAGAAGACGCAATCCTTGAACTGGAGGTCACCGCTGCCAGATGTGTAGCACAAGTGCTCACAGGACAACTGCCGGAATCCGTTGTGAACCCATCGGTCTTAGAACAACCAAACCTCCGAGCAAATTTTTAAATATGAACCCTGGGCCGCTCTCCATTACATTACGAGCGGGTTTCTGGTTAATTTTCAACTATGTTTGAGGGTTTTGGTGGATGCCCGAAAGCCAAAACAGTAACCCATAGGCGTAGCAGAAGGGTTTTGCTTAGATGTTTCTTCAGATATACCTCAGAATAACGTTATTTATCCAATCCACCTGACCAAACCGAAAGGAATAATTAAAAAAATGCAACAATTTCCTGATGCAACTGGGCATTTTGGACAATTCGGAGGCAGATACGTCCCCGAAACCCTGATGCCTGCCCTCTTAGAACTCGAAGACGCATACAACGCACTCAAAGATAACACCGACTTCGAAGAAGAATTCCAGTACTACCTCCGCGAATACGTCGGGCGCCCCAACCCACTCTATTACGCCGAGCGTCTGACGGAAACCCTCGGTGGTGCGAAGATATACCTCAAACGGGAAGACCTCAACCATACGGGCGCCCATAAAATCAATAGCGCAATTGGTCAAATTCTTCTCGCACGCTGGATGGGCAAAAAACGCATCATCGCTGAAACGGGTGCCGGACAACACGGCGTCGCAACTGCCACTGTCGCCGCAAAATTCGATATGGAATGCGAAGTCTACATGGGTGAAGAAGACATAGAACGGCAGGCACTTAATGTTTTCCGTATGCAGTTGATGGGAACGAAAGTCGTGCCAGTGAACTCCGGTTCCCGTACCCTCAAAGATGCGATTAACGCCTGTTTCCGCGACTGGGTCACCAATGTCCGCACGACCTACTTACTGCTCGGTTCAGTTGTCGGCGCGCATCCGTATCCGATGATCGTCCGAGACTTCCAAGCCGTCATCGGTGAAGAAGCGAGAGCCCAGATTTTAGAACAAGAAGGCGCGTTGCCGGATTGTGTCGTCGCCTGTGTCGGTGGCGGTAGTAACTCGCTCGGTATGTTCTACCCCTTTTATGCCGATGAATCCGTCCGGATGATCGGCGTAGAAGCCGCCGGTGAGAGCATCCGTAGCGGACGACACGCAGCACCACTCACTGCAGGCAGCGTCGGTGTCTTTCACGGTGCCAAGTGCTACCTATTGCAAGAAGACGATGGACAGATAACGCCTGCACACTCCATCTCTGCAGGGTTAGATTATCCGGGTGTCGGACCCGAACACAGTTATTACCGTGAAACCGGTAGAGCCGAATACGTCCCGATCACAGACGCAGAAGCCGTGGAAGGGTTCCAGTTACTATCAGAGACAGAGGGTATCATCCCCGCATTAGAATCCGCACACGCCATCGCGTATCTACGAGAACTCGCGCCTAAACTCAGTAAAGAGAAAGTCATCGTCGTATGCCTTTCAGGCAGAGGCGATAAAGATGTCTACACCATCGCAAAAGAATTAGGCATCAGCCTCTAATTTCGCATGAATTTATCTGGAACATTGCCAATGTGATTCTTCACAGCACCTCTGACTCGTATTTAATTGAAAAAAATTACCTTTGAGATGTACGCTATGGTATAATTGCCTCAGTCAATTTTTAATTCATATCCACGAGGCGATATTATAACAGAGGAGAAAACACAGTGACAAGCATTGCAAAAATCCAAGAAGAAATTCTGGTACTCTCTGAAACCGATTACCTACAATTAAAACAATGGTTTGATGAGTTAGCGTGGGAAAAATGGGATCGGCAGATTGAAGGGGATTCAAACGCCGGCAGACTGGATTTCTTAATTGACGAGGCCCGTGAAGCGAAGGAAAAGGGAACACTTAAGAATCTCGAGATCCAGTATGATGAAATGAATCCTTCAGGGAATTTTAAGTCCTGATTATAGCGAGGTGGCACGATGACCCGCGAAACTGTAGATGCTGGTTCAAGTCTGTCTCTACAACAAAAAGCCCGCAAGTTCATCGGTTGGTTCTTACACCGAGACGGTCCCGTTCGGAATTGGCGATATATCCCGACACACGTGTTGCTGCGAAAACTACGATCCGAATCCGCAGAAATGCGCGCCTACGCCGCCGAAGGGTTAGGCGGGGTCGGCGATGTCCACGCTGTCGCGCCGCTCATTGATGCCCTAACCGATAACAACTCAACCGTTCGCCGATTTGCGATCTCTTCCCTCGGAAAGATCCGTGATGCCCGCGCCATTGATGTCCTCATCCCGTTCCTACAAGACGAAGAACCGGATATGCGCTGCGCCGCCGCCGTCGCGCTCGGAGAATTAGGACTCACCGAAGACAGGTTTTCAACACCACCCGTACAGGTGATAGAGGCACTGATAAACAGTGTAACAGACAGCGATAGAGCCGTCTGCTCCGCTGCGATTGTCGCCTTAGGCAGAATCGGCAACCCGCAAGCCGTCTCTGCGCTCAACGCACTCGCAGAAACCACCGACAGCGAATGGATCCGCCGTTACATCAGCGAAGCACTCCATCAAATTGAAGAACAGAACGCTTAATTGATTAAGCAAGTTTTCAGTGAATTTTAATTTGAATTAACCATTCGTACTGTGCTATCATAATAAAGCAGTTATATAGTCGCGATGATGAAACCTAAAAAAATTCCACAAACAGATTCAATTCGGGAACTCGCCGAGTTCTGGGACACACACGACTTAACCGATTTTGAAGATGAACTTGAAGAGGTACGGGAGCCTGTTTTTCAGCCCGGAGTCACCGTTCCATTAACGCCAAGAGACGCTAAAATCGTTAACGCAATCGCGAAGGCGCGCGGAATCTCTCCACGTGCATTAATTCAGAAATGGATTAGTGAACGCATTGAAGAATCGTTAAAACCGACAGTTGAGCCTTAAAAACGCGCGATGAGGTTCCGTCAGCTTGCATTAGAAACCTTATACTATTCTGCATTCTCTACTTTAAAGGGCATCACAACGCTCCTATTTTCAATAACTATGGACGAAATCCAAAACTTCAAATCCGGTTACGTTAGCATCATCGGCGCACCTAACGTCGGGAAATCGACGCTGCTTAACGCTATCTTAGGGCAGAAATTAGCGATCGTCACCCCGAAACCACAGACAACGCGTAACCAGATTCGTGGAATCCTCACCACGGACACCTATCAAATTATCTTTGTCGATACCCCCGGGCTGATGAACCCAAAGTACCGCTTACAAAGCGAAATGGTCAAAACCGCTTATGGTGCTTTAGCCGACGCTGATGTCGTACTTTTTGTGATTGATGTCGCGCGCCGAGACCCAGATATCGAAGAGACAATCCTAAAACGCCTCAAACGTATTAAATCGACAACAATCCTCGTGCCCAATAAAGTAGATCTCGTCGAAAAACGCACCCTACTCCCTATCTTTGAAGACTACAGCCAAAAGTTTGAATTTGCGCATATAATCCCCATCTCCGCCTTAACCGCCGATGGGGTCCCAGTGCTTCTTGAGCAGATTGAAGATTATTTACCACCCGGACCGCAGTACTTTCCAGAGGATCAACTCAGCGATCTCCCCGAACGGTTCTTCATCGCTGAAACCGTCCGAGAGAAAATTATGCTCATGACGCAACGCGAGATCCCCTACGCATCCGCTGTCGTCGTTGAAGAATTTGAAAAACGCCAGACAAACAAATCAGGCGAGATTCTTTATATCCGTGCCATCATCTACGCAGAACGACAGACACAGAAGCAAATTATCATCGGAAAAGGGGGTAAGTTAGTCAAACGGGTCGGCGAACTCGCACGCATTGATATCGAAAAATTCTTAGATGAACGCGTCTTCTTAGAACTCTACGTAACAGTCAAAGCCGATTGGCGCAGAGACGCACGCAAACTCAAGGAATTAGGTGGCTTTATGGATATTTAACCGCGTTCCTCTGAATCAAAAAATTAATCACCTCCAATTCAGTCAAGAATTAATCAAAAACCTGCCTGAAACGAAGTGGAAGGGCTTTGGCAAACGCTAAAATCCAATGCGAAGAAAGTGTTTCTTTGGACCAGGAGCCAAATAGTAAAAAAATGACAGAAGAGTCAATTCACGTACAAGGTGCGCGAGAACACAACTTAAGAAATATTGACATCCAATTGCCAAAAGATAAACTTATCGTCTTCACTGGCGTTAGTGGCTCTGGTAAATCTTCACTGGCAATTGATACCGTCTATGCCGAAGGTCAACGGCGATACATCGAATCTTTATCGGCTTATGCCCGGCAATTTCTCGGACAACTCGGAAAACCGGATGTAGACGAGATCGTCGGGTTATCTCCATCTATCGCCATCAGTCAGGGATCAACTGGACATAACCCGCGCTCCACGGTCGCCACTGTCACCGAGATATACGACTATCTGCGGGTGCTTTATGCGCGTGTCGGACAATTCCACTGTCCCGAATGCGGTCGCGAAGTCGGTTCACAAACCCCCGCGGATATTGTCAATACTTTGCTCAACTACCCCGAACGCACACGGCTCATCATCTTAGCACCGATTGCCAGAGGTTCCCGCGGCGCACATGAAAAGGAAATCGAGGACCTACGAAATGCCGGTTTCGCTCGATTACGCGTTGATGGCGAAATACACGAAATCCGCCCAGGCTTCGCACTCAGCCGCAACCAACGCCACGACATTGATCTCGTCATCGACCGAATCATCATCAAAGACAGCATCGAACCGCGTATCACGCAAGCCGTAGATACAGCACTCTTACGCGGAGAGGGCAGCATGCTTGTCCAAATTGTACCAACTGAAGGCGAGACATCCCCGTTTCTATCAGAAGAAGACGATCTGCTTTTTAGTAGAGATTACACCTGTTCGCATTGTCGGATTAGTTTCGTGAAACCAGAACCCCGTCATTTTTCTTTTAATAACCCCGATGGCATGTGCGAAAACTGTAGGGGTTTGGGCGTGCAAATGGGGATCTTACCGCAGTTGATTATCCGTGATGATACCCTCTCTATCATGAAAGGTGCTATCAGTCTATGGGGACCTCTTCACACGCAAAAACGTGCCACAGAAAAAGCCATCGCCGAAGCACTCGCAAAACACCTCGGATTTGATGTCAAGACCCCTTGGAAGGAACTCACACCGGAACAACAAAACGCAGTCCTCTACGGCACCGGTGATGACATCCTCACGATCACTACCCCTGCAAAAAGCACAGGAAAAAAACGAAAACAACGCCGACGCTACCGCGTCCACTTTCACGGTATCATCCCCGCTGAAGAACAGAAGTACTACTTCGATGATGATGACGAAACCGATGAAGACAACTTCCCTGATTACTTCGTCAAAATGCCCTGTCGAGAATGCGAAGGCACCCGACTTAACTCGTGGACAAAAGCCATAACGATAGACGATACGCCAATAACCAATATCCTTGAAATGTCTATTCAGGACGCGACCGAATTTTTCAATGATCTTGAACTTCCAGAACGCGAGGCGTTCATCGCGCAGGAACTTTTAAAGGAAATTCGCGGACGACTCGGATTCCTCATGGATGTCGGATTGGGATACTTGACGCTCTCACGGCCCGCACCGACGCTTTCCGGCGGCGAAGCGCAACGCATCCGTCTCGCCAGCCAAGTAGGCGCAGGGTTACGCGATGTGACTTACGTACTTGATGAACCGAGCATCGGGTTACATCCACGCGACCACGCAGGTCTACTCACCACCCTTCTAAACTTACGAAATCAAGGCAATACCGTTATTGTTGTTGAACACGACGAGGCAACGATGCTGGTAGCCGACTGGATCGTCGATTTCGGCCCCGGCGCAGGCATTAAAGGCGGAAAGATAACCGATATCGGAACACCCGCGCAATTCATCAAGGAAAGCAGGACACTTACTGCCCAATATCTCCGAGGCGATAAGGTAATTATCCAACCTGAATCCCGCCGCCCAACAGGAGACAAATGGATACAGATACAGAACGCACGTCAAAATAACCTGAAAGCGATCAGCCCTAAAATACCGATCGGCACCCTCTGCTGTGTAACAGGTGTCAGCGGTTCCGGAAAAAGTTCCTTAATCCACGATATCCTCTACAACGCACTCGCCCGCGACCTCATGAAGGCAAAAACCGTCCCGGGGGATTACGACGATATTCGGGGGATCATCAAAGAAAAAGACGTGCCTATCTCCGATGTTATTGACAAAATTATCAACATTAACATGGCACCTATCGGACGAACACCGCGTTCCAATGCTGCGACCTATACAAAGGTGTTTGATGGGATCCGTGCGCTCTACGCCAGTTTGCCCGATGCGAAATTACGAGGCTATAAACCCGGGCGGTTCAGTTTCAATGTTGCCGCCGGCAGATGTGAAGCATGCAGCGGCAACGGTGCCAAAAAAGTCGATATGGGACTCCTCTCTGATGTCTGGGTGGAGTGCGAGGTGTGCAATGGGAAACGGTTTAACACCGAAACGCTCGCGATTAAATATAAAGGCAAAGACATCTCCGAAGTCCTCGAAATGGATATTAATACCGCACTCGTCCACTTCGCCGATATTCCAAGAGTCGCAAGAGGGTTACAACTTCTTCACGATGTCGGCCTGGACTACATTAAACTCGGGCAACCCGCACCGACGCTCTCCGGCGGCGAGGCACAACGCATCAAACTTTCAAAGGAACTCTCGAAACGGGGGACCGGCAAAACCCTCTACATCCTCGATGAACCCACAATAGGGCTGCATTTTGACGATGTAAATAAACTCCTGACAATTCTCCACCGACTCGTAGACGATGGCAACACGGTTGTCGTCGTAGAGCACAACCTTGAGGTTATCAATTCCGCAGATTATCTCATCGACTTAGGACCAGAGGGAGGTGTTGGCGGCGGCACCATCGTTGCCGAAGGCACACCTGAACAGATTGCTGAGATGCCCGAATCTTACACAGGACAAGCACTCCGCGGCGATTTCGATATCCGCTCTTCTTCCGACCCGAATGAACCGCAAGGTATAATTGCAGATTCCGACGAAATCGTAACCCGTAACAATGTGGAGGGCGGATATACGGAACGGAACGTGAAACGACCAATTTACTTGAACGAACCACAAGGGAAAATTAAAAACATTACAGTGCAAGGTGCTACGGAAAATAACCTCAAAAATGTTGACATCGATATCCCGCATCGGAAAATGACGGCGTTGACAGGTGTCAGCGGCTCTGGAAAGACATCCCTCGCACTTGATACCATCTACGCCGAAGGGCAGCGGCGTTATATCGAGACACTCAGCACTTATGCACGTCAGTTTATAGGACAGATGGAGAAACCGAAAGTCTCAAAAATTGAGGGACTTTCACCCGCCATCGCAATTACGCACGCAAACGCAGGACAAAACCCACGCTCAACGGTCGCAACAATTACCGAAATACATGACGGACTCCGCACACTCTACGCCAGGTGGGGCAAACCTCACTGTCCTGATTGCCTTGAAGAAGTCCAGACGCAGGGCGCAGAACAAATAACGCAACAGGTTTTTGAAAGCCTCCCGCAAGAGAGAGTGGATGTTCTTGCACCTCTCACAAACTTTATGATTATTTCGGAAAGTGGGACAGATATAGCAAGAGGCAAGATTATTGACATCAACGCCAACGAATCCGCTTACGGCCTGAAGGGAAACGAGGATTATGCCGATGTATTCAGTCGATTGCAACGCGCCGGTTTTGCACGCGTCCAAATTGATGGCGAAATTCATAGGCTTGATGAAGTACCCAAACTCAGCAGAGGCATCCGCCACGAAATCTTTATCGTCATAGATCGCGTCGAACTTGTTGACGAAGAAAAGGGACGGTTTACGGAAGCCGTCGAGTTAGCACTCCTCCAAAGCGGCGGGTTCGTACTCATTCAAAAGACGCGCGCCACCGCTCGCGCATCCACGAGAAGCAACCGATCCAAACAGAAAACCACGGAAAAACCAGAGGCGGAGACGACAAATAAAAAATTCTTCAGTGAACACGCCATGTGCGCCTCCTGCGGCAATAACTTCGCACAACTGACACCGCGCCACTTCTCTTTTAACAACAAAGTCGGCGCATGCGACTTCTGCGAAGGACGCGGTAGAAATTTACACCCGCCACACGACGCATGCAACCAATGTCAAGGCACACGTCTTAAACCCTTTCCCAGCTGCGTCATGTTCGAGGAGACAACCATCGCCGAACTGATGGAAATGTCAATTACCGAAATCATTGCGTTCTTCAATGTCCGACTGAAACAGATTGAAGCGCAAGTCAACAACGATACACAAAACGGTAAAGCGGATCTCTCTGTCGCGAAAGGGGTGTCAACCTCCAGAGCCACACACCCTGCACTTCATACCCATACCTCGCCTGAATTTGAAGCCGAAGTCCTCCAGCAAATTCAGATACGCCTTCAGTTCTTAGAAGATATCGGTCTCGGTTATCTCGCATTAGACCGTGGCGCACCGACGCTCTCCGGCGGCGAAATGCGTAGAATCCAACTCGCAAGTCAACTCGGTAGCGGCCTCACTGGCGTAACCTATATCCTCGACGAACCGAGCATCGGGCTACACCCGCGCGACCAAGAACGTCTCATCAACGCACTCAAGGAACTCCGCGATATCGGCAACAGCGTCCTCGTCGTTGAACACGACCGCGATACAATATTAGCCTCCGACCATGTGATTGACTTCGGACCTAAGGCAGGCAAAGCAGGTGGTGAGATTGTCGCCACCGGTACACCGGACACCTTTACTATAGCAGGCAAAGAGGTTTCCGAGAGCCGAGAGCCGAGAGCCATAAATCATTGACGCAAGCTTACCTCTCCAATGAAGTCGAAATCCCTGTGCCAAAAACGCGGCGTAAAGGCACAGGTAAACAGTTGGCAATATCCGGTGCGAAAACCAACAACCTCAAAAACATTGATGTCAAGATTCCGCTCGGCACACTCACCTGTGTAACCGGCGTTTCCGGGTGCGGAAAAAGCTCACTCGTTGAAGGCACCTTAAAACCGGCACTTGAAAGTCGTAATGCCATCAAAACTGGCGATGCCGAAGATCACCTCTATACCCACTATATCAGCGACAGGGAGCGTGAACCGGTGTATAACGATTATGGGAAACCGGAGTATAAAAGCATCCGCGGTGTTAGCCATATCAAGCGACTCATCAACGTAGATCAGAAAGCGATCGGTGAAACACCGCGTTCCAATCCTGCCACTTATACCGACCTGTTCACGAAAATCCGTGAACTCTTCGCCGAGCAACACGATGCAAAGATGCTCGGATTTGGTATCAGCATGTTCAGCTTCAACCTTGCTGCTGGACAATGCCACGTATGCGAGGGACACCGCTTCAATCGCGTCGAGATGCATTTTCTGCCGGATGTCTGGATGCCGTGTGAAGCGTGTAATAGCACCGGTTACAATATAGATACGCTTGAAATCCGTTATAAAGGGAAAAATATCGCCGAAGTCTTAGATATGACGGTAGACGAGGCACTCACATTCTTCAGTGAAAGTTCACGTATCTGCCGAACACTCCAGATGTTAGCCGATGTCGGGTTAGGCTACATCCAACTCGGACAATCAGCGACGACACTCTCCGGCGGTGAAGCACAGCGCGTCAAACTCGCGAAAGAGTTAGCACGTCGCCAAACCGGTTCAACGCTCTATATCATGGACGAACCGACGACAGGTCTCCACTTTGACGACATCCAAAAACTCCTCAAGGTTCTGAACAAGCTCGTCGATGCAGGGAACACCATCATCGCCGTTGAACACAACATCGACGTCATCAAATCCGCAGACTGGATCATCGACTTGGGACCCGAGGGCAGCAAACGTGGCGGAGAAGTCGTTGCGATGGGCACACCCGAAGCGGTCGCAAAGGTTCAAGAATCCCACACCGCACGCTTCCTACGCGAAACTCTATAAACCCGGATCCCATCCGTTTATTGAGAAGGACAAACATTCTTACACCTACACCATTTACTTCAATATCTCCGAACTTCACGCCCCAAATTTCTTCTTGACAAATTCTGGAATCTGTGGAATTATAATACCGTATCTATCAAAAACGTCGTATTCACAATGCAAATTCCAGATTACTATCAAATCTTAGAAATTGAGCGGGATGCTACCGCTCGCGAGATACAGGGAGCATTTCGGAAACTCGCAAAACGCTACCACCCCGATAAAAATCCGGAGCGGACCGCTTTTGCAGAAAAGATGTTCCGCGAAATCTGTAATGCCTATAACACACTCCAGGATAAAAAACAGAAATCTGATTACGATCGGACATTACAGACAATTGAGCGACAGCAGAAATCGCAAGAAGCGTACTTCGACAGACTGAATAGGCTTGACCAGAACTATGCTAAGTTAGAATTGCTGTTGCACGCACTACTCCGTCAAAACTACGAAACCGGCGTTTCTATGTATGAGCAGTTGTGCTACCACTCCGAAGCAGCAGGGAAAAAGTGGCGCATCGATGATTTCCTGAGTTACGAAGAGAGTCGAGACTGCGAATTCCTCCTCGCCGAAGCATACCAGAAACTCGGATTTTCTAACGGAGACGCGTCTTCTGCCCTTGAAAGACACCGAAAAATCGAACAAGCAATGCTGCTTTACGAATCCCTGCTGTCCGCTGAATCAAAACGTCCCTGTTTCAAACACTTTATCCGAGAAGTCAAAGAACGCCTCAAATTTATCTATCTTTACCACTTTAGCGTTGAAGGTTACGACCAAAGGTGCCACATTCCGTTGACGAAGATCCGTGCACTAAAACTCCCGAAACGAGAGACGGCATGGATGTACAAAAAAATCGCTGAATTCTATGTTGAAATCGATCAGCTTCCAGAAGCACGCATCGTTCTGAAAATGGCGTTTGAACTACAACCCCGCCTCGCCGGTGCCAAAAAGATTTGTCAGACATTAAATATGGGAAATCAGCAAGCCACATCTTAGATTGGAGCCTCGTATCCATTGATCAGCGAGTGTGTAAAATACGACCTCGGTTATCACAAAAACCGTTTATCTCTCATTGCGAATTTCCTGAAGAGAAATCAAGGAGAAAAGGTTGATCGAACTCATTATACTATTTGCTATTGTGGTAGCAATTTGGATTTATGCTTACCACCGCGGTGTTAGATACGTCTGTCCGAATTGCGGACAGCGACAAATAGGATGGTCAACACAATGTCCAAAATGTGGCGTTGTTTTCCGAGATTGGAAAGAGTAGCGTGAATTGAACGAATTAAATCGAATACAATCGTATCTATGAAACATACTTCAGAGTTAACTCGTCCATTTGAGGAGGAGGATAATGCGAAAAGAGGTACGCTGGGAACGGATGTTCCCTGACGAATTAGAAGCAGCATTCAACGAATGTCCCGCCGTCTATTTTACCTACGGACTCTGTGAACCGCATGGCCCCCAAAATACGGTAGGACTCGACGCACTCAAAGCACACGGAATCGCTTGCCGTGCCGCACATACGCACGGCGGCATCGTCGCGCCACCCGACTATTGGCATATCCACGAACACGGCATGTATGCGAACTGGGCATATCGGAACGTCGGCGAAGTACGCAGCTGGCTGACAGCAATGCCAGCGTGGCAACATTTCAAAAACGTCTGCTATCACGTCCGTGCTGCCGATGCACTCGGATTCCACGCCGCTATCTTCCTCACAGGACACTACGGACCCAATTGGCAAGACCTCAAGACCCTTCTATCCCTAATCCAACCGCATTTCGCCATGCAACTCTACGGACTTCCCGACTTTGAAGCAAATACACCCGGGTTCGATCATCAAGGCAACGGCGGCGACCATGCTGGTAGAGTCGAAACTTCACTCCTCTGGGCATTAGAACCTGAGTGTGTTGACATGTCGCGGATGCCCGCAGTAGATGCGGAAGGCCCGCACTTTGCCATGGGAACAAACGCGCCCGACTCCGACAGGCGCATCGGCGAGCGTATGGTGAACGACGAAATCGCATGGCTCGGGAAAAAGATGCAGGAATTATTGGAGGCTTACGCACAACAAAATATTGCTGAACGTCAACCTGTAACTTTTGAGGAAGTCGAACAGATATGGACAGAAACCGTATCCCCTGCCTTGAAGACCTTTGAGACGATGAAAGATCCAGACGAATCACCACCGGAAGATTCACAATGGTTTCGACAGTGCAAACTTCCAGAACTTTCCTAAGACATGAATGTCCCAACCCACTGACCGAATCGCAAGGAATATTAAAAAATGGAAACGACAAATGGACGACTCCTTGAAAATTACCGAAAAGACGGATTCCTGACCGGCATCCACATTTCTGAAAGTGCCGAAGCTTTACACTTTCGTAAAGAATACGATGCGTTAGAAGCCGAGGTCGGGGCAGAGAAATGTGAAATCGGTCTCATTGATTGGCACTTCGATTATAAATTTATTTGGGACCTTGCAACCCACCCCAAAATCATTGATGTCATTGAAGCACTCATCGGACCGGATGTGATGCTGTTAGCCACGCACTTCTTCTGTAAATACGGACCCCGTGAAAAATTCGTCGCATGGCACCAAGACGTAACCTACTGGGGACTTGAGCCACCAGATGCAGTTACCGCTTGGTATGCTATAGATGATAGCGACACAGGCAACGGCTGCATGCAGGTAATCCCTGGAAGCCATCAGCGCGGCATACAAGAACACGGAACATCAGAACAGGAAGGCAATCTGTTGAGTATCAATCAGGAAGTTCCGGTCACCGAACCGGAAGCAGAGACTGCCGTCGATCTTGTCTTAAAGGCGGGTGAGATGTCTATCCATCACGGTCAGATAATCCATGGGAGTCTACCGAATCACTCTACGCGCAGGCGATGCGGATTGACAATCCGATACATTCCGCCAACAGTGAGGCAGGCAGAGGATAATTCGCTGAAACGTCCGTGGAAACCGATCCTACTGCGTGGCAAAGACCGGCACCAAAATTTTACCACCGTGCCGAACCCATTCCCACTCAACGGATAGTCGTAAGTAAAAAAAATGAACTCACACATCTACGATGTAATCGTCATCGGTGCTGGCGGGATGGGGAGTGCGACTGCATATCATCTCGCTAAATCGGGTGCTAACGTGCTCGTTTTAGAACAGTTCCAACGCGGGCATACCTTCGGTAGCTCACACGGGGCAACCCGCATCATCCGTTTCTTCTATGATAAGCCTTTTTACACCGAACTGATGAAAACCGCCTACGCTGAATGGCGCGACCTTGAATCGGTATCGGGGAAATCGCTGCTGTTCATCACAGGAAGTGTCGGTATCGGCGCGAAGGGAAACCCATACGGACGCGCTGCACGGCAAAGTTTAGATGCCGCAGGTGTTGAATCCGAGTGGTGGGATGCAACACAGTTAGCAGAACGTTTTCCACAATTCCGATCAACGGACGGTATGGAGATCCTCTGGCAGAAAGACACCGGCTTTCTCCGTGCCGCCGAATGCGTCTCCACCCACTTGCAACTGGCAGAACAACACGGGGCAACAGTCCGAGCGGAAACCTCTATAACCAACATCGATTGGCAGACAGACATCCCAACCGTTCGGACCGAAAACAGCCAGTTTCAGGGAAGAAAAGTTATTGTGACAGCCGGGGCATGGACAGGAAAACTTCTTGCAGAACTGAATCTTCCGCTCACAGTTACAAAACAACAGGTGTGCTACTATCAGCCCACAGACAGCAAACGTTTCCAGCCTGACCGGTTCCCAGTTTTCACGGAATCAACGCCTGATGGCGAATTCATCTATGGTATTCCCGTTTTTGGCTCTTTTAATACGGGCGGCGGATTAAAAATTGCCCGCCACGGAAGAGGACAAATTATCTCCCCCGATACACCGGACCGCACACCGGATGCCGATTACATCGCGCATATAGATGCTTACGTGCAAAAGCGGCTTCCAGAACTTGGAACAGCCAAGCATACCGAAGTCTGTCTCTACACTGAAACGCCAGATGAAGACTTTATTATCGACACACACCCACACTGTTCAGATGTGTTGATCGCCGCAGGTTTCTCAGGACACGGCTTTAAATTTTGTGCCCTCGTCGGACGTATCATGAGCGAACTCGCACGAAACGGCGAAACCGATTTTGACATTCACCCATTTCGTATTGACCGAGAACATAAAATCTCAAGCGGTATTCCAAGGTTACAGGCATGACAAAACAGCGAAAAATAATTGTCGGTGTAGTTGCCATCAGCATTGTGTTGATCCTCTTTACATTATTCTTCATCATACCACGCGGTTCGGACCTCACCGTTGAAGCTCCGGCACCACCGCGAGAAGTTACAAACATCCTATTGCCGACACCGATCCCATCAATTATTGCTGTAAAGGCAGACTTACCCATACAGGATGTCAAAGTCTTAGCAGAATCAGCACTCAGAAACTATCTGAATAAACCCATTCAACGGAAAGATGGTGCGATTGAATCTTTCATCAAACTTGATCCCGGTCCCCTCACAATGACGAGTGTATCAGATGGAACCGTATCGGTAAGCATTCCGTTGCAATTCAACGGATGGGCAGAAGTTTCCAAAAGTATCTTGGGGAAGGTCATTCGCAAACGAGAAAATATTGAAGGGAAAGCAACGGCATTGCTAACCCTCAAGCCAACGTTGAATCCTGACTGGCATATTACCGCGAACATAACTTCTGATATTTATATTCAGAAAGCGGAACTTGAGATCTTGGGGCTTACAATCTCAATTCGCCGAATTCTTACGAAATTAGTTAGGGACAAGGTACTCCCGAAATTAGAAGATGTCATGGTCAAATATATTGCCAACATAGACATCAAAACCCGTGTTGCTGGATTATGGACAAGGCTTCATGAACCCATAGCCCTCAACCAAGATCCGCCAATCGTACTTGTTATGGAACCTTTGGAAATCCTTGCACAAAGACTATCCAGCGACGGGAAAATATTTTCGCTCAGTTTCGGCATCAAAACCTATATCCATGCCAATATCGGAGGTACGTCTGCCAACTCGGTGTCCCCCGCAGCACAACGTATCGGTTTGCCAGATATCCGCTTCGTGAATACTCTTGAATCGGGTTATCACATCATCGCCCCTATAGAAGTAACCTACACCGCTATTGAAAACTTCGCCAAGCCCTATGTCGAAAAAACACATAAACTCAAAGGGATAAATACACGCATTGAAAATCTGATGCTCTACGGTAGCGGCTCTCAACTTGTTGCTGGACTCAGGTTCAGCCTACCCACGTTAGGTGCGAAGGGACAACTTTACCTTCTCGGGACACCGAGGTATGATGTTGATACAAGGTCCATCTCTGTTACCGAATTCGACTACACGTTAACAACGCAAAATCTACTGATAGATATCGCTGAAGTCTCGGGTGAAGGCTTTTTCCCGAATCTTCGAACAAAGGTTGAAGAAAAACTCGCCTTTCCTTTAGAAGATCGGCTTAGTGCGCTCCACGAAAAGCTATCAGATGCCATTGCAGAACGCGCAATCGGTTCGCATGTTCTCCTACACGGCACTGTAGATAGTATCACGCCGGAAGCACTCTATCTCACACAAACAGGCGTGCACATTCCATTTCGTCTACAAGGCGACCTTACCTGTGAGATAAGTCTCAATTCTTCTGAAATTTCGCATTAAGGAGACTGAACAATGCAAACAACCCTCAAAGCAGGCAGCGCAACCGCGAACATAACACCACCCCTCAACACAAGAATCCCAGGTGGGTTCCGACCCAGATACGCTGAAAATGTTGACGACGAACTCTTTGCAAAAGCCGTCGTCATTGATAACGGCACCACACGCATCGCAATCGTCACGTGCGATCTCATCGCTATACCAGAGAAGGTAGCAGACGCAGCCAAAGCGCGTATCGCTGAGCGATGCGACATCCCGGCAGCACACGTTATGGTGAACGCGACACATACACACACCGCTGTCGCAGTCGCTGACCTGCTCGGTGTGGACGAGGACACCGATTATACCGAGTGGGTGCCACTGAAAATCGCCGATGCGGTTGAACTCGCCGTATGGCGACTCCAGCCAGCGCGCGTAGGATTTTCCAGTGTTAATGAAGACCGCATCACCTTCAATCGACGGTGGCACATGAAAGACGGGACCGTCCGTTTTAATCCCGGTGTCAATAATCCAGATCTTGTGAAACCGACCGGCACGATCGATCCAGAGGTGGCGATGATGTTCGTTGAAGCCGATGACGGCACCCCGCTTTCGGCTGTTGCCAACTTTTCGCTCCACTACATCGGCACAGACAACGGCAGTGCTCTCTCCGCCGACTATTTTGGACACTTTGATAAACTTATGCGACACTATCTCGGAGATACGTGTATTTCGCTCCTCTGGAACGCCGCATCCGGACAGATCAACAATACCGATTTCAGTGGACGGACGAAATGGACAGCGAGCGGACACCGACAAGCAGTGAAAATGGCGAACGTCCTCGCGGGACATTTTATCACCGAGATGCAGTTCATGGAGATGCACGACACGCTTGATCTCAGCGGATCCCTCGCTACACTGACGTTCCAACGCAAACGGATTACCGACGAAGACCTTAAAGTTGCCGAACAGGTGCTGTCCGTGCCACAAGGAACTTATGATGCATACGAAACGGGTCCGTTTAGCTGGGTCGTTGGGCAACCGATACCAACAGCACTGGTTGATGTCTACGCGCGTGAGTGTCAACGCTTGGCACAACTTCCAGCGGAAATGACTGCCCCTGTTCAGGTGATACGGCTTGGTGAAGCAGCGATTGTGGCACTACCCGGAGAGGTTTTCGTTGAAACAGGGATGAATATTAAAGCCGCATCCGACGCGACTCCGACATTCCTCGTCAGTTTGGCGAACGGATATATCGGTTATATTTGCACGGACAAGGCATTGACAGAGGAAGGCGGATACGAAACATGGGCAGCGAAGTCCTCACTTCCGGCTGTTGGAACGGTGCCAGCGATGGAGACCCTCGTGGCTTCGTTGTTGAATTAGTGCGGATGTGTGTGAAGCAGGGAAATTATATCTAAAAAAAGAAAGAGACGGGCACGGGAACCCGTCTCAAGGGGAAGATAGAATAGAAAATTAGACAGCGGCAGGCCCTCTTTCGCCTGTACGGATGCGGATCGTTTCGTCGATGGGTAACACAAAGATTTTCCCATCACCGATTTTGCCAGTAGCGGCAGCCTGTTGCACGGCTTCGACGACTTTGTCAACATTTTCTTCCGCGACAACAATCTCAATCTTTAATTTCGGGACAAATTCGATGGTGGAGTCGCTTCCGCGGTACAGTTCAGTATGTCCACGGCTACGCCCGAATCCACGAACTTCGCTGACTGTCATGCCCCGAACACCCACACTGCTAAGTGCCTCTTTGACCTCCTCCAATTTGAAGGGGCGGATAATACATTCTAACTTTTTCATGCGATTCTCCTTGCTAAAAAAGTGAATACAGTTGTATGGCAGCTTCTGCCGTTCAATCAGGGCTTACAATCTTTGCCCTCAAGGTTTACAAGGGCGGATGCGAGAATCCGCCCTACAGAACGTTTTCACGACCTCGCTCACGCGACCTAAATATCGTGATAGAGGAAAAATTCATACGGATGCGGTCGCATGTTGATCGCATCGACCTCATTTTCACGTTTATAGTCAATCCAGACATCTAAAACATCTTGGGTGAAGACATCGCCTTTAAGGAGATATTCGTGGTCTTCCTCTAAAGCATCAAGGGAATCTCCGAGAGATACTGGCGTAGATTCGATGTCCGCAAGTTCTTCCGGCTCGAGATCGTAAAGGTCTTTGTCGAGCGGGTCACCCGGATGGATACGGTTCTGTATTCCGTCAAGTCCTGCCATGAGCAGCGCGCTGAAGGCGAGGTAAGGATTACAAGACGGATCCGGTGTCCGGAATTCAACCCGTTTCGCCTTCTCACTCTTTGAGTAGACAGGAATACGGACACACGCACTACGGTTCCGTTGCGAGTAGGCGATGTTCACAGGGGCTTCATAGCCTGGGACCAAACGTTTGTAAGAATTAGTTGTCGGAGCGATGATTGCACAGAGCGAACGGGCATGCGTCAGCAAACCACCGATGTAATAGAGCGCGTCCTCACTGAGAAGCGAATATCCCTGTGGATCGTAGAAGATGTTCTTGCCGTCTTTCCAGAGACTCTGGTGGACGTGCATCCCGGAACCGTTATCTTGGAAAAGTGGTTTCGGCATGAAGGTCGCGACAAGGTTGTTCTCACGCGCCATATTTTTGATGATGTACTTATACAACGCAATCTTATCACCAGTCGTGGTCAACTCACCATAGCGGATGTCAATCTCGCCTTGCCCTGCAGTTCCGACCTCGTGGTGATGAACTTCCACATCAACACCAGCTTCCATGAGCTTAAGGCAGATCTCGGAACGCAGATCTTGAAGCGTATCTGAAGGCGGTACTGGGAAGTAACCTTCTTTGTAACGCGGTTTATAACCGAGGTTCGGACCCTCATCGCGTCCTGAGTTCCAACTTCCCTCAACGGAGTCAACAGAATAGAAACCGGAATGTTGGTTCTGCCCATAGCGGATATCGTTGAGGAGATAGAATTCCGCCTCAGGTCCCCAGTAACTTATATCTGCGATGCCTGTGGATTGTAAATACGCTTCTGCCTTCTGTGCAATATGCCGGACATCGCGCGTATAATTTTCCAACGTGATCGGATCTTTGATGTTACACGTAATACTCAGTGTCGGCACCTTGCAGACCGGGTCAATGAGAGCCGTTGTTGGATCGGGAAAAAGCAACATATCGCTCTCGTTAATCGCCTGGAAACCACGGATACTTGAGCCATCAAAACCGCACCCCTCTTCAAAGAGGTCTTCGCTCAACTCTTCTGCCATCAGGGAAAAATGTTGCCACATACCCGGCAGATCCATGAATTTGAGGTCAATGATTTTTACATCATTCTCTTTTGCAAGTGCAACCACCTCACTTGGTGTCATTCACATATCCTCCTATTTCGGCGTAGCTTGCTAAGCCGAACTTTTTCGGCATAACTTGTCCGCCGAAACTTGCTATCAAAACTTCCTCGATCCAGAGACCGAGACTATAATCTGATAAAACGGCATAAGGAAACGCGTCAGGAAAGTCCGATGATTCCCCTAAAATCCCGTTTCAATAACTCAGAAAAATGTCCTTGATTCGTCAATTGAATGCGCAACTCATACCACTTGACGAGTGTCTTACCCAATAGGTAAGCAAAATTTATGCCAATCAACGGTGATTGAAAACAGCAACGCATCAATTAACGAAAAAAGGTAAATTCTCGTGTAAAATCACGAAATTACAGCGACCAAAGATGGAAAGTCGGCGTGAAACGGTCTGCTGCTCCGATATTTTCTCCACGCCCGATATTAAAAACTGCGAGATTTTGCCAAATTATTAGGCATAGCATTGCACGTTTTTTGCGCATAGCACCGCATATCTACTGAAAATCGCGACCCGGAGATCACTCCTCTGAAAACTCAACGTCTTTGGCAAACCGACTCGTCTCAGGGCCATCCTGCCCCGCATATTTGTTCGCAGGCTTGAGTTGATACGGCACCCGTGCTGGCGAAGAAAGCTGCGCAAAGGTAAACGCACAAATTCGCATACCGGGATATAATTTAACCGGCATACGACCAAGATTTCCTAACTCCAAGGTCGGAATACCGATCCAACCCGGATCAAAGAGCCCGGCAGTGCTGTGAACAATAATGCCGAGCCTTCCCAAACTACTTCTGCCTTCGAGTCGTGCCATCACATCGTCTGCCAACTCAAGTTTCTCCTGCGTTGCCGCCAAGACAAACTCACCCGGTTGCATCGTGAAGGCATCACCATCACGGACATCAACCCGCCGCATTAAGTCATCGGCATCAATCTCTGCCCCCAAATCAATATACGGATACTTGCTATGCTCAAACACACGAAAGGTATTGCTCAACCTGAAGTCGATGGAGCAACTACCGAGTTGTGTTTCCAAGTCGGGTGTTGGGGAGATTCTAATTTTCCCCTTGTTCATATACTCAACAATATCTCTATCTGATAAAAACATTCTTTTTAAATTACTTTGCAGTTCGGTCAGGTAAATTTGAAGTTTGAAGCGTCTCTTCCGTATATCCGCCCGCGCCTGCTTCGCAGTGAGAATGCAGGCTACGTTTTCGCGGCTAATTTTAACACAAAACAACTTATATTGGCGTTCTTTTACATAGAATACTTTTTGAGCTACTGCTCAGGCATAAACGCCTCCGGGGCGATGCCGCGATAGGCATAGTCTAAAAGATTAATAGGATGCATCGCTTTCATCTGCAAACCGTGTTTCTGAATGCCGAGTTGAATCTGGAGTAGACAACCCGGATTTCCCGTCGCAACGATGTCCGCGTCCGTTTCAGCGATATGCACCATTTTACGTTCCAGAATCTCTTGCGAAAGTTCCGGCTGTGTGATGTTATAGATACCCGCGCTCCCACAGCACCATTCGGATTCAGTTAACTCAATCAACTCAAGTCCCGGTATCGACTGAAGTACTTTACGCGGCTGCTCCTTTACGCTTTGGCCGTGAAGGAGATGGCACGGTTCATCATAAGTAACACGCTTTTCGATTGCTCCGGTCGGCGGTATCATCTCAATTTCGGCTAAGAATTCGCTGATGTCACACATTTTATGACTGAAGTGTTCCGCCTTCTCTGCGTAAGCAGCATCGTTTTCGAGGAGTGCCTCATATTCTTTCAGCGTTGCACCACAACCAGCAGAATTAATAATGATAGCGTCTAAATTCTCTGCTTCAAACGCATCAATGTTCTGCTTGGCAAGTGTCGAAGCAATATCTCGTACACCGTTATGAAGGTGTAACGCGCCACAGCAGGTCTGCTTTCGGGGCGTAACGACTTCGCAACCGTTCTCTGCTAAGACTCGGATAGTCGCAACATTCGTCTCCGTGAAGACTTGGTTCATGATGCACCCCGGTATGAATCCGACGCGATACCGGGTATCACCGACAGCGGGTGTAATGTCCCGTATTGTATATTTCAATTGTGGCGGTGGGATCTTCGGCAGCAACGATTCCATCTGCCCAAGCTGCCCCATTAGTTTCAAGATACCTGTTTTCTGGACAAGCCATCGGATACCGAGCCGTTGATAGAGCCACATCAACTCAAAAATCAGGTCCAACCGTTCTTTATTGGGCAGAATTTGTTTGAAGACGAGGTGCGTCCAGAATCGATAAGCAGCGGAACGCGGAGCATTCTGTTCGTAGATAGCCCGTGCCTGTTCAAGCAGCTCTCCAAAATGGACCCCGGAAGGACAAGCGGTTTCGCAGGCACGGCAGTCTAAACACCGGTAGATGTATTCTGACCATTCCTCACTGAGCGGGGTGGCATCCTCCGCTTTGAAGGCACTCCCCATGAGGTAGAGCCTACCGCGTGGTGAATCCGTTTCTAAACCTAATTCTCGATACGTCGGACAGGTGGGTAAGCAAAGTCCGCAGTGCGTACAAGCATCCCACTTCTTCCAACTGAAGGCATCTACGCCGATCAGTGGTTGCGTTTGTTGGTTGGACATAGTTAACTTTATTTCACAGGCACTTTAGTATGGATCAAATCTTTGCGATATAGCATGCAGAAGCCAGAGTAAAACTATCAGAATCAATCCAATTGTAGCAAATATCATACCCTTGGAACTATTTGCGCCTGCGAAACTTTTCTTGAGATTACCTGTTCGGGTCTCCTGAATTTTTTGTGCAAGTGCTCGTCTTTCATGTTGTGTTAAGTTCTTCTTCAGAGAAACTGTTGACCCTGAAGGTATATGATTATAACGTTGGCTTTTCCACTTCCTGTACAAAAATCGAAACAGCACGACAAAACTGACAACCCCTATTAAAACAAGTACACCAATGAGTATATCCGTATAAGGAAGGGACGGTGGATCAAGGCGACTCGGTCTGGCGTATGAAGCATCGCTGCTGATAAAGATCTCACAAATAGTTTTCATTGTGCTACATCCTATTCCCGATAGATTGGACAAGCAGGCAGAAACAAGATACCAGTGCAGGCAAGCGTCCTATCCCTTTCAAGTGAAGAAATCTACCCTAATGAATGATAGTGTTCGTCGGTTGAATGTATCAAATTTCTATTATGTTTGATTATCTTCTATCAGCCACTATTGCTCCTAAACCTAACCCCAGAAACAGGACAGTTAGCGCAATCAAGCCGCTCACAGAGAAACCCCAGAGGAGAACGATTACAATAAAGCCGCTTGGCGCGAATATCATGTATTTCGTGTACCTGCTGCTAACACGAGCGGTAAAACTTTTTTTTAAATTCTCGGTACCACTGTCCCGAATTTTTTCAGAAAGAAGAGACTTTTCGTGTTGTGTCAAAACTTTCCTCTCAGAAGGCAATCCCGTCAAAGTAGACAATAAATTGCGTTTCCTCTTCCGTCTCGGTAAGACATGAAAAAAAAGCAAAACACATCCCACAAACGTCATGATGTGTACCGGATACATCGCTATAAGCCCCATGATAGCTTCGAGTTCATACTTCAGATAATCCATCTCTGTGTCCCCGATACTAATGCACTAATGATAGGTTTTTGATGTTAGTTAAGCAGTCATAACCCCCTCGTTTAAACTCCCCGAACGATACCCCTGTAAGTCAAGCGTGATGTATGTATATCCGAGTGTTTTAAAGTGTGTACTGATGTCGTTTCGCACGGATTTTGAAAGCAATCTCGAAATCTCCTGCGCCTCCAACTCAATTCGTGCGAGTGCACCGTGGTGCCGGACACGGAACTGCCGAATCCCTAAATCGTAAAGAAATTGCTCGGCGGCATCCACCTGCCGCAGTAACTCACGGGTAATCCGCATACCGTAAGGAAACCGTGAGGAGAGGCAAGCGAACGCGGGTTTATCCCAAGTCGGAAGCTCCCACGCCTTTGAAATCTCTCGAATCTCTACCTTCGTCAAGTTGACATCAATCAAAGGGGCTTGGATACCCATCTGCTTTGCGGCATCCATGCCGGGGCGATGATCACCGACATCGTCTGGGATCGCGCCGTAGACGATCGTGCCTACGTCATATTTGTCAGCAATAGGACGTAACTTATCAAACAACTCTGTCTTACAGAAAAAGCACCGATTGGTTGGATTGCTTGCGTAACCCTCAAGGTCTAATTCTTGGGTGTGAACCGTCTCAAATCGGATCCCGATCTGTTTAGCGATATCCTGTGCTGCTCGCATCTCTCGGATCGGATAGGAATCGGAAATGGCAGTGACCGCAAGCGCATTATCGCCTAAAGCGTGTTGTGCCGCCTCTGCGAGGAACGTGCTATCAACACCACCAGAAAAAGCGACGATCACTTTTTCATAATCACGCAAGCACGCATAGAGTTGGTCAAGTTTCGTCTGTAGAATAGGCTCAAGGTTCTGTTTTAACATACTTCTGAATAGCAAGTTTCGGCGGACAAGTTACGCCGAAAAAGCCTCCGCATATAACACGCAGATTTCAATATATTTAGGACTTACGCAGCCCCACTTGCTGGCGGGGTTTCAAACCCCGCCAGCAGTACGTAATACATCTGTTATCATAGAAAAATCCATAAGTCCTGATATTAATAAGGCCGCTCCGCCTGTTGTATTTTTAGCAACTCTTCTTTCAGCAACTGTCGCTTTAATCCATTGATCCGGTCAATAAAAAGCACACCGTTGAGATGATCTATTTCATGTTGCAGCACACGCGCCAGCAAACCATCGGCTTCAATACGTACAGATTCGTTCTGGAGATTAATCCCGTCAACAACAATTCTCTCTGGACGTTTCACCTCCGCCGTCACATCAGGGATACTCAGGCAGCCTTCCTCAACAACAATTTCTCCGTCAAAGCCGATAAGTTCCGGATTAAACAGCACCAAAGGTTCATAAGTTTCATCGTCTTCTTCACCTATGTCAACGATGATGAGTCTCTTCAAAATACCGACTTGTGTTGCAGCAAGCCCGATACCGTTGCCCGTAGCGTACAACGTCTCTAACATCTGTTCCGCAAGCTGACGCTCTGCCGCCGTTACCTCTAAAACCGCTTCGGCTCTCTTACGAAGGACAGCATCGCCGTAATAGCGTAGTTGCAAAGGTGTTGTCTCACGCAGCACGACATCATCTTCGCCGCTCACGTCCGAGGCTGTTGTGTTCTTGGGCTTTCTTCTCCGTTTTGGCATATATCAGGAATTTCTCCCATTTCTGAAAATAACCTTTAATATAGTATCACTACAATGTAAATTCTGTCAAGTAAAAAGTATTCTACATCAAGAACCATTCAGTTTTCGGTTTTCTGGCTACATTATTGGGAATGGATACGCGCGGCTATCCACATAAATCGGGGTTACAACCCCCTCCTACAAGCATAATTCAGGACAATTGAATGGTCCTGGGCACTATAGAAAAGTCTGTTGTCAAATTCGTATGCCTATGGTACAATACAACAGATCGAGATAGAAACCACTTTTGGGCGTAACTTGCAGGTTCCCAAAACCTGTCACTAAAAAACGGGGGCTATATGAAGATTGATAAAATTGAGTCGTTTTTTATTCGGAACGGCTACGTGATCCGGATTCATACAGACACGGGTATCAGCGGTGTGGGGCAAACGGCCTGCTGGGGCTACCCAGAAGCCGTTGATCAAATCATAAGAACGTTTGAGAAATATCTCATCGGACAGAATCCGTTACGGATTGAGCATCACTGGCAACATCTTTATCGCATGGGGCCGTTTCGTGGTACTGCCCTGAGCGGTGCGATCAGTGCGGTAGACATCGCATTGTGGGACATCAAGGGCAAACATTTCGGTGTACCCATCTGGGAACTGTTAGGCGGAAATTGCCGTGATAAGATCCGATTGCACCTCCTCGGTGGTGGCGGCACCCCAGAAACGATGTATGAAGCCGCAAAAGCAGCAGTCGAAGAAGGTTTCACAGCACTCAAATTCGATCCGCTGGTCGGAAACTTCCAAGATATGGCAGTCGATCGGCTCGTTAAGACCGCCCGTGATCTCGTCGCAGCAGCACGAGAAGGCGGTGGACCTGATCTGGATTTGATTGTCGAAGTACATCGGAAACTGACACCGATGAACAGTATCGTGTTAGAATCCGCCTTAGCACCCTTTAACCTCTATTTTATTGAAGACCCGATTCAGATAGATACTATCACTACGCAAGGCGAATTAGCGAAACGGATGACAACCCCTCTCGCTATCGGTGAACGCAATGTAAGCATCTGGGAATTCCGTGAGATCCTGGAGGCGGGTGGTCCCCAATATGTGCGTCCAGATGTCGGTCTCGCCGGTGGCATAACGCACTGCAAGAAAATCGCGGCACTCGCTGAAGCGTATCACAGCGCGGTTGTCACACACAACTTCCTCGGGCCACTGATTACTGCTGCATCGCTGCACTTAGATACGAGTATCCCGAACTTCATCACCCAAGAATACACAAAGGGAGATGAATCCGAAGCCTTTGCTGTCTATAAAGTCGCGTATCAACGGGAAGGCGGCTATATTCCGATTCCTGAAGCACCGGGCTTGGGCATTGAACTTGATGATAGTTTAATCGAGCAGAACCCTTTCCAACCGATGAATACAGGCACAACACCGCTGCGTGAAGACGGCTCCGTCGCTTACGCGGTATAACAGTAGTCAGCCATCAGCCAGAGAACCTTGTGACCATCACAAACGATTACAACTGCTACATGAGTGACTGACGACCGACAGCCGACAGCTGACAACTATTTATGAGGTGGAGGAAATCGAACATGAATGCTGACGAAAAATATCTATTTGATCTGAACGGTTACCTCGTTGTCAAGAACGTGTTAACACCTGAAGAGGTGGCAATAGCGAATGAAGCGATTGATAAACATAGTGAGCAAGGACGCATCCGTCCACGCGAACAGGCACTCGATGGCGGCTCCCCGGAATTAAAAGGTGAGCAGGGGAGAGGGGAACTCGGGGGTATGCTCAGCTGGGAAGAACCGTGGTGTACTCCGTTTCGGCACATGCTCGCGCATCCGACACTTGTTCCACATCTCAACGAGATACTCGGAAAAGGCTTCCGAATGGATCATCAGATGTTCCTGCTTTCAATGGACAAGGGGGCAGAGGGGCATACGTTTCATGGCTCCTCCGGTCCTGGCTTCGATCCGAACCAATACTATATTTTCCAGGACGGACGCATGCACAACGGCTTGACTGTTGTCGCATTCCAATTGACGGATGTGCCACCCGGAGTCGGTGGATTAATCGTTATACCCGGAAGCCACAAGAGCAACTACCCGTGCCAGCAGAAGATGCGGCTCTACCAAGAACACCAAGAGCATATTCGGCA
>JAJEGI010000158.1 GCA_022819945.1 Candidatus Poribacteria bacterium
TCTATTGCTGATGCTGCAAGCGATAATGATGATTTTATTCTCGGTCCTGCCCGCGATGATGGTTTTATTGTCGGTGCTGCCCGCGATGATGATGGGTTTATTGACGATACAGCACCAACTGTTACGGGCGGAAGCGTTGAAGATGGCGAAGAAGATTTGGATCCCGCAGTATTCAACGAAGACGGCATCGAAATTACCTTCTCTGAACCCGTCGTTGGAAACATCGCACTGCGGACCGAAAATGGCGAAAATGTCGGTTGGGTCGGTAGAGTTGATGGCAACAGAGCGACGCTTACGCCGATTGCCGGCAACGAGATCGGCAACGAGACAGTCTATGTCATAACAGGCATAATCGCTGACGCTGCCGGTAACGAAACTGAACTCAGTATCACCTTTACAACGTGGGTAGAATGACGCTGACGGACTCGAAAAAGCCCCGACAAGCCGTCTACGAGGCATCAAAAATCGTCTCAATGGCGACGTTCTGCTTCGGAAGAAAAGCAATTGCTTTTTTCTGACAATCAAGTATCATACCTGCAACTGCTGGATAGAAACGCAAGCACCTGCAACCTCGCAGGGGGCCTATCCACCCTGCTGGCTTGGGGGAGGCAGACGCAGTGGAAGCCAAGAATGATGCCAAACTAAAGTTGAATTCAACGCCAAAAACGAACGGCATCTCTCATGAAAACACCAATCAAAAGTTAGGAGTAACTCAGAACAATGAAAATACTGCAATCCGTTTTTTCGTGTATTATTTTCCTCGTCTTTATTAGCAACGCAATGGCTCAGGATTTTAGTATCTTAGAGCCGAGCGGCGAACTCATTGAGACCGGATTTGATGATCGAAGCATCGCTATGGGTAAAACATCAATCACGACACCGAGTGGGAGTAGCGCGATCTTTTCAAACCCGGCGATCCTCGCAACATCCTCCGGAGCACAAATGCAGATCGGTGGGAAACTCTTGTATGGGACGATCAAGGATGAAATAGCCACCGCAGGCGGTCGTGCCTCTGATGCGAAATATCCCGTTTTCCCCAACCGGTCCTATATCGCGTTGGCGGTGCCCTACCGGTTAAGTAATACAGATTTGAAACTTGTGGTCGGGTTGGGTTATCAGCGCAATGAAGGCGTGAAATTTGAATCAACTTCCGTCCGGAGCGAGGAAAGGTGGTCGGAGTCAAGAGAAAGGTTGGTAAACGTTCGCATTACATCAGATTATACCAGAAGAACGCGCGGTGGTTTGAGCACACTCACGCCAGGCTTCGCACTTAATTTTCAAAACGAGCTTTTCTTAGGAGCCACGCTGAACCGCACGCTCGGGGCAATTATCACCACAAGTGAACGTAAAAGTCCAGATCAACATTCAAAATTCGAGTCCGAGAGAGAACAGTCCGCACTCTTTCTAAGGATCGGTGCTTTTGCTAAGGTAACACGACAACTCGCTGTTAGTCTGATGTACCGCCCAGAATTTGATTGGGAATTGGGAGAAGCGATCATAAAAACCTATCGAGATGGAGACCTGGACACAGAGAGAGATCAAGATCACATTGAGCTAACGATACCTGCGATGTGGGGGATCGGAGCCGAATATAAGGTGTCTCCTGATTTGATTCTGGCTTTAGAAGTCCAATCCCGTCTGTTTTCCGAGCTGCAATGGAGCCAGGATATTCGGAATCAACCTATTATTGATGACGGGTATAACTTTGCTGCGGGGTTAGAGTATCTCGGATCCGCCTATCCCGTTCGCATAGGCGCATTTCGCGACGTGATTCCATTTGTCGATGAAAACGACGCGGATCCCATAGAACTTCGCGGACTCACTGTGGGCATCGGGTCGGGTGAGGACGAGGTTTTCTCTTGGAATGCTTCAGCACTCTTCGGTAGATGGGAACAGGTGAATGATGACGGTCGAAAATATTCAGAAGACCTCGTCCGTTTTAGTATCTCCGCGACGTTTCGTGAGTAGGTCTTTCAGAAGATAAGTGTGAAAACAATTTTCGCACCTACGTTGTGTTGACATTTCGGCATCAAAATCGTCAGGAAGTCAGCACCTATCAGAATTTGCATCCATAATCCAATAGATAGTGCGGAACTATGGAAGCCTTCAAATTGATAGTATCGTTTGATCCGTAGGGGCGAGGTTACCTCGCCCCTACGACGAACAACCTGTTATTTTAGTGTTGACAGACTACTACCTAAAGACGCGAGTTCTCAATTCAAAAAACTGCCCTATTGTCAGTTAGGTGATACTTTCTCTATTTTTGCAGCTTGAAGGTAATATTTCATGAAAAAAATCATAAACGTTTTCGCGTGCATAATAATAGGTCTTTCCGTCAGTTGTGGTTTAGATACTGAGGATGAAGGTATTACAGAACCGGAGCCTGTGAAATTTAGA
Organism: Candidatus Poribacteria bacterium; assembly: GCA_022819945.1. GTDB lineage: Bacteria > Poribacteria > WGA-4E > WGA-4E > WGA-3G > WGA-3G. Next base: position 2,398 of record JAJEGI010000158.1, read on the forward strand.
TCTGCTATACCAGAAAGCGGTAGCCTACTGCACTTTGATGAATCTATTACTATTTTTTTTAATCGCGCCCCAGAAACCCTCACTGTGGTCCCCGGAACGGTTAGTGATCTCAAACGTCAGGTCACTATCACAGGTCCTTTCCCTCCGGGTAATTTCAGCATGGAACTGACTTGGGACGATGGGACACAAACGCTGGAATATATAGGTGTCCCAGAGGGTATGGTAATGATCCATGGCGGTGCATTTCAAATGGGAAGCGATTCAGAAATGGCTGCTGAAGAGGAACAACCCGTTCATACTGTTTTTGTAGATTCCTTCTTGATGGACACCCATGAGGTAACGGTAAGTGCGTATAAACGGTTTGTCCAAGAAACAGGACATCGCGAGCCTGAGTCGGGGTATTATGCCGACAAGTATCCAGTTGTTTTTGTGAGTTGGCACGACGCGATGGCGTATGCGAAGTGGGCAGGTAAACGTCTACCGACTGAAGCCGAATGGGAGTACGCCGCACGCGGTGGCTTGGAGGGGCAGCACTATCCGTGGGGCAACACACCTCCGGACGGCACGCAGTGTAACTTTGCGGACAAACACCTCACACATTTTTGGTGGGCAGATCCCGAAGTTGATGACGGTTACACAGACACTGCCCCTGTCGGCAGTTACCCCGAAAATGGCTACGGTTTGTTTGATATGGCAGGTAACGTTTTGGAGTGGTGTCTTGACGCATACGATGCAAATTTCTATGGTATTTCTCAAGGTGAAAACCCGCTATCAGGTGCAAACACACCAAAAGAGATAAGCGAAAACTTTGAAACGGTTGAAGCTATTCGAGTACTACGCGGTGGCTCTTGGATTGTTAATTCAGTCGGTGTCCGAAGTAGTGCCCGCTTCTGGCTTATGCCTGAAAGCGTACACAACAGCGTTGGATTCCGGTGTATCATAGACTTAGATAATGTAGAATAGGTAGGCTTACGGATTTCATTTTAATTATTTTTTACTGGTGTGTTTTTCATTAAGGGAGATTTTCATTCAACATGCAAGTCAAATGCTTCTTTTTAACCTTAGTTGTTTTATCTACTTTTTTTCCGTTAAGTTTCGCCCAAGCGCAACGTCCTATAGAACGTCCTATAGTAAGACTCATCTACTTCCTTCCCAGGGACCGCCATACCCAACCAGACATAAACCAAAAGATGGATACATTGATTAAAGGGGTTCAGAAGTTTTATGCCGACCAGATGGAGATGCATGGATTCGGCAGAAAAACTTTCCAAATTGAAACAGATGCAACCGGCAATGCCATTGTGCATCACGTTGTTGGACAATTCACAAATTGGCATTATAATAATTTATCTAACACATGGGATGTATGGGGCGAAATTCTTGAACGATTTGACACATCAAAAAACATCTATCTCACTGCCATAGATATTAGTGGTGAAGCTCTTGATGGTGGTCTAATATTCTTTGATGGTAGTCGAATATGTGGCAAAGGTGGAGCAAGAGGGCATGTAGGCGGAATGGCACTCATACCCGCCTCCGGTGATTGTTTTGATTTTGAAGTGACAGCCCATGAACTCGGGCATGCCTTGGGTTTACAACACGATTTCCGTGGAGGCCCCCACATCATGTCTTATCACTCGATTAATCCCATCCGTGATCAACTGTCTAGGTGTGCCGCCGAATGGTTGAATGTCCACCACGCCTTCAACTCCAGTCTACTGGACAAAGGTAACCCTACAGAAATTAAAATGCTTCCACCGTTTCTCCCATTTCTACCCGATGCTATCGGTCTTCGTTTTAAGGTAAGCGACCCAGATGGTCTCCATCAGGCACAACTTATGACACCAACGCTTGCAGGCTTGGCACAAGGATCCGATGAATTGCTAATCTGCAAATCATTAAACGGAAGTAAAAATGCCATCGTTGAATTTATCATCACCGATCTTACACCGAACAATAAATCTGTTTCCCTCTACGTGATTGATCAACAGGGAGACTTCATACGGTCTGAGACTTTTCCACTTGATATTACTACAATTTCACTTAATTCAGTTGTCATTTTTCCTGATACCAACCTCCGCTTAAAGGTTGTGGAAACACTGGGTAAACCGAATAATGCTAAGATAACATCCCGGGAGATGTTGACCTTGACTACGCTTAACGCTGATAATGCTGGCATAAATGAAATTGAGGGGCTGCAATATGCTTATAATCTGACAACACTAACACTTAATAATAACAATATAGTCGATGCGGACCCGCTCGCCTCACTTACGCAACTTACAACGTTGTCTATTGACAATAACGATATTACGGATGTTGCAGCTATCGGTTTTCTTCAACAATTAGAGACACTATCTCTTGAAAATAATAAAATATCAGACATTGTGCCAGTTATGGCGTTGACAGAACTAAAAACGCTACATCTAAAGGGAAACCTACTCGACTATGCTTCCCTCTACGCGTCCATTCCTGTTATCCAGCAACAGGGTGTAGAGGTCGCTTTCGAGACGCGAACCCCGACAAAACTTATTAAAAAATCATCAAGCACGCGCGGATTAGCGGGTTCCACAAGTATTGTAACGATCTCGGTTCAGGACGAAAACGGGATTGGTTTTTCGGAGGTGCCGGTCACTTTCACGGGCACGACCCCCAACGGGCATCTGTCTATAACAGAAACGGTTACAGATTGGAACGGTACAGCCCGCGCCGCCCTAATGCTTGGGCCCACAGCCGGTGAGAATACCGTTCGTACTTCAGTACCAGAGGTCCCACAGCCCTTAATTTTCACCATTACAACCATTGATGGAAATACCTTTGTGCATATTCCTGATGAGCACTTACACGCGAAGATAACGGATACACTCGGCATATCTCGCAATTCGCAGCTTACCGCGGAGGATATGTCAAAACTAACGAAACTTGAGGCACGAAATGCTAATATACAAAATCTGACAGGTATTGAATATGCATACAATCTTATAGAATTGGACCTTGGTTCGGAGTATCTTGAGAAAGTAGGTTATGTCAATAGTAATACAGTAACGAATTTTTCGCCGCTTGAAGTGTTAGACCAATTGACTGATCTGGACCTATCCCGCTGTTCCCTCTCTGATATATCCTCCCTGGCGAACTTGACGCAACTGATGACATTGCGGCTTTCGGACAATCCGATCTCGGATATTACCCCACTATCAGGACTTACACAACTGAAAGAATTGTGGCTTTGGAGCGATTCCATCTCAGATATTACCCCACTATCAGGGCTTACACAACTCGAGAAATTGGACTTTTCGTACAATTCCACCTCAGATATTACCCCGCTATCAGGACTTACACAACTGAAGGAATTGTGGCTTACGGGCAATGCTATCTCCGATATTATTGCACTATCAGAACTGACACAATTGGAGTTCTTGTTGCTTGGGGACAATTCCATCTCAGATATTACCCCGCTATCGGGACTTACACAACTGAAGTTCTTGTGGCTTCGGGACAATCCGATCTCGGATATTACCCCACTATCAGGACTTACACAACTCGAGAAATTGTCACTTGAGCGCAATGTTATCTCGGATGTATCACCCTTAGTGGCGTTAAATCTGAAAGAATTGTTGGTTTGGGGCAACCCGCTGAGTTACACCTCCATCAACACACACATCCCTGCCATGCAGGCGAAAGGAATTGAGGTAAATTTTGAGAATATCGCTCACCCAGCACTCATGAAAATCTCCGGCGATGGGCAAACAGGTATCTCTGGTACCCCGTTAGCCGTTCCGTTTGTTGTAGAGGTCCAAAATGAAAGAGGCCAGCTCATGAGAGATGTACCTGTCACCTTTACTATCCACTCCGGAGGTGGAATTCTGAGTCCCACAACTACCAAAACCGATGCTGATGGCAAGGCACGCGCAACCCTCAGACTCGGATGGACACCCGGCACGACCACCATCCGTGCAACTGCTGACGGGCTCAAAGGATACGTCCTGTTTAAGGCTACCACCACCCTATTGACAGATGATCGTATGGCAGAAGATGTCAACGCGGACGGTGTCATTGATGTAGAGGATTTGGTACTGGTCGCTGCCAGTTTCGGCGCGGCGCCTATACCGGGTGTACTGCCGGATACGGATGTCAACGGGGACGGCGTAGTCAATAATGAAGATGTCACTTTGGTTTTAGCAGCATTGGAGGCGACATCCACACCCGCTGGGCCCTCTTTTGATACGCAGCCAACTGTGGCGAGCCTACAGCACTGGATTGCAGAAGCAAAACGCCGTAACACCGGAGATGCCACTTTCCAACGTGGAATTCTCATCTTAGAACAACTCCTTGTTGCCTTGACACCCAAAGAGACGGCACTGTTGCCGAACTATCCGAACCCGTTTAATCCAGAGACGTGGATCCCGTATCAGCTGGCAGCATCTGCTGATATCACTATATCCATCTATTCGGCAGATGGGAAATTAGTCCGGACACTTGCGTTGGGTACTCAACCTGTGGGTATCTATGAATCTCGTAGCCGTGCGGCATATTGGGATGGCAGAAACGCGTTGGGTGAACCCGTGGCGAGTGGTATCTATTTCTACACACTCACCGCAGACGATTTTACCGCCACGCGGAAAATGTTAATCCGAAAATAAGAGGAGAGACCTAATAATGAAAAACGCATTTTTTCAATTTTGACCATTTTATTTGCCACATTTGCATTCGCGCCAAATACTTTTACCCAAGATTCACCACAATGGCATCTGTCCGAAGGGGCCAAAGCCTGTCTCGGTAAAGGCACGATAATTGTGATAACATAATTATGTGGAACTGTATTGCATTGCACAAAGTTCGAGGCGCGGCGCTTAATTAGACTGGGATTTCTCACAATTGATCGGTTCATGGAAAAAATAAGTGCAAATGCAATTTTTAACCCCTATGGCCATTGACTTCGTGAAAACAAATGCATACATATTTTACATGACTAAAAGTTTTCTAATTCCTCTAAACCTAATAACATCAATACGAAATACGTATAAAAAACCGATTTAATGGACGATTTTATTCTATTTTGTATTGAAAATAAGGTGTATTTTTCACGTAATGGGGATTTATCAATGGACATTTTTTAGCATTTTCATAACCG
>JAJEGI010000049.1 GCA_022819945.1 Candidatus Poribacteria bacterium
TGCTTTGCACTTTTTTCTTGAAATTCATATTCAAAAAGTGATATAATTTACCATAACGCATTCTGATCGACTTCTCAGGGTGACGTATACTACCCTATAGAAAGTAAAAAGCAGAATGACACCGCTGACAAAAACCGACACTGGTATCGGTTTACCAGTGGAACGTCAGTATTTAAAAATGCGTGATTGCATTGCAGTACTGCTATCACTGAACGTTAATCTGATGAGGTAATGCGGCTTTGGGAAGCGCGCTTCTCGCTCAAAGTCTGGAACCTCGTGTATATTGAAGAAGGAGATTTCATAGCTATGAGAAAATTAACAATCTTTATCACACTTGCCTGTGTTGTTATGATGTCGCCAATGGTGCTCGCACAAGATTGGCAACCGGGGGGTGATTGGATTGCAAAATGGTGGGGACTTGATCTGGTAACGGAAACCGGTGGCTTCGGCACCTCTGCTGAAAAAGATTATCTACTTGAAGGGAGCCAAGAGGCTAACGCAGATTTCGGAACCCCTATTATTTCAAATGCTTCCGTTTCCACGCGCGACGGTGCTGGGAAAACAGGGTCCGCCCTCGTTATATTAGACGAGAATGGCGGCACACTCACTTGGTCGATCGTTGACCTTAATGTTGAAGATCAACTCAATATGTCCACAAGCCACGGTTTCCGTGATGCTTCAAACATCACATGGCACGGGATTATTGCTATCATCTCACCCGAAGAGCGGACGACGATCATGCATCCCGCACACGATGATCACGCCCAAATCTGGCTTAACGGTGAAAAGGTATATGACAACTCTGCTTGGACAGGCGGCGCGCAGGTTGTGACAACGCCAACTGAGATTCAACTCAAGAAAGGCGAAAATTTCTTGCACTACAAATGCGGTGAATCTGGCGGTGCAGATTACGTCAACCTCCGCTTGGAACCGACTGACACCGATCTTCTCATCGCACCCACGATGGACAATGTGTTCTTAGATGTCCTTACACCGGTTGAACCGAAAGGAAAACTGACGACACAGTGGGCAGCCCTCAAACGTAAATAATTTTTTCGTTAGCGAAAAACCCGCGTCCGAAATCGGATGCGGGTTTTTTCTTATCTGACACCTGCCTGACCGAACTACTCTGATTCCACAATCCTCAAAATCTGATTGATAGGAACATCTTCCACCACTTGCGTCGTACCACTTAGCCATACAATTGTAATCTTTTCAACCTGCTGATACGCGTCTAAGCCGAACAGCAACCGAGTATCGCTCCCCGACGCGTAACTGGAACCGCTCTTAACCTCTCTTATCTGTGTTATATCCCCCGCGACAACTGTAACTTTCGCCCCAATGCCATCACGGTTACTTCGGGTGCCAACGAGTTTGATTCCCAACCAATTTTTCTGGTTTCCACCGTCGTTCCGAAGTAAAACTGCTAGCTGGTTAGAATTCATGACGACAATATCTGTATCGCCATCGTTATCGTAATCAGCAGTCGCAGCAGCCCGACCTACCAATGCCTCTGTGAAGTAAACACCAGCGGTTTCTGACACATCCGCGTAAGTCCCATCGCCACTGTTTCGGAACATCTGGTCGCGTTGCGCGTAGGTCTCATGGTCCATTAACATTTCGATGACATCTTGCGGATGCCCATTTGCACAGAACAGATCGAGGTGTCCGTCGTTATCGTAGTCCAAAAAGAGTGGACTAAAACCGACAAACGGGAGTGTGGGTTGTTCCAATCCGCTGTCTGCGGTCGTGTCGGTAAAAAACAGTCCTTCCTCGTTCTTATAGAGGGTTGCCTTTTCCGAATTTGCGATAATGAAATCGAACCATCCATCACCGTTGTAATCACCGCTGTCCACCCCCATAGAACCTTCAGCGACCCCTTTCTCGTCATAACCGACACCGATAAACAGGCTTTCATCCGTGAACGTGCCGTCGCCGTTGTTATGATACAAGAAGTTGCGGTTGGTATCGTTAGTGACGTAAATATCAGGCAACCCGTCATTATCGTAGTCACAGACGACAGCTGCCATGCCCCTGCCCTCAGTCGGGTTTGTTACGCCCGCTGCCGCCGCAATATTCGTAAAGGTGCCGTCGCCGTTGTTTCGGTAGAGTACATCGACGGTGCCTTCATAACTGCGCGGATGTCCGTAACCGATGATACCTTTAAAAGTTGTGACCGGCATCGACAATTCGTATATCAAGTAGTTGACGACGAAAATATCCAAATCCCCATCTATATCGAAATCGAGATAAACGGCTGCGATACCCCAGAGGTTGTTATCAATACCGGATACTTCAGTGACATCGGTAAAGGTGCCGTCCCCATTATTTCGATAGAGCGTGTCCCGTCCGAAGTTTGCGACGTAGAGATCGGCATCACCATCGTTATCTATATCACCTGCGGCGGCTGCCATCCCGTACCCTGTATCCCCTGTCCCGGAAATCTCGGTAACGTCTGTAAAACGTCCATCCCCTTCGTTGCGATAGAGTGCGTTTCCGAGTTGTGCCTGTTGTGACTTCTGCCCTGCTTGCGAAATATGACCACTGTTAACAAAATAGAGGTCAACATCACCATCAGTGTCGTAGTCGAAAAAAACAGTACCAGAACCCATCGTCTCAATGATGTGCTTATGCTCGGTTTTACCGTTGCTGTGTTTGAAGCGGATGCCTGCTGCTTCGGTAACATCTACGAAGGTAGGCGGTTGTGCGGCAGCATTGCTTATAAATGCAACTGAGAGAAGTAGAATGCATTGAAGGATCAATAGTTTGGAAGGCTGATGTTTTAGCATTGTGTCGGACTATTTCGATGTTTTTTCAGCGGTCTTTGCCAATCGGAAGCCGACAAAGGAGGTTTTCAGGTTTGGATAGAGATAAAACCGAAACGTAGTGCTGCACCGGCTAATCTTATCAATCCAGGAACCACCCCGGATGACGCGCCAACTGCCGGCAGTCGGTCCTGTCGGATTCTTCTTCGGACGTTTCGTGAAGGCTTGTGAACTGTGCCAGTAATAGACATCGCTGTACCAATCCGCAGTCCATTCCCAGACGTTGCCCGCCATATCCATTACGCCGTAATAACTCTTGCCTTTCGGAAAGCTTCCGACGGGTGCAAGCCCTCCCTTATAGCCGTCATCACTGGCGGCGGTGTTCGCGTAGGATTCGATCGCATTGCCCCAGGGCCACACCCTATCCGTGTAGCCGCGTGCCGCTTTCTCCCACTCCGCCTCTGTTGGGAGCCGCATGCCTTTCCAAGCAGCGTAGGCATTGGCATCGTGCCATGAAACGCCGACAACAGGATGATTCGGGAACCGCTTTGCCCGTTCGTGCCAGTCTCCGATCTGTGGGAGATGCGTGAAGTTCTCCGGTGTATGTTGCGGAACCCCTTGTGCGGAAACGGCTTGCTGTTTCCAAAATTCGTAGTACTCGGCGTTTGTCACCTCATATTTACTAATATAATAGGTATCAAGATAGACTTTATGCATCGGTTTTTCATCAGCGGCGCGATTGTCGCTCCCCATTGTGAAGGTGCCAGCAGGGATGCGTATCATATTCTCCGCATCCTGTGCGAATACAGCAATACCGGGGCAGACGCTGAGCAGCAGAAGTATCAGATATCGTGCCATGAAAAGAAAATAATTACTGTTGTTTCGATTTCTGCTGAGATAAAAGGTGTTCATAGGCGCGGTAATGTTCCTGCGCGAGTTTTTGGTTGCCAAAACTCTGATATAATTTTGAAATGTTAAGATGGTAGTAGGGTTGCTCGCTATCGAGTTCGATGGCTTTTTGGAATGCAGCAAGCGCGTCTCGTCGTTTGCCTTGCATCGCGTAGGTACTCCCAAGCGTGTTATAGAGAATCGATGCGTTGGGCATGAGTCGGACAGCCTTTTCGGCGGCTTCCGCAGCGTGCTTAGGGTAGTTGAGCGCCATAAACGCTCGACTTAAACCGTGATGAAAGTTGGCGTTGTCCGGTGCGAGTTCGATGCACTTCTGAAAGACTTGGACGGCTTGGGGATAGTTCTTTTGGTTCATCAACAGCGTGGCTAAGCCTGTCCATGCTTCGATGTTGTCCGGTTCTGCCCGCGTGAGGCGCGTGAGGCGTTCATATTCGGCAAATTCCTTTTGTAACTGCTGATAAATCTGCATCTCGGTTCTACTTTTCTCGCGCTCGCCCAAGCGGAGATACGCCGTCCCGAGTCCGTGATGTGGTTCGGCATAACGTCCCGGTCCGAATGCTAATGCCTTTTTGAAGTTCTCTATCGCTTTCGTGTATTCTTTTATGTTGAGGTAAGCCGTACCGAGTTCCTGATATGTCCCTGCTGCCCGCGGTTTGAGTGTAACGGCTTTGGTCAAGATGGGTACCGCTTCTGCATACCGTCGGAGTTTTACGAGTGATTTGCCGAGGATTTCGTACCCGCGTGCATGGTGCGGTGAAAGTGCGACAACCCGTTCTAACACGGGTACTGCGTCCACCCACTTATCAAGTTTAAAATACACAACGCCGAGCGAATAAAGTGCCTCAACGTTATCAGGCATTAGTGCTAAAGAACGCTGGTAGCTTTCGGCGGCTTTGTTCCAGAATTGTTGTTGGTCGTACGCCATACCGAGATAGTGCAAGATTTCATAGTGATCCGGTTCGATCACAAGTGCGGCTTCAAATTCGGATATCGCCGTCTGATTGTCGCCTTGGAATATAGCGGCGAACCCTTGCTCTACATGTTGGACGTATCTGCTATGGTCATCAGATTTTTCGTCAGCGATGCCAGCGAAAGGCAAACAGATCCAAAGAAAAATAACAATTTTTATCCAATTTCGCATTCGACTATCCCAAAATGTCGTGTATTTATATTAAGAGTCCCAATAGGTTGGGTTGAGCGGTAAGACCAAGGCAACTGCGTTTATAACTAAAACCCGCCACTTCCATGCATCATTGATGTAGATAGAGATAGCGAAACCCAACACATTAAATGTTAACGCTACTCCCGAAAAAAGTCAAGTTTTTTATAGTGAAAAAGACGAGTTGGTGTTATACTATGCAGAAACTATTCAATCAAAAAACGAGGCATAGCAATAAGAATGCAACAGGTTACAATCTATCGTGAACCGGGCCGATATGCGGGCTGGCCAGCGAATTACGGCATCTGGGCATGGGACAACGAGATCGTTGTGGGCTTCACCGTCGGGTATCACAAATCGGACGCGGGTTTCCATCGCCGTGACCGAGATAAACCCTTTATAGGGATGCAAGGACGAAGTTTAGATGGCGGTGAAACATGGCATGTCTCGGAGACACCGTGCCGTCTCCCCGCAAGAGGCACCCTCTCCGCAGATGAACATGTGGAAGAACAGCATAGACTCGAAGCGGAGGCTGCGTTCGATACACCCCAACGTACCGACTTTACGCACCCAGATTTTGCAATGATGTGCAGCAGATCCGGACTGAGAGCCGGTGCGTATTCGTGGTTTTATACCTCTACAGATCGTTGCAAAAGTTGGGACGGACCGTTTAAACTTCCGATGTTCGGATATACCGGCATTGCAGCGCGGACGGATTATATTGTTTCGAGCGCGGATGAATGCTTGGTACTCCTTACCGCATCGAAAGCGGACGGTGAAGAAGGCTTGATATTCTGTGCCAAAACAACCGATGGCGGTGAATTATTTTCGCTGTTATCGCAGATTGGACCGGAGCCGGAAGGGTTCGCTATTATGCCTGCAAGCGTTCGGTTGTCGGATTCACGGATTTTAGTTGCAGTCCGGTGCCGAGGACAGGGGAACAAGTCAGGTTCAGACTGGGCAGAGCGACAAAACTGGATTGATCTCTACGGTTCAGGTGATAACGGACAGACATGGAATTACATGAATCGACCCGTGGAAGATACCGGACGCGGTGGAAATCCACCAACACTAACGCTGCTTCATGATGGCAGGTTATGTCTAATCTATGGCTATCGGGATGCGCCGCATCGGATGTGTGCGAAGTTGAGTAGTGATAACGGTGAAACGTGGAGCGAGGAAATCGTTTTACGCGATAACGGCGGCGACCACGACATCGGCTATCCGCGCACTGTCCAACGTCCTGACGGGACTATCGTAACTGTTTACTATTTTGATGAAGAGCCTGACGGTGAACGGTTCATTGAGGCAACGTTGTGGAAGCCGTAGCAGTTTTAAAAGTCCCCTGATACGGGGGACTTAGGGGGTTAAAAACATTTGGCTATCCACTTTACGTAATTATTACTCAGTGCTTGAACGCAGATCGAAGCAGATAAGGCGATCTTTGCCGCGGATATAGAGATAACCGTCTGCAAGCACAGGGGCTGCCCAAGCAGGATATTTCACTAACTGGCGACCCTTTTCATCTGTCGGGACAACTTGCGAGATTACCTCTAATTTCTCTGGTGTGCATTTAAGAAGCATCAAACGTCCGTATTCACCGAGATAGATGAAGTGGTCATTCACCCAAAGCAGCGAGGCACGTTCATCAACGCGTTGCGACCATGCGACTTTACCCGTTTTGAGTTCTACACAACGAAGCTCCGCACCGTTGGTTCGTTGCCCGCTACAGGCATAGAGGTAGCCTTCATGGTGGATTGCGGTGTTCCAGTGCAACTCCATGGACTTGTTCCGGCGCGATGCGCGGTCTTTCCAAACGACTGCGTACCCACCCGGATGCACCTTAACAACTGAGCTACCAATGCCGTAGGATTCACTGATAAAGACAAGATCACCCGCAATAACCGGACTCGAAGCGTTGACGGATTCAATCTTAGGGTGCCTCCACGGATAGTGGAAATCTATTTCACCGGTTTGGGGTTCAAAACCGACGAGTCCGCCACGCAGAAACGCGAACCCCCAACGCCTATCATCAATGGTTGTAAAGATAGGGCTCGCGTAACTCGCGAGTTCATCGGCGATTTGGTAGACGACTTCACCCGTGTGTTTGTTAAAAGCGACGATGCCGTTCCCGTTCGGGGCAGGTCTACCGTTCGCGCCCCAAATATCCCTCGGGCTGCCCGGTGGCGAGCCGCCAATCTGGACGATGAGCAACTCGCCTTCGACTGCGGGGGCTGAAGCGACACCGAAAAAGTTTTGAACGACGTGAAACTGCGCCATCGTGTCTACTTCCCACAAACTTTCACCGTCTGAGACGCTGACACAATGTAACATCCCGCCTGCGCCGAAGATATAGACGCGGTCTTCGTCAACAACCGGACAGCACCGCGGCCCGTTGTTGTAGCCGTACATATCTTTGTAGTCTGTTGGATATTCAAACCGCCAAAGTTCGTTGCCGGTTGTGCTTTCCATACAGGTGAGGCGGGCCATATCCCCGTGACGTGCAAAGATAAACAAACGTCCATTCGCAACGGTGGGTGCCCCGTAACTCGTACCGATCCGCTGATGCCAGACGACAGGTGGTCCCGTTTTGTCCCAGGGTGTGATGTCTATCTTTTCTTGGGACTTGCCATTCCGCTCTGGACCGAGGAAATCGTTCCAATCAGAAGCCCGCGCATCCGCGAGCAGTGTCAACGAAAGACTCAATAAGAATAAGGAGACGCGTGCGAGTGTCCTCACGCCGCGACCTCCTCATTGGCTCGCTTCACAAGCGCGTTCATATAGGCGATCGTGTACGCTGTCCCGACACGATGATCACCCGCCATGCTCGGAATATGGTCCGGAATCAACACGCCATTGAAGTCCACTTCGCGGAGAGCTTTCGCCACGTGATACATATCCTGATAGCCGTTATCGACAAAGGTCTCAACAAAATGCGGGAGCGGCTGATCAACATTGCGGAAATGGACTTTAAAGATTTTGTTCCGTTCACCGAAATAGCGGATGGATTCAATCACATCTTTACCCATCAGTTCGCCGCCTTCTAACCAGCAACCGACGCAGAAACACATCCCAACATTCGGGCTATCAGCGATTTCGAGGGCGCGTTTGTAGCCTTCAAAACTACTGAAAATACATCTCGGAATTCCGGCGAGATGGAGTGCGGGTGGGTCGTCGGGGTGGATACCGATCATCACACCGGCTTCCTCCGCGACGGGTGCGGCCTGCTTGATGAAATACGTGTAGTTATCCCAAAGTTCCTCTTCGCTGTATTCGCGTCCGTGTGAAAGCGGCATCCCATATTTCTTACCGCCCCAGTGTCCTACATCGGCAGCCTCGAGATTGAATGCCCTTGCACTGGCACCTCCACGGGTCGTCTCACGTTCAGTACTCCAGATACCGTTCCCCATGTGCGCGTAGGTCGTATATGGGATTCCCGCTCTACCGAGATCGCGGATATATCGCTTGTACTGTTCAACTTTTGCGTCGCGGTTCTCCAAGTTCAGCACAATCCCGTCCTGATTGTGGACATCACTGTTGCCAAACCCGTAGATTTTCAGTCCAGCGTTCTCAAAAATCTCGCGGCGACTCATGAAATAATCGTAGTTTGCATTTTCACCATTCGTCCAGAGAACGACATAGTCAACGTCCATCTGCTTCGCAAACGCTAAGTCTGCCTCGCTCGGTTCTGGTGACATCTGTGCCGTAACTTTCATACCGGGTTCAATGTTGTCCAGAGGGGTTTGCGTTGCCATTTTGTACCTCCATTTTTCGGACTGTTAATAACTACTCTTCGTCTCCTGCTTCTGCTTTGAGTCGATATAATTCTGCTGTCAATTCGGTAACAATATCTGCATAAGTCGGATCGTCATAGACGCTGCACATCTCGTTTGGATCTTTCTCCAGATCGAAAAGTTCCCATTCCGGTGCTTTCGATTCATCAAGTGAACCGGTTGTGCCGAGTGCCTCGCCGTAGTAATAGATGAGTTTATAGCGATCCGTCCGTATCCCGTAGTGCGCGGGTACGTAGTGGTGCGCGAGGTGCATCCAGTAACGGTAATACATAGAGGTTCGCCAGTCGTCGGGTGTCTCGCCATTAAGGATTGGACGTAAGCTCGTGCCTTGCATGTCATCAGGAATTGGTACGCCTGCGTAGTCGAGCCAAGTCTCTGCGAAGTCTATGTTTAACGCCATCGCATCGGACGTACTGCCGGGTTGAATTTCACGCGGGTAGCGGACAAGGAACGGCATCCGTAGTGATTCTTCGTACATGAACCGCTTGTCATACCAGCCGTGATCCCCCAAGAAAAATCCTTGATCAGAGGTATAGATGACGATTGTATCGTCCGCGATGCCGTCTTCGTCGAGGTAGTCGAGTATCCGCCCCACATTGTCATCAATTGAAGCGACGCAGCGGAGATATTCCTTGATATACCGCTGATAATTCCAGTTTGCCATCTCCTCTTCGGATAGTCCCTCTGGCGGCGGCCCGAGTTTATCAATCTTGAGATCCCTTTCGGTCATGTGTCCGAAAACGCGCATCTTCGCTTCCTTTGCGGCGTTTGAGCGGTTGGCATAATCGTCGAAAAAGTTGTCCGGCATCGGAACATCACCGTCCTCGAACATGTCGGCGTGTTTCTCGTCGGAATCCCATGGACGGTGTGGTGCCTTGTGGTGACTCATCATGAAGAAGGGTCTATCCCTATCGCGGTTCTGCAGCCATTCCAATGAAAAATCGGTAATAATGTCGGTAGTGTAGCCTTTGTGGGTTTTCCTGCCGTCAGGTTCAATCATCACTGGATCGTGATAAAGTCCTTGTCCGGGCAGCACGTTCCAGTAGTCAAAGCCCGTTGGGTCGGCATCACCCCCGTGTCCGAGGTGCCATTTGCCGACCATCGCGGTTTGATAACCATCCGCCTGTAGCATCTTCGCGACATTCGGTCTTCTGCCATCAAAATGATCGCCTATGTTTTTGACACCGTTGAGGTGGCTGTGCTTACCCGTCAGAATGTTCGCACGGCTCGGTGTACAGATGGAGTTGACACAGAAACAGTTGTGGAGAATCATGCCGCCGTCTGCGATACGATCGAGGTGCGGTGTTTGATTAATCCGACTCCCGTAGCTGCTAATCGCGTGTGATGCGTGGTCGTCGGACATGATGAATAAGATATTAGGTCTGCTCAATTGTAGCTCCTTTAAATTTACGATTTTCCGCTATCATATCCTATTCCGTATGAGAAGTCAATCTTTTTTCAGAAGTTATCAGTTGTCAGCATATTAACAAAACAAACGCACCAGAAATTCATCTGGTGCGTTATTGTGTCGTTTCTTGTCAGAAATGTTCATAAAGGATTTTGTTACCATAAGCGTTAGAAGATGTTTAACGATGGTGGCGGTGATGCAACCGGATAGCCATCTGCTATGGCTTTAATCTGTCGTTGGTGCCACTTCGACCAGACTTCTTCCTCTTTCGCGATACCTTTTACAATGCCCCGTGTCTCTTGGTAACAGGAGATTAAAGCCGGTATAGCAAAGAACATGACAATCGGGAAGAAATTTTCCGCAAAATTGCGTGCTGTCTCAATAACACCTGCCCACTCTACGACAACGAATAGCAAAACAAAAGGGGCAAACCAGCATGTGAAATGAAGGAAAAAAAACATCGGATTGCGAAACATAACGGACACAGTTCTTCGCGCTTTACTGAAATAAGAATTGACTTGTGTCGCTTCTGATTTCGATGGTGGTTCCGCAAACTTTACATCTTCTTTTAGTGATGCCTGTTGTCGGTCATACCACTGCATCCACGTCTGTCGTTCTTTGGCAATGCCTTTTAGATTGCCTTTCGCTTCTCGGTAACCGATGATGAGAGCAGGAAGAACAATGAAAATCCAACCTTCATCTCTTACGACCTCTTTGACAACATCGTCAAAAATGACCGAAACGATTATAGCAAAATTCTCAAGCGATTCAGGTAGGTCGCTCAAGGAAGTTTGTATTAGCGAAAGCACACGTGGCCACGGATTGCGCGGATCGCGCATAGATGGACCCTCTGCAGATGGATCCTCTGACGCAACGTTTAAACCAACATAGAGAAACCAGCACACGAACTGAACGATGAGAGGAATTGGGTTCCTCGCCATAAATGACAGCGTTTCAAAGACCTTCATAACATCACCTTTTTACGGACGAACGCTTTATTTCGAACTTTGGGTACGGAGAGATTTTCATCTTTAGTCGCAACGCTATCTGTTTTCTTCAAAATAATCAAAACCACACACGCAATAAAAAAGGCGAGGTGTTTCTGCTTGGGTATTTCTGCGGATTTTCCCAAGAGACCTCGCCAGCAATAATCGGTTAAAAGGTTTATTTCGCTTTAAGCTCTTCCCATGCGCGGTCGTAGTGCCTCGTAAAATCACCTGGATCTCTCAGCCATTCAAGGGATTCCAGGACTTCTTTGGGTGGATAGATGAATTTGTGTTCGCGTAGGTTTTCGGGCAAGAACGCTTTCGCAGTAGGCACACAGGTCCCGTATTTCGTGAAAGCGGTAATTTTGGCATTGACTTCGGGACGGAGGAGATAGTTGATAAACTGTTCTGCAAGTGCTTGGTGCGGAGCAGATTTCGGGATACAGACAGCGTCAATAAACTGGCTCGATCCTTCTTTAGGGATAACATACTGGATCGTCGGACGTGTCTCGGCTGCGCGGAACGCATCGCCACTCCAGCAGTGCGCCATAACAACATCTCCAGCAATGAGAAGCTCTTCCGCCTCGCTTTTATACTGCTTCACAAGCGGTTTCTGTGCGATGAGTTTCTCTTTCGCTGCCTTAAGTGCCTTCGGGTCGGTCGTGTTGAGGCTGTATCCGAGCAGCTTAAGCGCAGCACCGATCGTTTCACGCTGATCATCTAACATACTGAATTGGTTCTTATATTGCGCGTCCCAGAGGGCTGACCAACTATCAGGTGCCGGTGAGACGACAGCTGAATCGTAAGCGATGCCTGCTGTGCCAAACGTGTAAGGGATAGAATATTGATTTTCCGAGTCAAAGTATTTACCAAGGAACAACGGACTGATGTTCTGAAAGTTCGGGATATTGTCGCGATTCAATTCGGCTAACAGGTTTTGCTTGATTAAGATGGATACCATGTAGTCAGACGGCATAATGATGTCGTATCCTGTCGCACCTGCCATCAATTTCGTGAGGAGGTCTTCGTTGCTTGCATAAGTATCGACAAGGACGGTAACCCCGAACTCCTTTTCAAACCCTTCACGGATGTCATCGCTGACGTAGCCTGCCCATGTAAAGACATTGAGTTGTTTCTTCTGTCCGATGCTATCACCGATGAAAAGTGTAAGGAGTATGAGGACTAAGAAGATATATCTGTTGCGCATTTTTTCTCCGTTGGTATCTTTTTTTACTTGTTAATAACGGGACGATTGCGGTTGCGAAAAACGGAATCGCCCCGTTTGTGATGTAAGATATTGACAATGTATGCTATCTATGCTAACGTAATAGTGTTCCTTATTCGTCTGATTTTTCGGTAGGGAGTCCGTCGGCTTTCCAGCCGCGGAAACCGCCAGTGAGTACTGAAACGTTTTCATAACCCATGTTTTTTAAGGTGTTTGCGGAAAGGGTCGCACGGGTGCCGCCACCGCAGTAGGTAACGATGTGTGTGTCTGCGTCAGGGGCGACCTCATCAATATCAAGTTCTAAGTAGCCGCGCGGCAGTGAAACCGCATTCGGCAGATGTTCTTCATCGTAGTCCGGTTCGTCCCGAACATCTAAGAGAATGATTGACGCTGTAGCTTCTGTGAGTTCATCGGGTGATATGTGTCCAACATTTGCTTTCGCTTCGGCAACGAGTTGCTCAAGGGTTTTCAGGGGCATAATTTTCCTCCAAAATTTTTTAACTATTGTAGGACTTACGCAGCCCCCTTTGCAGGGTTTTTGCTTGGGGGTTTCTTCAGGGTTTCAAACCCCGCCTGCCGGGTGTCATACGTCCGTTATCATGAAAAAATGCGTAAGTCCTGTATTGGCTATTTGGGCGAATTTTGAACGATATTCAAAATTCAGTTTCTGGCACATCAGTCCCTCATAGGTTACATAAGGTTTTTTAGAACTATAGCATAAGGCGAGTTGATGTGTCAACTTTTTTTGATGATCACAAAATCGGTTCTATAAGAAGAGGGAAAAAATGGAATTGCTAAAAAAATCGGTTCAATCCGTGCTTGAAAAAGACCGGATTGGGAGTCCAGTGTTCCTGCGGTGCGTCCTCCACACCGCCGGTGAAGATGCGAACCCACTATCATCGGTGGCAGAGATGACAGCACTCGCGAACGAGTGGATACCTTCGTCCCCCGTGAGCGTCTATACACAAGGAGACGCAAACGGAACACAGGTTACGGTAATGGTTCACTATGTAGGCGGACAGATGGCACTGCTGAGTGTCAATCGGGTTGATGTTGATACCGCAATTGACATCATGTTGGTCGGTAACAAAGGGGTCATCTACCATGAAACGCCAGTCGGTAGACACTCCTTGAATGCCATTCCGCCAGGATTTGGTGGAACAGGCGAACTGACAGAGGCTATCGCACAATCGCTTGACAGCGGTCAGCCTGTCGTATTGGAGGGTTGATCATGCAACAGAATGGAAAATATGGCGTGCTGTTACTCGGCGGAAATCGCACCCACCAAGAGAATTACGCTTTGAGTTTTGCGCAGGATGCGCGTTGTCGGTTGGTCGCCTTCGCTGATGAACCTGAGGCACCGCCAGAGCGGATTGCGTTGGCACGTTCGCTGGCTGAATCGATGGATTTGCCGTTCATAGACCTTGACGCGGCGTTGGCGCGCGAAGATGTGCATATTGTGAGTCTCTGTACAGAGGTAGAGCGCCGCGGAAAAGTGGGTGCGAAATGCGCTGAGGCGGGAAAACACGTTTACCTCGACAAACCGATGGCACTCAACCCAGAAGATACTCACAAGATTATTGATGCAGTTGCGAAAAGCGGTGTCCGAACGCAGATGTTCAGCAATATTCATAGTACGTGGGCACGCACTGTCCAGCAGGGATTAGCGAGTGGACGGATCGGTACACTTCAGGCGATTCATTGCGATGTGTTATTCTCCAAAGGACATCCCGGCACCGCACCCGTCGGAGAGAAAAGAATCCAGAAACCCACGCTGGAACGTTATAGTTTCGTTGAAGCCAAACCTGAGATGTTCGATGTCGGGGTCTATGCTGTGTCTATGGTGAATTGGTTGACACAGAAACGCGTGCAACGTGTTTTCGGTGGAACAGCGAACTATTTCTTCAAAGAGCATCGCGACTGCGGTCTTGAGGATTTCGGTGCTTTAGTGCTGACGTTAGAAGACGGGATTACAGCGACGATTGTTGGTGGACGCTACGGCTGGCAGAGCCATGCACAAGGCGGTGTTCGGAAAGTACATCTCGTCGGCACCAAAGGCACTTTGACCTTCGATGCGTCGGCGAACCGTTTGGAAGTTTTTGCCGCCGAACCGGCGTTTGAACCACCGACCCCGCATCCGCTCGATCCGATGGGGATGTGGAGTAGCACGCAAGCAGAGATTCAGATGCGACCGAAACAGCAGTGGATAGATGTCGGTAGCGGAGACGATGGACAGCGGGAGTTTAGCGCGTTCATAGATTGTGTTGAGAACGGTGTAGAGAGTGAAATGAACGCAGAATTTGCGGCGCATTCCGTGGAGATCATCTGTGCGGGGTATCGTTCAGCAGCAACTGGGGAGGTTATTGAGCTCAACGGATAGTTTGTTTGTAGTGGCGCAATTCTGCGGCGTACTCGCCCAAATTTGGTTTCCCACACGCGGAAACCAAATTTTGCTTCGCAGTGAGAATGCTTTACATCTGCGACCTGCATTATTGCACCTTGTGTCGCATAAACGCACAATGGACGTGCTACTCCGAACCTTGATTAACTTATAGTAAAACCCGTAATTACTTATACATTCACAAAATGGCGAGGATTGTATCCTCGCCAGGGGTGGGAGGGTGTTGTTCCTTGATGAACTGTAAACTTATTTTTTGATTTTACTATAATTTCGTCTCGGATGCCGCGCGGGCAGCTTTGAATACAGCGTCAACCGCTCCAAAAAGATCTAGCGCATCATCCACACTAAAACTCCTCATGTTGTGAATGAATGCATCACCGACAAGGTAACCAAATTCCCACCATTTTCCGTCGCTGACAATACCATACACGCGGACATCCGGGGCATCGTTGATTTTTTGGGCTGCCACCAGTTCGGCAAGACACTGTCCCCAACCTTGCTCAAAATCATTCTTTTTTGCTTCAACGAGTATTATCAGCGGTTTGCCGACAGTGCGTAGACCCAATTCGGATCTTGTTGCGACAAAGTAATCGGGGGTACCACTCAGTGTCTCATCGTAGGCGAGAGATTTCTTTACCCAAAGCGCGTAGTTATCTGCATACGCTTTGTAGACTTCCCTTAAAATGGGATAGATCACAGTTTCGCATCTTGAACCCTCAGAGGCGTAAACATCAATATGTTGCATGCTAAACGCGAGCTCTTCCAAAAATTGTTCTGAAGGTCTTAGCGTTTCCTCACCCGGAAGAAAATTATCCACCGCGTAAGTAATCTGGAATTTTTCCTGAACTTCAGACACTGTTTTAAAATCACTAAAAGCCATTTTTTCACCTTATACTTGAATGTAAAACTTCAGTTGAGGTATCTGAGTCATCAGGAAGTATCCAGGGTTGACTAAAGATTTCTTCCCAATAATCCGCTGCGAGCTGTTGTGGCACAAAACAGTTGCTTAAATCCTCCGCCCTAAACAAAAGCCAATACTTAATTGTTAGTTTCTTAAGGCAATCTATACAAGCATCTATCTCGCCGAAAGTCGGTATCCTTGATGGCCTTTTGTCGTGATGGGCAATCCGCCTGTCAGCGTATTGCTCGATTTTACCACCCAGTGCTTTTAGTTCCTTAAGATCTTGTTGAACAATGTTAGGGTCAATATGCTCCATTCCTGCTGCAGCGAATTGTTGGTAAGTGTGATTCACGATCCGTTGCATAACTGTTGGCTCAAAGTCTTGTTCAATTGACTCGTACAGTGCTGCAAATCGCTTTCGCGAGAGCACATCAGGAGTTTCTATTATCCCCTCCAACAACTCAGCGAATGAAACATTATAGTTTCTTCTCTTCCTATTTTTTCGACGTTTTCTATCTTTTTCAGACTTGATTTGTCTGCGAACTGCACTTATGCTATAGGCAGCATAGGTGTCGTACAGAAACTTATAAAATGAATTCGGTCTCTGAATCTTTGGGTTCCGATCGACCATGGACCACACTCTCAAAAAGGTGTGCTGATTAGCGACGAGTTCCTGAACTCCCTCACAGATAGTATTGAGATATTCATCCCATTTTGCAAATCGCTGCTCCATATTAATTCCTTGCCTTCAAATTGTTGTTTTGTAGTTTTGCCTATTCTGTCGTAAAATAGCAAGCGAACCTAAAACAATAAATAAAACATTTAGTTTTCCATCCGCTCTGCATTTCAGATGTCGCTAATCCAGAAGACGAAGTGACTCCTCAATGCGTGTTTTCAAACTCGTATCACCCGACTTTTCAGCAAATCTCAAAGCAGTGTTGAAGTCCTGTTTCGCCTCCGCTGTGCGATTCAACAGAGTTTTAGATAGGCCCCGAACATAGTAGACATTGGCATGATCGGGTTTGAGTTGTATCGCTTTATCATAGTCTACTATAGCAGCAGAATATTGTTCAAGCTTAGCCTTCTCGATTCCTCGACTGAAATAGGCTGCAGCATGATCGGGTTTGAGTTGTATCGCTTTGTCGTAGTCTTGTATAGCGGCAAAGTGTTGTCCAAGGTTACTCTGTGCAAATCCACGATTATAGTATTGTATGGCATCATCAGTGTCAAGTTGTATTGCTTTGTTATAATCTTGTACGGCAGCAGCGTATTGCCCGAGTGTAGTCTTAACAATTCCCCTCCGGTGGTATGCCCAACCACCTTGTGGGAAGAGTTGTATTACTTTATCATAGTCTTGTATAGCGGCAAAGTATTGCTCGAGACTCTCTCTGGCAAGTCCCCTACTGTAGTAAGTAAAGATATTATCAGGATCGAGTTGTATTGCTTTGTTATAATCTTGTATAGCAGCAGCGTGTTGGTTTAGTTGTTCCTTTACACGTGCCCGACTTACGTAGGTATAGGCAGTATTTGGATCGAGTTGTATTGCCTTGTCGTAATCTTGTATAGCATTAAAGTATTGCCCGAGATTATTCTTGGCATCTCCTCGACTGCTGTAAATAAAAGAATCATTAGGCTTGAGTTGTATTGCTTTATTGTAATCCTGTATAGCAGCCGCGTGTTGCCCAAGTCGACTCTTAGCATATCCGCGATTGTGATAGATCTTATAATTTGGATTGCGCCGAGCTGCTTGGGTATAGGCTTCAATCGCATCTACATACCGCCGGAGACTATCCATCATTTTACCTCGCAAGAAGTAGGTTTCTGCGGAGATGGAATGTGTACCCGATGAAAGAGACAGCACCTGTTTTGACTCCGCCAACAGTGCTTTGAGATAACGTGAAGGGATTGCAAATAAATAGTCGCTATCTTCAAGAGTTATATAAGACACCCCGATAACTTTACCCCATCGGTTAATCACAGGTACCCCGCTTCTGCCCACTTTCATAGATGCTGTCATCAGAATCCGTTCCTTGGTGGACTTATCGCGAAAATTCTTGATGATACCGTCCCAGAAAATTACCTCACCTAAGGAATTGTGGGCTACATGGACAGTCTCGCCGATCCGAAGGATGTCGCTATTGCCGAGGGGTAGTGGTTTAACACCATATGCTGTGACCCGTAGGAGTGCAAGGTCATTGGCTTTGTCTATTGCAGTGAACCCTTCAATATTGTAGAGCGTATCTTTATCGTCAATTTTTGCGGTGCCACTCACTGTTCCTACAATGATGTGGTAGTTGGTCGCAATCAAATTGGGACGAACGAAAAAGCCGCTGCCGATGCTGATGATTTTGCCGGTATTATCCTTCATCTCTAAGGAAACAGTAGCAACTCGTGTTTTAGCAATCTGCTCAGCGGTTTGGGCGGGAACTACGGTTGTTATGCAGAATAGGAGAAAAGCAAAAATTGCGATATGCCATATTGTGATTGAAAGTTGTTGGGATATGGATATGTTTTGAGGTTTCATTGGAGCCCCTTTCGCTTTTATTGATAATGGGGAGCCACGGTTAAGGTTTCCAACCGTAAGCTCTAAAGCCGAATTTGTAGATAGGTCCAAAGCCGATGCGTAAACCGTAAGTGACGGCATCGGGATTCTTGGCAAGGAGACGGTCTGTGGCGACCAAATCCTCATCATCAATTTCATAGTTTCGTGTTTCAATGTCAACTACGAAAATTTTGCCTTTGTGGTGAGATTCAAGTTCATCCTTCAAGAGCTGATAAATTTCTTCTCCGCGGGCGGCGATAGATTCGGAAGTCTCATCAGAATATCGCATTGTGATTCTCCCTAGGGCAGTAGGGTGATCGTTACATCATGGTATTCCACATTACATTCCATGAAGCCAAAGCCGATACCGTGGGTGGCCGGGTATCCGATTCGCACACCGTAAGTCATAGCCTTGGGATTCTTAGCAAGCAGACGTTTTGTAGCTTTCAAATCCTCATCGGCGATTTCATAGTTTCCCGTTTCAATATCAACTACAAAAAACTGACCTTTGTGTTGCGCTTCAAGTTCTTCGCGATACTGCTGATAGATTTCTTCACCGCGGGCAGCGATGGTTTCAGAGGTAGCATCAGAATATGACATGGTCCTTCTCCTTCTAAAATGTTGTTATGAAACACCGCATTCCGTTCATTACACATTATAACACAAAATTGCGTTGCGTGCGAATGCAGCATTTTTCTTGCTATCCTCTAACACCTATCGCTTCAAGTTGCGCAATTTGTTTTACCCACGATTCTCGGATTTCTGGGGAATAGTCGCCGGGGAGTAGCGATTTTCGTGTGCAATTGAGGAGGGCTTGTAAGGTTTGGTATTGTCTTATCGGTCCGATATTCGGTAGGATCCGATCCTCGGCGACAGCGATGATTTCATCTAAAGTAAGTTCACCGGTAGCCTGCGAATCTTCCTTCAAAATGCTGGCGGCTTCAAGGTCAGAACGCAATGATGCAAAACTCGCTGCGGAGTAGCCTTCAGTTACCTGCAAAAGCCGTTCTATCGCGTCATCAGGGAGGGAATCGGGTAAGACTTTCGCAATCGTCCAGCGGAGGAACGCCTCACGGTCTTCGCCATTCGGATCAAGCACGGGAATCACCATATCCCCGACCCTACCTTCCCGCCGTAGGTCGGGTGAGAGGTTATAAATACGAGCGGTCATCAGGAGCCATGTGATATTGCCGCGGAGCTGTGGATCCGACATCATCGCCTGTATTTTCCCTGTCAACCGCCGCTCTGTACTGTGCGCATCCTGTCCGACACCACCGAATTGCGTATCCGCTTCATCGACGAAGATGAGTACCTTCACGAGTGCCATCAGCAACCGCCGCAACCGTTCAAAGATGACATCTGTCTGTCCGAACCACATACTGCGGATATTCTTCAGGACGAGGACAGGGATATCGAGTTCACCCGCGAGTCCCTCAAAAATAAAGGTTTTTCCGCTGCCGATGGGACCGCAAACGCTCATGCCAGCGATAGCATCGGGACCGGTTGAGGTGATACGCGGAATTAATTGCGTCTTCAGGAATTCCACCAGTTTTTGATTGCCGACGATGTCCTTTAGACAGTGCGCGGGTTTTTTAAACTCTACGACATCTTCACCTAACTGTGCTTGGATAAATTCGGAAACTTTCTCAATAACATCCTCGGGTTGGAGCTTCTTACCGGAATAGCAGGTAGCGAGGAGTAACTGACGGAGTGCTTGGATGGAGAGACCCGCAGTGAGCATTGCGAGTTGCGATTGCGAACCCCAAAGATTTAACGGCTTTTCTACCAGTTTCGGCGTGTTATTAAACCATGAAATAAAGTGCTGGCGTTCTGGCATCCCGGGTGCTGGAATTTCGACGGTGACGACCTGCGGTAACCTGATAATCCGAGAATTCACGAGACTTGGGGATTCCGCAATGAAGATGACGGTATCGTTGCCGTTCATGAAATTGGAGTCAGAAATCCAATCCTGAACGATGCTGACGCGGTGTCTGTCTGGTAGGGATAAACTCCGAATTTCGCCTTCGGGAAGTAACATATCCGTCGCTTCTATGAGGATAATCAACTTCTCCGGTAGCAGTTTTTCACCTTGCGCGTTCGTGCTTCGGGAAAGTAGACAGAACTGCCGAAGCACTTCAAGTGCTAACGTCGGACTGCCGATGGCATCGTTCATGTACTGCGTGAAAGATGTATCGGGCGGTTCTGTGGCAGCATCAAGCGATCCGAGGGGTGTGTTTTGCTGTGTAGAACGGGATCGACCAACACCCACATTTGTGTCAAGGTCCGCCTCGGTTGTGCCGCGCCATAGGTTAAAGGCGCGCTTAACCTTTTCGCGTTCAGTTTCCTGTGCGAATCTTATGGGTCCGTTGAGTTCATAAACTATTAGGATGAATCCGGGAATATCCCAATAGTGAATTAAAAAGGGGACGAGTGGAATATAATCCGTGTGATCTTCTTTGCGTATAAAGAAGAGGTCGTGGATATTTCCGGACAGGACGAGACTGCGAGACGTTCCTGAATTAATGAGCATTCCGGCTTCTGTGCGGAATGCATAGGTTGGGGTTTTAACGGCTATGAGTTCTCGCCCCCTTCTAATTTAAAAAACAGACTTGTTCTAAGAGCATTTTAGAGTGGCAGCTCAGAATCGGAATCCTCAGTCTTCTTAGCGGGTTCCGTCTCCGTTTTCGTGTCTGTCTGCTGTGCCCCGAAAATCAATGCATCAAATTCATCGGAGGTTGAGGATGAGCGTGCTGCAGCGAGGAATTCCTCCTCTTCGCTTTTGGAATCTGTACCAGCCAATTCTTGTGCGACCTTTGAACGTCCTTTGGCTTTCTCACGGATTTCGCGCATCCGTGTCAATTCCGCGGAAGTACCGTCCATGCTGATGCCGGAAAGCATATCGGCGATTTCTTCTTGCTCGCGTGCAGTGATGAGATCGGCGACTGCCTCAGACTGTTCGCTCTTAATCTTTTCTAAATCGCGATGTAGGCTGGTAATCTGGATTTTATGGGAGTCAATATCCGCCTGTGCATTTTCGATCTCACTTTCGAGTTCATCAATACGTCCTTCTTTCTCTTGTAGATTGGTATTGAACTCTTGGTAAGCCGTAACACATCGCGTGTATTCGGCGTGCTGTTTGACTTCTTCTGGTGCCATACCTTCTTTTTGCAAATCAGCAGCGGTCTGCTGTGCCTTGGCGATAGCTCCAGATTTCAATTCTTCCAAATTTTCGACTTCATCGGTAAAACTCTTTACTTGTGACCGCTTCTGTTCAACAAGTGCGATCAGCTGCCCGATTGCCTGCTTATAGCGTTGGATATTCCCTTTCTTATCGCTGATGATGTCTTCGTAAGCCCCTCTAACGGCTTCGGGGTTTTCCATCATCCGGTCCGCGGTTTCGTGTGCGCGGCCCGTCAGCGTGTACCATATAGCCTTAAAAAATCGTGTGAATCCGTTTGCCATTTTAGTTTCTCCTATTGAATCGCACTTTAAAATAATAAGATAAGCGCGACCTTTCTATGTTGCTTCGTGATTTACGTTAATGCCATTTAAACGGTTTTGAACCGTACCGCAAATCCATCGTATCGTATTTTAACATAATTTTATCTAAAACTGCAAGAAAATTCTGCACAGCACTTCAGGTAAATCAGGATAGGTAGTTTTAGACCTCTATAAACGGTTTCATATCCCAGAGAAGAACGGTGCCATCATAACTGCTACTTGCCAGAAGTTCGCCACCCTTTGAAAAAGCGAGATTTTGAACATCTGAGGTATGTCCCCAGAAGGTATGGATGTTTTCTCCAGTTGCGACCTCCCATAAACGGACGGAGACTTTGTCCGTTTTGTTCCACCACGAACCGGAGGCGAGATACCGACCACATGGAGAAAATACCAGTACACCGACACAGGAGCAACTCTCAGGTAAAAGGATTCCCATGCGCGGCTCCAAAGTCGCAGCATCCCACAGACGGATGTCCCCGAATAATCCGCCAGCCAAAAAAGTACCGCACGGTGAAAATGTAATTGAAAAGAGCCGTCGTATCCTTGACCCCGGTTTGTAAAGTCGCTGGATTTCCCGTGCATCCCCTTTATAGAGGGAAGCATCTGCTAAGATTTTCTCTACAGCAGGTGAACCGAGTTGTTCACCACTCGTAACGTCCCAAAGAAATATACTACTCCGGTCAGTGGTAGCGAATTGCTTTCCGTTGGGGTGAAAGGCTGCTGCCCGAAGCGGCTCTGCATGCCCTATAAATGCATGCTGCTTTTCCCAACGCTGGGTGCCCCACACAACAAGTTTTCCATCTGTACCTCCGCTGACGAGGTGTTCCCCCGATGGCGAAAACACCACGGTGGTGATTGAAGTCTGATGTTCGGTAAGTTCTGCTATTCGGGTTCCGGACGTGATGCTCCAGACTTCAAGCGTTTGTCCACTTTCTCCGATAAGAGCCAGCAATTCTTCACAGGCAGACAGCGCACACCTTTTGCCCCTGCTTTTTGGTGGGATCGGGGGAGGGACCACCTGTTTCTGAACAACATCCCAGAAAACGACCCTATCATTCCAATATTTGCAAACCAACCTCTTGCCCGATTGATAAAAAAACAGAGCGTCAGGCACCCCATTAGGTACTGTGTGTGGTGCTACTGGGGCAGGGGTGCCTGCACGCCACACGCGGATCTCGCTGCGTGTGGCAATTGCGAACTGCTGTCCATCAGTCGAAAGACATTCTGCCCGATGGTCCATCCTATGTTTTCCTTGATATTCAAGGGTATCAAGTTTTTCACCTTGGGACGCATCCCACATCACCACCTTGTCTTCATAAACATCAGCAACTCGTAAGGCACCATCCGGGGAATAGGCGAGAAGCACCCGAATCCCTCCGTAGTCTGTGTAAGTCGTTTCCAAAGTCTCTTTATCAATATTCCACACTTGCACCGCAATGTGCTCACGCGTCTTTCTATCTTGAAGACTCGCAGCAAGAAACTGACCACAAGGTGAAAAGACGAGATCATACAGATGTCCTGATTCACACAGACGGCACTCTGGCACCAGATAAGCGAAGGGTTCTTTCGTTTTTAAGTTTCGGACAGTAATGTGAGTCCTGCCAACATAAGCGAGGAGCTGCCCATCGGGTGAAAAGCAGATTGGGAAAGGGGCAGGAGGGCGTTCACCTTCCTTCAGTGTGACGTTCACTTTGAAACTTGCGACGTGTTGCCCGGTTTCTGTGCACCAGACGTAAACGTCGCCGTATCCGTTGCCGGATGCAGCGAGGTATTGGCTATCCGGTGAGAAGGCAAGTCGGGAGGTGCCGCCGTGCCAGCCTTGTATGTTCGCGACACGCTGTTGGGTCGTTATTTTTCGTACCTTGATGATGCTGTCCGCAATGGTGGCAACCCATTTTCCATCGGGTGAAAACACAACGTCAGAAATTATGCCGCGTTCGGTTTCAAAGAGTGTGACGGGCTGCATGGTGTCAAGTTCATACATCCATACCCCGACGCGCGTGCCAACAGCAAGCGACGCGTTATCCGGCGAAAACGCCATGGCAAATATGAGTCCTTGTCCCAATCGGGCAATTGCGCCATCGGGGAGTTTCCAAGTTGTTACATCTGTATCTTCAACTGATCTCAGCGCGGGAGTTAAAGGTTGTCTGTTTTCCATAGAGACGCCTCCTTTTATTGCCACAAGACGCGCAGGATTTAAATATCGCTTGCGCCAAAGTCTACGTGTGTGGTGTTAAGGGTCATTAAGGTAGAAAAAATAGGTTAAACTGGATAGTTACGTGATAACGGATGGAGAAAAGACGCGAAAATTTTTATGACCAGCAAAATCAGCCATTTTAATTATACATGGCTTATCGGGTTTTTGTCAATGTTCTATTTAGATGGTCCACGAAATTCTGCTTGACATAAAGGAGATAAGTAAATAAAATAAACAATAAACACGACTTTCAATTTGTAGAAGATGGGCATACAACCTACGATACATAGGACATTCTCATATTGGCTGTGGTTTATCACATTCGGTGCATTGGCACTGATACTTGCCAATATGCCGCTGTTTAACATACTGGCTTTTGAGTTTTGTGCCGTGTTAGCACTCAGCATCTCTTTCGCTGGCGCGCATGTGACACTCACAGTGGTGCAGCAGATGAAACGGCAACCTGATATCCTCGCGGGTCCAGCCGGACAAATCGTCGTCCGATGTTATCGGAGTGCGTTGGTATTTAACTTAGGGTTGCTCGTCCTACCGCTCTCTATCATTCTACTGAACGCGTTTCGGATTAAAAACTGCAATTTCAGCGAAGGCTTTCTCTTTTTTTTTCTGCTGCCCGTAATCAGTTGCGCATACACGACAGCAGTAGGAACATTCTTTGGGTTCTGGATTAAGAGGCGATGGTTGGCATATTTGGCGTATCTTGGGTATCTCTTGCTCTCTTTCGTGCCGGTGGTTATCAACCTGATATTTCATCCGCCCGTGTTCGCGTATCACGCGACATTCGGATACTTTCCGGGACCAATATACGATTTCGTTATTCCGATAACAAGTACCCTGCTGATCGCTCGTGCGGAAACACTCCTGTGGGCACTCCTGTTTTTTGGAGTGTCTGTTAGTATTTGTGAAATAAGTCGGGATACAGGATTGATGCCGCAACTGATGTGGCGCAAACTGCTCAGTCCGTTCACAAAACGTGTAGGGTTATATCTGCTGATCGTTTGTCTACTCGGTTTTCAATTTTATGCAGGGGCATTAGGAATTCGTCCAACTCGCGGCGACATTGCACGAAAACTCGGTGGTTTCCGTGAAACCGCACACTTTGAAATCTTCTATGCCCGCGAACTTGAAACAGAGATTGAACGGATCGCTGAGGATTGCGAATTCCAGTACGCACAAGTATCTGCCTACCTCATACCAGAGGGCGGAAAATTATCTCGAAAAGTCCGTGCTTATGTTTATGCATCGCCTGACCAGAAGAAGCAGTTGATCGGTGCAGGTCATACATCCGTAGAAGATCCGTTTGGACACGGATTTCATATCCATGCGCAAGGCTTTCCACATCCGGTGCTAAAGCATGAATTGGCACACGTCTTTACTGTCCCGTGGGCGCTGCTGAAAGTAAGCCTGAAGATAGGACTTCATGAAGGGATTGCGGTCGCCGCGGATTGGGATGAAGGCAGACTTACAGCGCATCAATGGGCAAAGGCGATGCGCCAGATGGAGATCGCTCCTCCGTTACCAGCCGTTATGGGAATCGGATTTTGGGGACATGCCGGTTCGCAGAGTTATTTGCTGGCGGGTTCCTTTGTTCGGTTTCTTGTTGACACCTATGGCATAGAGAAATTTAAAGCGACTTTCCCTTTCGGGGACTTTGTTCAACACTACAATAAAGATTTGCATTCGCTTGAAGCGGAGTGGATCGGTTTTTTGGAAAGCGTCCCATTGCAGGATAACGATATAGCCTATGCAAGCTACCGTTTAGAGCAACGCAGTGTTTTTGAGCGGGTCTGTGCCCATGAGATGGCTGCGCTGCGCGATACTGCGTGGCAGGCGTACTTCCGAAAGGATTTCATCACTGCTGTCGAGAACTTTGAGACAATGCTATCAGATGAACCCGAGAACCTAAGCACACTGCGGGGGCTGATGTATAGTGCCTATCAAATGCAGAATTATGACACGGCGTTAGCCTTAGCGGACCGAATTGCAAGCGCGGAAGACACCGGATTCAGTCCAGAGGCAATGCTACTGAAAGGCGATATTTACTGGCTAAAAAACGAACCTGAAAAAGCATTGAAGGTCTATACTTCCATCGAAACAGAATATGAGACAATCGAGCGGCGGCGTATCAAGCGGATCGTAGCACTCTCTTATCCGAGTATCAGCCAGATGCAACCGAACGCGGCAGTACAAGAGGACCGCTCCCTCCGAGAATTACTCCGCACTGTCTTGGTTGAACCTAAAAATACAGGAGAGAAAATAGCATATCTGTCAACATGCATTCAAACAGAGCCAGATATGTGGTTAGCATACCTCTTAGCCAGTGAATTGCTTCATAAAGAAGGCGCGTGGCGGAGTAGTAATCAATACCTGCGCCGCGCGGTAGCACTCTTAGAACAGTCCCAGCTATCGGGTGAAATTTCTCGAAAAACATCATCATCGGTGCAACTGACACCGCAACAATACCAAAGTCTTCTGTTAAATACACGGCAGACAATAGGCATCAATGCCTATCATCAAAAAGATTACGAGACCGCGATAAACGTGTTCACCGAGATCGCAGAAGATGAAGAATTGCCTCTTGGAACCATACTAAAAATGGAAGACTGGAAACAGCGGAGTCGTTGGGCACAATTACATCGCCAAAACGCTATAAACCCTTAGTTTGAACTCTGGATTCATCTTTGGAACTATTTTAAATCAATTGAGATTGTTGATTTGCCCGGGCGAAGATGGTTCAAAACAGATTGACAGTATTTTGATTTTAAACCAAAGGAGCCGCTATGAAACTTTTTGTGCCGGGAAGGATTTGCCTGTTCGGTGAACACAGCGATTGGGCAGCAAGGTACCGGCAAAATAACTCAGAAATCGAAAAGGGCTATACCTTAATAACCAGCACGAACCAAGGTGTACATGCAGAGGTTAAACCGCATCCTACTCAGCTGATTCTGAAGACTACCCTCAGTGATGGCACCCACCACGGCCCCTATAGCCTGCCTATGGAGCGGAGTGCACTTCTCGCCGAAGCCGAAAAAGGCGGATTTTTTAGTTATGCTGCTGGGGTCGCCTATCAAATTTTAACCAACTACCGGGTCCAAGGGCTGGAAATCGATAATTATCTCACCGATTTACCCGTAAAAAAAGGCTTATCTTCGAGTGCTGCCATCAGTGTTTTAGTCGCACGCGCTTTTAATCGGACTTATGATCTCAAGATGACAATACGCGATGAAATGGAGTACGCCTACCGGGGTGAAACGACCACCCCATCACGTTGTGGACGGATGGACCAGGGGTGTGCATACCAACGTCCGATCCTCATGACATTTGATGGCGACAACGTTGATGTCCGAGAACTCAGTGTACCGAAAAACATGTACCTCGTAATTGTTGACCTGGGTGCCGGTAAAGATACACTCCTGATATTGAACCAATTAAATCACTGCTATCCATTCGCTGAAAGCGAATTAGAGAAAAACGTACAACACTACCTTGGGCCTCTAAGTGCGCAAATTACACAAGAAGCGTATCAAGCCCTACGCGACGGAGACGCGGAATTAGTCGGTAAACTGATGACCCGTGCGCAAACGGAGTTCGACGAACACCTCATACCTGCCTGTCCATCGCAATTGACTGCCCCGGTCCTGCACAAAGTCCTCAATTATGGACCGATCCAGCCGTATATTTGGGGCGGTAAGGGTGTCGGCTCTCAAGGCGACGGGTCCGCCCAATTCATTGCGAAAGATGAAGAGAGTCAGCAACGCGTCATCGAGATTATTGAAGAGGATTTGAAGATGTCGTGCCTGAAACTGGTGATTGAAGCAAGCAGTCACGTCCGAAAAGCCGTCATTCCCGCTGCAGGGTTTGGGACTCGACTTTTCCCCGCTTCAAAAGCGATGAAGAAGGAACTCTTCCCTGTAATTGACAGTTCCGGGCAAGCGAAACCCGCAATTATGGTAATCGTTGAAGAGGCAATAGAGGCCGGTATTGAGGAAATCTGTCTTATTGTCCAGCAAGGCGATATCGAACTTTTTGAATCCTTTTTCAAAACGCCCCCCCCCATTGAGCACTATAATAAACTCAGTAAAGAAAACAAGGCATATTGCGACTATCTATTGGATTTAGGGAGCAAAGTGACGTTCGTCACACAAGACGTTCAAGAAGGATTCGGACATGCTGTTTATTGTGCAAGGGAGTGGGTTGGCAACGAACCTTTTCTATTGATGCTCGGTGACCATCTCTACGGTTCAAATGAGGAACGATGTTGTGCGCGACAAGTTGTAGAGGCTTATGAACAGGTAGGACACAGTGTTGTCGGACTTAAAGAGACGCCGATTGAGCATTTATCAAACTTCGGATGCGTCACGGGTGTATGGAAAGAAGCGGACTCATTACTATCGGTGACGGAGTTTTACGAAAAGCCGGATCCTGAGTATGCAATGGAGCATTTGCATATAGATGGTATGGATGTGGACCAGTTCTTGACAGTGTTCGGCATCTATGTCATTCAACCCCAGATTTTCGAGTTTCTCGAGCAGAACATTGCGCATAACCTGCGCGAGCGCGGCGAATTCCAACTGACCTCCTGTTTAGATGAATTGCGGAAAGCAGAGGGTTTTTCGGGGTACGTTGTCAAGGGAAAACGCTATGACATCGGTCTTCCTGAAGAATATCGGCAAACGGTTATTGAGTTCAGGAACGCTTAGCGTATTGTATCTATCTATGCGTTAGAATCACGCTTGATAACGACGATTGTCATATCATCGTATTGTTCCGCTTCGCCGACAAAGTCGCGAACGTCGTTAACAATGTGTTGGACAGTTGCTTCGGCATCAAAATTATCAGGGATCCGCGAAACCGATTCCTTTAAGCGTTCAGTCCCATACATCTCCTCTTCTGCGTTGAGTGCTTCAATGAGACCATCGGTATGAAAAATCAGCACATCCCCTTCAGCTAAATCGAAGGCCGTAGATTCATATTCCACTTTTTTCATACTCCCCAGCGGCAGGTCGCCGCTCTCAATTTCGATTATATCCGTCCCGCGTTTGAGAACGGGATAGGGTTGCCCACCATTGGCGTAGTCAATCCGTTTCGCGGCTTCATCAAGGACAGCGAGGTTCAGCGCGATGAAACTGGGGCCGTACATCCGCGGTGATAACCCTGTATTGAGATCGCTAAGAATAACCGCGGCTGCGGATTTGAAACGCGAGACTTCATATAACATCCCATTCGTCAACACAGCGTTCATCGCGCCTCTGAGACCTTTCCCCGCTGCATCCGCGACTGCGATAGCCGTTTGTCCGTTAGACACAGTAAGGTAATCGTAGAAGTCTCCACCGACCTGCGTTGCGGGGACTGACATACCTGCGAGGTCGAACCCTTTGGTGTCGGGTGACTCTGTCGGCAGAAGCCCCATCTGAATATTCTGTGCTTCACTGAGTTCAGCGCGGATACGTTGTATCTCTGCTTCTTCCCTTTGTCTGACTTCATTACGGAGCTGCAGGGTGTGCCGCCGGTTGACGACAAGGCGACCAATCAATGCGAGAACGACGGTCACAAAAATAAGCGTCGGTAAGTAGGTCCGCCAACGTGTCCAAAGCGGAGGCGGGATATTAAAGTCCACCACTGCTGGCGGTTCGGTGTAGGGCCAGTTTTTACGAAACGCCTTGATGAGGAAACTGTAGTTGCCTGCTTTAAGCCCGGTGTATCGGATCCGGAGCGTACCCTTTTGATTTTGAAATTCCTGTGTAACACTGCTACCGAGGATCTGTTGATTCGTCGAACCGATTGCGGCGGGCGGTGTCCAATTGTCAGAGAGTGTATCAGAATCGGTAGCCAAAAGTGAGAATTCCTCCACCGAAAGTTGCGTCCATGTAGGGGTATCCAATCCTATTAACTTAAATTCATAGGAAAGCCCTTCACGCAGCGAGCTGATCCCTCGCACACTAAAAGTCTTAGTGCCACGCGAAGATAAGACCAAAGTCGATGAGAAATCGGTGTAAGATTCATCGGCTTCTAAGGCGATGATTCGGCATTCTGGTAGCCCACCGCGCGCTGGCGTATACTGCGTAACCCCCGCTTCAGTCGCGAACCAGATGTCTTTATCGGAAGATTCAAGAACTTTCGAGATATTGTTATGTGCCCAACCGTTTTTCGTCGTTCGATTGTGGAAGGTTTCACCATCGTATCGCACCGTACCACCGCCTCGTGTTGCGAACCATATATTTCCGCGGCTATCTTCTATGACATCCCGGACGTTGTCTACAAGAAACCCGTCCTCTTTTGTGGTATAGGTCGTCAGATTTTTCCCGTCGTATCGGACAGCCCCCCGGGACGTTGCCAACCAGAGGACACCTTCCTGAGAAGTCACAGATGCGTTTATGGGGGCAAGTTTACTAATCGCCTGCTCTGTGGTTAACCGCGTGCCGCGATAGGTTTGAATGGCATCTGAAAAAAGAAAAGTGATTTCGTCATTCTCTTGTGTTGGTTGCTGCCACACAGCCAAGGGAGCAGAAGTAGGTTCTCCGTCAAGTACAGTCGGTCTACCGGTTTCGATATTGCCCCAATATACCAATCGACCTGTCACCGCATTGAAAAACCATTTGCGCCGTGGCATAGATTTCAAGAGTTTTGTTGCTTTCAGGTCCAGCTCATCGGGTTTAATAGCACGAGTTGTGGATGCGACGAGATCAATGTTTTTCGGATAGCGGTTCACCTTCCCGTTTTCAAAATGTACCCATAACCTATCGTCGGCATCTCTGTATAAGTCGGTGATCGCAGTTGTTCCAGGCTCTATTTCCAAAACTGAAGTGTTTGATTGCCTTTCGGCGATTTTTTGGAACAGAATTCTTTGCGACCCCCTATCTGTAAGCCATAACAACCCTGTTGCATCGGGTTTGAAAAGATGCCCACCAAACGCCATCCATACGTGTTCGCCTTCCGTAACAAGGACATCCCTATTGCTATCCGACCGCTCTCCGCCGGGACCGATTTTTGTTCGGATAGAGATAGAAATTTGATGTCCGTAATTTCCGTTTGCGTAGCGGAAGAACGTATATCGTGTGGAATTCCCACGGGACCTCGGCTGATTTATAAACCAGATATCTCTTCCGACTTCAAATATCTTCACAATTTCCGACTGGGGGCGCCGTCGCTCTCTATTAACTGTGCCTAACCTTAATGAGGCTGTAGTAATTTCACCTGTTCTCGTATCATAACGTGCGACGCCGCCTGAGACACTGAACCAAAGATACCCTCTACTATCCTCATACATTGTCCGAATTCTGTTGGTGCCGAGTCCAGCGTGTGTAATCACTGCGGGTGTCGGTTCAAAGGCTGTCACACCGTTATTGTGTCCGAACCACAATTTACCGTCAACGGCTTCAAAGATCGTACGAATCTCGTCGTTTCCGAATCTACTATTAGTTCTATTATAGGAAGTCGGTTCAAGTTCGGTATTGTATTGCTGGACCCCTTGGTGTTCACTAATAAACCATAGA
This sequence comes from Candidatus Poribacteria bacterium, assembly GCA_022819945.1. Lineage (GTDB taxonomy): Bacteria > Poribacteria > WGA-4E > WGA-4E > WGA-3G > WGA-3G. The sequence continues at coordinate 31,300 of JAJEGI010000049.1, forward strand.
TTTCCCCATTGGTCCTCAATTTCAAGAAAGCCTAACGCGCCTCTCAGCCGCCGCAGCCGTGAGCCGTCCCATCGTCTCGTGGAGCGACCATCGCTAAACCAGAGTCGCCTTTTTGTATCAACCTGGATGGCGATGCTTTTCCGAATAGGGACTCCTCTTGAAGATGTACCGGTCCTGGCCCCGACCTGGGGCCAAGTTGGGAAGATCTGTTCAAAATCTTTGCCATCAAATCGTAAGAGCAGGTCATTACCGCCGAACCAAAGGTTTCCGGCATCATCTTCGGCGATCGCTGCAATTGGGTTAACGACATTTAGATCAGAGATATTGAAACGCGTGAATCCGGCATTCGGATGGATACGGGGTGTTCCATCAGCTGTTTCATCGGCTGTATCCGCGCCCCCGAGTTCGGCGCGGACCCAAGGGTTCTCTCGGAAACTCAGGATGACCCCGTTCCGTTCCTCCTCGCCTTCACTGCCCCCGAGCCAGAGCGTCCCATCCGTACTTTGAAAAATAACGCTTATTGTCAATCCCACGGAGCGGATCAAATCCTCACCTATAATTTCGTGAGGCTGTGCCTGCGGCAGTTTTTGGACACCGGGTGTCACGTATTTGGTTAGCACCTGATTTTCACCGACCCATATATCGCCGTCCTGATCCGCAACGAGTGAATTCCCGGGACCGATGTAACTGATTTCATTGCCATCAAACCGGCTAATCCTGCCTGATTTTTCCGAATAATCCCTTGAAAGGAACCAGATGTGTCCCCATTTATCCTCAACGATCTGTTTCGTTTGTCCGAGTAGCGCGCCCGCTTCAACGCCCTCATAACCGTCAAATGATCCAACGTAGGGTCTAAACGTATTATCATCAAATCGACTCACCCCCCCGCGATCAGAACCGAACCAGAGGACCCCTCGGCTGTCTTGGAAAATAACGGGGACAACTGGGCCAACCAATCCATCAGCGACGGTGTAGGTTTGAATTTGCTCAGCGTTGACATCCACAGAAACAAAAATTGCAGCAAGGGTTATCCCAACGAGAAAAATAAAGTTTTTAACCGTAGTTTGCAGGCTTTTGAAACGTGGGAAATAAAAGTTGGTATCTATCATAATTTTTACCGACCAGATCCGTTTTGTTGCAGGATTAATGTGCGAAATCTCGAATGCGCGAAATCGCTTCATTTATGACTGCGTCTGGATACGTCAAAGAGATTCGACAGTAGCCTTCACTCCATTGCCCATATCCGAGTCCGGGTGTTACCACAACGCCTACTTCCTCAAGCAATGCCGTTGCGAAAGCACGACTTGAACCGTTGAAACGCGGTGGGACAGGTGCCCAGATGTACATTGTTGCCTTCGGTCTCTCAATTGCCCATCCGCTCTCGGTGAGTGTGTCCACTACCATATCCCGTCGTTTCTGATAAACGCTGTTTATCGCAGGCGTGACTTCATGAGCGATTGAGAGTGCCTTCGCCCCGGCAAATTGAAGTGCGCGGAGTGAGCCATTATCTATATTGTCTTTAACAGTCTTAACAGCACTCACAGCGGTTGGGTTCCCGACAACAAATCCTAATCGCCACCCTGTCATATTAAACGCTTTACTCAATGAAAAGAATTCAACGGCTACTTCGGCAGCCCCATCTACCTGTAAAATACTCGGTGAACGATATCCGTCGTAGGTGTTTTCACTATAGGCGTTGTCGTGCGCGATGAGGATACTGTTTTGTCGTCCAAATTCCACGGCGCGAGCGAAGAAATCGAGGTCAGCCGTTGCGGTTGTTGGATTGTTTGGGTAGTTAATCCACAGAACTTTAGCGAGCCGTTTTACCTCGTCAGGGATAGCGTCAAAGTCAACGTAGAAATCGTTTTCTCGCAGAAGCGGTGCGTAGTAAGTCGTCGCGCTCGCAAAAACGTGTCCAATATTATAGGTCGGGTAACCCGGACTTGCTGCGATACCGATGTCGCCAGGATTAAGTATGCCGAGTGCCAATTTAACAATGGCATCTTTACTTCCGAGCGTAGTCGCGACCTGATCATCGGATAGCGTAACGCCGTAACGCCGTTGATAGAAGTCAAGCACTGCCTGTGGGAAATCCTCAACAGGGATGTCGCATCCGTAGCGGTGCCGATCTGGGTCTTTGGGATTCTGGATCGCCTGTACCAGCGTCTCAACAACGGGATCGGGTGTCGGAATATCGGGATCCCCGATGCCGAGGCTAATGACATCAACACCGCGTGCTTTCGCTGCTTGTATCTTTTGGCGCAAATCGACAAAGAGATACGGTGGAAGTTTCTGTAACCGTTCTGCGAGTGTAACCAAAATGTTCTCCTTTGTTTACTTTAAATGAAGAATTGCCTGTTGAGTTTCACTGAGGTTCTCCATAACATTCGGACTGAAATGCAAGCCTTGCCCGCCCCAATCTGGCATATAGCCGATACTATAACAGTAATAGAGCGTCCGCCGCGGTCTACCTGAAACATTGATGACGGATCCGTGCGTCAACGCCTCTGTGAAGATAATAGCATCACCTGCTTTCGCCGGAATCGGGGTTAGCACAGGGTTTTCATTGGGATGACCGCCCCATGGTTTCGGGAAATTGCTCTTATGTGCCCCCGGTATAACCGCGAAACATCCGTCTTCCACATCACAATCTAACATCGGGAAAACAGCCTTTGTCAAAGTCGATACCATCTCCCCGTTTTTACAGTGATACTGACACTTCGGAATAATCGGTGTGCCGTGCATGTGCAACCCAGTATAACCGCCGCCCCATCGGTAAATCGTATACGTATGATTGAGACGATAGGGCCCACCGGTTACGCCTTGAATCACGTCCAAGACTTCAGGAATGTCAATTAGCGCGTTGAAGGTGCTATCTGCCTCCATAATATTGGAGATATAAAGTTCCTTTTCCGTCCGCTCTGTCCCCAGACACAACGGTGTCGGATAGTCTTCAGGCGGCATATTTTCATACTGATCTAACACGGTGTTGCATGCGTCAACCACTTCTTGTGGAATAACACCGTTTAGCACGATAAAACCTTGCAAGTCGAATAGATATTTTTGTTCGTCTGTCATTTTTCTAACTATGGACCTCCGAGCTGCCCGTCACTATGTTTCGGGCAGATTTTTGGTGCAGTTCAGATTACGGGACGGCTTCATATTTGAGAATTGTCCCGTTTTGACCAACCACCCATCCGCTGTTTGCGCGACTTACGTAGATAGATTTCAGATCTGTTCGAGTATCTGTACGTTGGGGTCGCCAATTTTGGCCCCCGTCTTTCGTGTGCAGAACAAGCCCCTCTTTTCCAACAATCCAACCTTCTGTTGCTGAGATAAAAAATACGTCGTCAAGGAAATTACCGGTATGGCTCTCTTGACGTTGCCATGTTTTTCCGCCATCCGCCGTGTGCAAAATTAATCCATCCATCCCCAAGCCGCGGAGATCCCATCCGACGATCCATCCAATTTCTGGCGAGACGAAGGTGGCAGCATCAAGGTAAAAAAATGGGTGCCGTTCACCGATAGGTGCCAATCGCCAATTGCTGCCGCCATCAACTGTGGACAGTATTGTACCGTTCATCCCAACTGCCCAACCGCGCTGTTTGGAAGTGAAGTGGATATCAAAGAGATTCCAAGGTGTTCCACTCATTTGACGCTTCCACGTCTGTCCGCCATCATCCGTATGGATAATTTCGCCGCCGTTCCCGACACACCATCCGGTCTTTTCATCCACAAAGAATAGACCCAGTAGAACCTGCTGTGTCTCTGAAGCTTGGCGTTCCCATACAGCCCCACCGTTTGTGGTATGCAAAACGACACCAGCCTCCGCAACTGCCCACCCTTTTTGTGCGGATACAAAATGGACGGCACCGAAACACTCCGTCGTACGACTATCCTGTGCGTTCCATACGTCACCGCCATCCTCAGTCCGTAGGATAGCACCGCGATCCCCGACAACATATCCTTCTTCTGGTGAAATAGCGCATACACCGACTAAGAGATGACTCGGACTCGATTGTGATTCCCACGTTACGCCGCCGTTGCGGGTGTGAAGGATCGTGCCATTTTCACCGACGACCCAACCGAGTTGTTTGGAAACGAAGTCAACACCGAGCAGGACAGCATCAGCACTGTTATGGTAGCGGGGTCCGCCGCGTTGATGTTTCCATCTTCCTTTTCCTCCGGACGCGGTATGCAGAATCACACCTAAGTCGCCGACGATCCACCCGTTTTGGGTATCCGTGAAGTCAATATCGTAAAGTGTAAAAGTGTGCAGCGGTTCTTTGCCGAGATATTCGGGTTGTCCATAACTGGTTTTATGGCGTTGATTGCTGCCATCTGTGACGAATTGCCATGTTTCGCCGCCATCAGTCGTCGCGAAGACATTCCGCTGATCCCCGACAACCCAACCTGTCTGTCGGTCAATGAAATAGAGGTTGAACAGTGCGGCTTCTGTCGAAAATTGTTCTTCCCAAGTGTCGCCTCCATCGGTTGTTCGATAGATGTAGCCAGCATTTTCCGCTGCTGTCAATGTTGGCGTATTATAGGTGACGATCCACCCATAGTTTTCATCTACAAAGTGGATACCTTTCAGGGATTTTTCGCCGAATAGGCTGCTGTCAACTTCAGTAAAAGTCAGTCCACCATCGGTCGTCTTGAGCAATGTCCCCCAATCTCCAACGATCCAGCCTACGGTTTTCGTAATAAATAAGTCGTTGAGGTTATCCTTTGTGCCCGTTTCGATCAACTGCCACGTGTTGCCACCATCCGAAGTGTGAATCAGTACCCCCTCTTCACCGATACACCAACCTTCTGACGCTGATCGAAAATAGAGTTTTCGCAGCGGTTTACCGAAAATCCCGCTGTGCTGTCGGTGCCAGGTGTTGCCGCCGTTTTCCGTGTGAACGATTAGGCTCTCTCCGCCTTCTCCAAAGTCGAGGCCGGGGGTTATATCAACCGCGTTACCGACTGCCCATCCCAGCGTTTCAGAGACGAAATGCACGTCATATAGGTGGGAACTCCAATCACCTTCCACGACGGTTTTCCATTCGTATCGTACTGGTTTCTTAGATGTTGTATCCTCACAGCCGACTGTAAATAGGGTCGTGATGCATACAACAGCAAAAACACAGCCGACTTGTGGCAGCTGTGAAAACGTCCAATTAGCGATGCTTCTGAAAAAGGACTTCGCTGACATCGTGCAATCCTTTGGGGGCATCAACGACCCACCGTGCTGCGCGAATCGCACCTTTCGCGAACGCTTCGGGACTGTGGGCACGGTGAACGACACTTAATTGTTCACCCTCGGTCGCAAACAGCACTCTATGATCACCGGCAATATCACCACCTCGCACGGCATGGATGCCGATCTGTTGTTTCGGTCTCGCGCCAACGATACCGTGCCGACCGTAGACACCTACCGCGTCTAAATCGCGTCCAAGTGCCGTAACAACAGTCTCTGCTAATCGGAGTGCGGTTCCACTTGGTGAGTCGGCTTTATGATTGTGATGTGTTTCTATCACTTCAATATTATAATCATCTCCGAGGGCTTTCGCAATTAATTCGAGTGCTTGGATCGCCACATTGACACCGAGACTCATATTCGGTGCCATCACGCAGCGAATCTGCGATGCAAGTGCTTTGACTGCCGCGAGTTGATCCTGGGTAAATCCAGTTGTTCCAATAACGATGGCTTTATCCGTGTTGACGACCTGTTGAAGATACCCTAATGCCGCATTAGGTTTTGAAAACTCAATGACAACATCGGCGTTTTGAAGTACGTTGTGAAGTTCACCTGTGATCGCTACACCGATGGCACCAATACCTGCGACAACACCGGCATCACTCCCGATTTGTGGGTGCAATGGATATTGGATGGCGCCAACGAGTTCCATATCGGCTTGTTGCGCAATACAGCGCGTGATAGACTGCCCCATACGACCACAGACACCCGTAATAACAACACGAATCATTTTTTTATCTGTGTATCTGGTCACCGTTCCACTTCGTTTCACGGTGATTTCTGATTAAGTCAGCCGAGTTCCTGTTAAGAAACAGCTTTACAGTTAAAGGTCGTGTCTACTACTTCTGAAAAAGGACTTCGCTGACATCGTGTAACCCTCTGGGGGCATCAACGACCCACCGTGCTGCGCGAATCGCACCTTTCGCGAACGCTTCGGGACTGTGCGCACGGTGAACGACACTTAATTGCTCACCCTCAGTCGCAAACAGCACTGTATGATCGCCCGCGATGTCGCCCCCCCGGACCGCATGGATACCGATCTGTTTTTTTGGTCTCGCACCAACAATGCCGTGCCGACCGTAGACACCTACCTCATCCAAGTCGCGTTCTAATGCCGTAGCGACGGTTTCGGCTAACCGCAGTGCGGTTCCGCTCGGTGAATCTGCTTTGTGATTGTGGTGTGCCTCTATCACCTCAATATCGTAATCGTCTCCAAGGGCTTTGGCGATGAGTTCCAAAGCCTGGATCATGACGTTGACACCAAGGCTCATGTTCGGTGCCATCACACACCGAATTTGTGATGCGAGGTCCGTGACTGTCGCGAGTTCATCTGCATTAAACCCAGTCGTTGCGATTATCATCGCTTTATCTGCATCAACAACCTGTCTGAGGTGTTCCAACGTTGCTTCGGGTTTTGAGAACTCAATAACAACGTCTGCGTCTCCAAGTGCATCGTTGAGTTCACCTGTGATCGCTACACCGATTTCGCGAATACCTGCGACAACCCCCGCATCGCTCCCGATTTGTGGGTGTTCGGGATATTCAATCGCGCCAACAATTTCCATATCGGCTTGCTGGGTAACGCCTTGAATGATGAGCCGTCCCATACGACCACAAGCCCCATTAATAATTACACGAATCATCTTTTAAATTTTCCTTGCGGTTAAATAACGTGGGTTTGAACTTTGACGGTTTTTGATATAGATCCGCCTTCCATTACATTACAGGCTACGTTTTCGGTATTATTAGAATAGCGGTCAGCCATCGGCAATCGGTTTCTATCAGTAAAGAGGGTGCTGTTAAGGGTGCTGTTAAACGAAAACCTCTTTGCTGAAAGCTGAGAGCGAAGCGACCTGACTGCTGCTGGCTATTTCAACGTGAGCAGATATGCCAGAAGGTCATGCATCTGCTTCACTGAAAGAATATCTGCATAATTTTCAGGCATAACGCCTGCTTTTGGTACCCGACTACTCTGCAAATCCTTTGTGAAGTAAGTCGTCCACAATTTTCCTGAACTATCAAGTATCTGCACAACCTCGGTATTCTTATTCCCTCTATGATCATATAGGTATCGTTTCTTGCCCGTAATTTCCTTGCCATCTTTGGTGACAATAGTCAGCAGTTTATATTCATCGGCGATATGGGCACGTGGGTCGAGAATAGATTCTACAATGAATTGTAGGGAACGCGTACGAGCGATGTAGGTCAAATCAGGCCCTATCTCACTGCCAGTGCCAGTGGCACCTCTACCGTGAACTGTGTGGCATTTACCACATACATATTCGTCTGAGAAGAAGATACTCTCTCCTGCCTTGACATCGCCCTCCATATAGGGTGTCCATTCCTCGGAGGGTTTTAGTTCTTCCAAGGTAACGCCTGCCGCTTTCGCTTGTTCTTCACGCACGTAACCGACAATCATCTGAATCGCTTCATCAGAGAGTTTGCCGCCAAATTTTTGCATCCGGGTCCCTGGAAGTCCGTTGAATATAGTTTTGAAAATACCGTCATCGGTCCATCCGTAAAGCCATTGGGGTTTAAAGAGGTCGGGTGCTTCGCCACCGCGCGTCTCTCCTGCATGACACCCCCAACACATTAAACGGAAATAGAACGCGCCATCTATAACATCTTCATCAGTGTCGTCTTCTCTCGGTGCTTCGGCGGCTCTGTCTACCTCCAAGTCTTGGGCATTTACAGGTGCGAAAAGGAAGAGACTCACACCTGAGAGGAGAAAGAGAATCACCCACGCCATACGTGTGGTAGAAGTTGTCCGCTTACAAAGCACGCTGAGAAACTTGCAAGTGGCGTACATCATTTTTGCTCATCCTCCTGAAACGGAGCGAAGTAAGGTAGATGGTATTTTTCACAAAGCTCTTTGAGTTTTTCCGCACTCCATTTCTCTTCAATGATTTTGTTAACAGCGTCTTGAAAGTCACGGGTTTTTCGTTCCGGTGTATCTTTGCTGAAAGCGATAGAGACGTTCCAACGGAAACGAGGTTCAGGGGTATATCCGTCAACAATTTCCAATTCCGGGTAGACGGTACTTACCTGTTCTGTCTGCTGAATTCGGGACCCCTTCTCGATCAACCAACCGGCGTTTGCCCAGACACATCCGTAAGCGATTTGTCCCTTCTGGAGCGCGTTGAGGACAGCAATTTGCGAACCGTAGACCCGGCGATTATAGCCTTGCTGTCGAAGTACATCGCTTGCGATGGATCCGCCTTCTGCGCCAATCGTTTCGGACTTAATGTCTTCCAAAGTTTTAGGGGACTGTTGGTTGCTTTTCCGCTTTACCAATACATAACCGGTCCCGTAATACGGTTTGGAAAAGTCAACGCGTTTACCCAACTGGATGGATTCACTCATCGCGCGTTCTTCAATAGGGATGCCGATCACACAATCGCAATGACCGTTTAGCATGTCGGCGAGCAGGCTATCACGGAGGGTGTTAAGCCAGTGGAGTTCCAACTCGACCCCAAGTTCTTCTGCCAGCAGCTGTGCGATTTCAACATTTAACCCGGGAAGCTCAGGGTCAGCGTTGGAATACGGCAGATTTCGGACATCCATACAAACTGTTAAGACACCCTTTTTTTTAATTTCCCCCAATGTGCTGCTCGCAGCGTCTGCGTTCGGCAATATCAAGACAAGGCATGTAAAAAGCGCGACCCACAAAAAGATATAATGTTTCACGGTGCCCCCTATTTATTCGTCATCAGTTAAGGAGATTTAGGATTAACAAAATCCTCTCTTAACTGATGACTGAAAACTACTCATCAAAGAGCGCGAACACAAAGAGCGTTCCACCATGGCGAGCATTAACTTCGGCATATTTCACAGCACCCGATGCTACCGCGACGTATTGGATACCATCGAGTTGATACGTAATTGGCGGTGCGAAGACACCTGATCCGGTTTGAAAATCCCAAAGCACTTCACCTGTTTCTGCTGACAGTGCCATAAATCTCCCTTCCAAATCACCCGCAAAAACGAGACCTCCGGCTGTTGTGAGGCACCCACCCCATTGTGGAAAGTTCGTTTTGTGTTGCCACTTAATATCACCTGTAGAAACATCAATCGCACTGATATGTCCCCACATTATCATATCGCCATCTTCTTCCCTTTCCGCTGTCATACCGCTTCCAAGATAGGGTAAACCTTTCAGATAGAAAACGCGACCTTGATGGTAAGAACCGCAAAGTTCCAAAGAAGACACATAGAGCAGATTTGTGAGCGGATTATAGGCAGAGGGGGACCAATTCTTCCCGCCTTCAACGCCCGGACAGACACGGATCGTCCCTTCTTCTGAGGTAGATACCCCGGGTTTAACAGTGGGACGGCCGTTTTCATCGAGTCCGGCAGACCAATTCATTTCGCAATAGGGTGTCGCATATAAAAATTTGCCGTTGGTTCTATCCAGTACATAGAAGTAGCCGTTGCGGTTCGCTTGCATCAACGCTTTAACCGGTTGCCCCTCAATCGCCATATCAATCAATACCGGTTCACTCACGCCATCCCAATCCCATAGGTCGTGGGGTGTCGCTTGAAAATGCCATTTAAGTGTTCCTGTATCGGCATCCAAGGCGACAATGCAGTCAGTGTAAAGGTTATCCCCTTTCCGAACATCGCCGTTCCAGTCGGGTGCGGGGTTGCCCGTTCCCCAATAGACAAGATTCAGTTCCGGGTCATACGAACCGGTGACCCAAGCAGAGCCGCCGCCTGTCATCCATGAATCGCCTTCCCACGTTTCACCGCCGGGTTCATCTTTCGAGGGGACGGTATAAAACCGCCACGCCTGCTCGCCTGTCTCAGCATAATAGGCATCAATGAAACCGCGAATGCCGTATTCCGCGCCGGAAATACCGACAACGACTTTGTCCCCGACCACTAACGGTGCGACAGTCAAAGATTCGGCGTTCGTCAAGTCGCCAACGACTCTATCCCATAACACCGTGCCGGTTTTGGCATCAAGGGCAAGGAGATGCGCATCAAGTGTTGTCCAAAAGATCTTATCACCGAGAATCGCAGCACCACGATTGACCATGCCGCAGCAGATCGCCAAATCATCGGGGAGTTCATAATCGTATCGCCATATTTCCTTACCCGTTCTCGCGTCCACGGCGTAGATCGTGCTATAAGGCGTGGTAATGATCATGACCCCATCAACAACAAGTGGCGTGCATTCAAACTTATCGTAGGGTGTCCCAATTTGAAATGCCCATTTCGTAACGAGTCTGTTGACGTTTTCGGTGTTAACCTGTGACAGTTCGCTGTATCGCCAACTCCTATAGTCGCGTCCATACATCAGCCAACTTTCGGGATCGTCCTGTGCGGAAAGTAGCATCTCGTTAGTGACAGGTTGGATATTTGCCGTGGTGTTGGCTGTAACGGTGCCCGGTATCACAACAAGTACCAAGATTGTCACAAAAATCGCAAAATTTGAACGTTTTATGTCTATACACCGGTTCACTGCTTCCGAAAAAATATACCTGTTCATGTGCCGCCTCCCTATCCATGTAGGACTTACGCAGCCCCCCTGCAGGGTTTTTGCTTGGGGATTTCTTCAGGGTTTCAAACCCCGCCTGCAGTGCTTTCTGTTTGAGAAACCGTGTTATGAAGGAAACGCGAGGTATTTCGCATCGCTGCAAGAATTTATGCTTCAGACATTAGTTTATCAAAAATCAAGTTTTATGTAAACCTTAGATTTTTTTTCGGCAGTGCGATTGCGTTTTTTGATAGCATGGCGTAAAGTACAGTTGGAAAGTGGCACAGGCGGTAATTTCAATTTTCTCCTAATCTCGCCTGCTCTCCTGCGTGGTAAGAACTCCGAACCAGCGGTCCCGATTCTACATGCCGAAATCCCATCTCTATCCCTGCTTCTTTGAGTTCGTCAAATTCTTCAGGCGTATAGTAGCGTTGAATCGGAAGATGGCGGGTAGAGGGTGAGAGATATTGCCCTATCGTGAGAATGTCACACCCGGTGTTGCGAATGTCTTGCATCGTCTCTAAGAGCTCTGTCACAGTTTCACCTAAACCGACCATGAGACCGGATTTTGTGAGCATCTGAGCATCAAGTTGTTTGGTAATTTGGAGGAGTGTCAGAGTCTGCTGATAATTCGCATAAGGACGGACGCGACGGTAGAGACGCTGGACTGTCTCGGTGTTATGATTAAGCACTTCCGGACGTGCCTGCACAATTACCGCAAGGGCATCCCAATTCCCCTCAAGGTCGGGGATAAGTACTTCCACGGTACATCCGGGACGATGTTTCCGGGCTTCGGCGATGCATTCGGCGAAGACACTTGCCCCGCCATCATTGAGATCGTCGCGATTCACTGAGGTAATAACGATGTGTTTTAGTTTTAGGTAACCGACGGCTTCTCCGAGGCGTCGCGGTTCATCGGTATCAACAACACCCCCGGGCGCGCCTTTTTTCACGGCACAAAACATGCATCGCCGCGTACAGACATCGCCTAATATCATGAAGGTGGCAGTCCGACTGTTCCAACATTCACCGATATTCGGGCATCGTGCTTCTTCACAAACGGTGTGGAGTTGCAGATCCCGCATGAGTTTTTTCAGTTCAGCGTAGTTATCGCCGCCCGGAATGCGCGCTTTGATCCACGACGGATGACGGCGTTGCTGTGTTTTTGGGGCAACTATCGGAAGCGTCTTTAGCATTTTTTAATTCGCAATTAGTAGTTTTGGAATTGGTTAAATTAGTTTTCACAATAATTTGTTTACGCAATAGGTAGTTTTAAGCTTGAAAATTAGTCTGATTCAATTTTTGTTCAGTCTGGAGATAAGATATTCTTGCCCGCGTTCGCCTTTAACTCTGTTACAATGACTACAGAGCAGTTGTAGGTTATCAATATGGTCAGTTCCGCCAACGGATCTCGCGATAATGTGGTCTATCTCAAGGTGTTGGGTTTGGAAATGCTCACCGCATCCGTTACAATGCCCACCTTGTTCTCCATATAACAGTGTCTTGTTTTCAGGGGCGTTGTATCTCGGAATTTCGCCTAAATCCGTGCGGCTGGGTACATCGTCGCGAGCGATAATATCCGCAAGCAATCCCTGATCGTCTTTGATACGCTCAATAACTAACTCGGCGGCTTTCGCTGATATATCAATACCTATCCAATTCCGTTGAAGTCTATCCGCTGCTACGAGGGTTGTGGCGCACCCACAGAACGGATCGAAAACAACCTCGCTTTCGTTAGATGAGGCTTCGATGATTCTATTGAGTAGAGCAACGGGTTTTTGGGTTGGGTAGCCTGTGCGTTCACCATCTCCAGAAGCCAGATACGGTATATCTGTCCAAATGTTTCCGACAGGTTCACCTGAGTATTCGTCAGCGTAAATCTTGTATCTTGGCTTTCCGGTTCTCGTCCAATAGATTAGGTATGGATTTTTGGCGATTCTTTCATCAAACGTTGATTGATTCCATCTCCACCCAATATCAGAGGTTACAGTTTTGTCTCCTATTTTACGAACTTCTCCTGCACTGGACCTATTTGAATTCTGTTCTAATGCTACGTGCTGAAAATGACGCCCCGTTTCGGTTTCTACATGTGGAAATTTCTTGTTTAATTTTTCTGTATCTAACTGTGAGGTTACTCTATTCGCCATAACCTGCGTGTTGTCTTTGGCATAGTAAAGCAGATGATCCGATATAGTGTCAACGGCAGATTTTGATAGACTATGTGCCGCATAACGTTTCCATGTTATGTCTGCTAAAAAGTTTTGCTTTCCGAACACCGCATCCATCGCCAACTTCAGATAATGGCTCATTGTCGGATCGCAGTGTAGGTAGATTGACCCTGTATCCTTGAGTATCCTCTCCATCTCCAGCAATCGAACTGCCATGTAAATGAGGTAAGATTTATCGGAGTCCGTCATTGCCGCGTGGATAACTCGGTTGAGTGCGGGGTGTTTTGCCTCAATTAAATCAAGCCAAGCATTATCAACATCATCAAGCGTCCACGTATCTTTGAATTCAGCGCCCGCAGCCTCTGAACCTATAGGCGCTGCGTAGTTGGCATTGCTATTAAAGGGTGGGTCTAAATATATGAGATCAATGGACTCACTATTTATTCCACGCATTATAGGTAGATTATCACCCGTGAATATCGTCTTTGGCTTAATATTGGTAGCCATTCTTGCTCAGTCTTTTTTACAAAGGTGGCGGGAGAGGGTGGGAGTCGAACCCACCTATCCACGTGTATGGACAAGCCGGTTTTGAAGACCGGTAGGGCCACCGGACCCTATCCTCCCCCATAATTTTTAAAACTATCAAATCTGCTCATCGTTCCACTACGTTCCAAGATGGATTTTGGTTAATTTCAACGGCATTTGGAATCTGAACAACCATCAAGAGCCTATGGAACCCACTGCCCAAAGTGAAGTGACGTGTTTATGTTTTCAAGTGTCGAGGGTGTAATTTTCGGACGTTATCATCTCGAATTGTGAGACTCTGACTGTCACAATACTCTAAAAACGGCACGGCATACTTTCGCGAGGTTTGTGCCATTTCACGGAATTCAGCAACAGTGATTGTCCCATTTTCGCGAAGATGCACAGTTAATAATTCGCTCACTTCTTCAAAAACGGTTTTATGGGTGAAAAAGTTATCTGCTATTTTGACGAATTGTCCCAAGTTCAGCAGCGCGTAAAACGTAGATTCAAGCACTTTCGGCGTGTATTCTGGCAGTAGCGTACTGAGTTCATTGAGGCTCGGTGTATTTATACCTGCCTCCAAGAACAGTTTCTCCAAGGTCTCCTTCGCTGTCTCCTCCTCTTCGGAAAACTGGATTTCGTGGGATGCCAACCGGATCAGATTGCCCTCTTTGGCGAGTTGCCCGCCGGTAACGAGTTGATTCTCAAGTTTCTCAAAACTGAGTTCATCTAAGTTTAATTTTTGACGCAGCTGCGAGGCGTTCTGACCAGCGAGGAGCGGTTGCGCCTCGTGAAACGCTTCCAATATCTCAATGATTTTCGCTTTCGTTGCTGCTGTGCGTGCTGCATCAGAGACGAGAGGTGTTCTACCCGATTGATCCCAACGGACAATTTTCCCTTCAGCTTCAAGTCCGTTTAAGATGGCTTTCACATCTGTTTGCGAATGTGGTAGATAGTAATAAAGGAACGGTTCCGGCATGCAAAGCGTTTCGCTATTTAGCAAGACAGTATTAACAACCTGTGCATCATCCGCTTCTTCCCACTCTGCTAAAGTAGCAATGGTTTCTGGTGTAAACCGCTTATGTTTTGGTGCAAATGGGTTGATAACCTCACCGCCACCGACTGTATGCTGCGCTGAGAAATCGCGTAAGATGATTCTATCGCCTCTAAAAGTTAAAATCGGTTGTTCTAATCGGAGTTGAACCTGCACATTGTCCCCCGGTAGAATTGCTTCGTCCACCAATAGGATCAACCGGCAAAATATTTCGCGGGTGCCGAGATACGCGCGGAAACGCGTCCAGTGTTCAATAATTCTTGGAAATGAAGACAAAACCTGTAAGGACACATCTATGTTGTCCGTCACCTGTGAAAACTCTATCGGACAGAGGACATCACCGCGTTGGACATCCTGTGCCGAGGTCCCAGAGAGGTTTAAGGCTGTCCTCTGTCCGGCTTGTGCGACGTGTGCGGGTTCATTGTGCACCTGTATGCCGCGTACCCGAACGGCATCGCCTTGCGGCAGAATCACCATTCGTTGCTCTCTATTAATTAATCCGCCGATCAAGGTCCCTGTCACAATAACGCCAAACCCTTGCACAGTAAAAACCCGATCGACATACAGCCTGGGGATACCGTCGTTTTCCTCTGCTTTTGTTGCGAGCACTACCTGTTCAACGATAGTCTGCTTCAGTGTTTCAATACCGGCACCCGTTATTGCGGAAACGCTGACAGTCGGGATCGCTTCAAGACTTGTACCGACGAGCATTTCCTGTGTCATTTCCGTGGCTTCGGTTAATTCATCAGGCGTTGCCAAGTCAGATTTTGTCATGACGAGAATGCCGTTTGAAATCCCCAGTAGATCCAAGATTGCCAAGTGTTCAAGCGTCTGTTCCTGGACACCTTCTTTTGCATCAACAACGAATAGGACGATATCCATGCCGTAGGCACCTGAGAGCATACTTCGGATGAATTTTTCGTGTCCGGGTACATCAACGATGCCGGCGCGCGAGTCATCGGGTAGGTCAAAGTAGGCAAACCCGAGTTCAATAGACAAACCGCGCTCACGTTCCTCCTTGAGCCGGTCCGTCTCCATACCTGTGAGTGCGCCCACGAGTGCGGTTTTCCCGTGGTCAACATGTCCCGCTGTTCCGATAATGAGATGTCGTCTATCTTGATGCATAAGTGAGTCCAATAGTGGATTGATGGAAGAAACCCGCTAAATCCCGCTTATCAAGGGGGCTAATATTAAGGATTCGCATGGATCAGCTTGCCAATTCGACTGAATCTGACGTTCCCGACCAGTTTCCATACTTCCCACACTTTTGCTGGACGCGCGTCAAACGACCAGTACACCATAAACGCTTGCCCTTTAATGTCGCTAACATCTACGGGCCCCCACGACCGGCTATCGCTACTCTGGTCGCGGTTATCACCCATAGCGAAGACCTTGCCTTTTGGGATAATAAACGGTTTGCCTTCAGGAAATTTACGTCTGAACTGAGTTGAAGTTAAAGCGTAATCCGAAAAATCTTCTGTATCTGGCAGATATTCCGGTTGCCGAAACGGCGGAAAATCCCCTCTTTTGAAATGGCTGAAGGTCATGTGCTTTGCATAGTGCTCGTCGTCAACGGCTACGCCGTTTACATAGAGTGTATTCCCGCGTGTTTCGATTGTATCGCCTTCAACCGCCACGATGCGCTTGATAAAATTTCGTTCCCGATCGTGTGGTGGTATAAAAACGAAAACGTCGCCACGGGCAGGTTTATGGAAATCGAAAACCTTAACGTCTGTGCCGGGGATTGTAATACCGTAGATAAACTTGCATACCAGAATCCGGTCCCCAATCAGAAGGGTGTTTTCCATTGAACCCGATGGGATTTTGAACGCTTCAACGACAAAAGGTCGAATAAATCCAAAAACGAGAATAAGTGCGACAACAATGACTTGGGCATATTCCCATACGATGGTTCTCCGAAATTTTTGCCATTTGGACAATTGAGTATCGTTATCATTCATGATGTCGTGGAATCGCTAAAAATAAAAGCGTTCTCCTCTCTACGGTTTAATTTTCCTTGAAAGAATCTGGTTCTGAACGGATAAGTTTGCCAATTCGGTTAAAGCGGATATTTTGGACCATTTTCCACACTTCCCACAATTTCGTAGGACGATTATCAACCGAAAACACAACCATAAAAGCCTGTCCTTTAATATCATCTACTGCCACTGGTCCCCAAAAACGGCTATCGCTACTCAGATCGCGGTTATCACCCATCGCGAAAACCATACCTTTGGGAACAACAAACGGTTTACCTTCAGGAAACTTTCGCCTAAATTGACTGTCAGTTAAAGTGTAATCCTTGTAACTGTCGTCGTCAGGGATATACTCTGGTTGCCGAAATGGCGGAAAATTCCTTCTATAATTATTGAACATCAAATGTTTTGTATAGGCACTATCATCAACGGCTTGACCGTTCACATAAAGCATTTTTCCTTCGGTGTAAACCGTATCCCCTTCAATCGCTACGATGCGTTTGATAAAATGTCGATCGTCGTGGGACGGGATAAAAACGAAAACATCACCGCGTGCCGGTTGATGCAAATCGAAAACTTTTATGTCTGTGCCGGGAATCTTCACCCCATAGATAAATTTACACACGAGAATACGGTCTCCAATGAGAAGTGTATCCTCCATAGAACCAGACGGAATTCTATAGGCATCCACAATGAAGGGACGAATGAGACCGAACATGAGGATCAACAAAACAACAATGGGTTTCGCATGCTCCCGGACCCAAGGTTTTTGTAATATTTGCTGCATGGATAAACCAACCTTAGCTTGAATGTATTTAGGACTTACACAGCCCTGCTGCAGGCGGGGTTTCAAACCCCGCCTGCAGAGTGCGTCGGATGTCCGCTATCATGGATGCGTAAGTTCTATGTATATTATTCATCAGTTGCTAACATCGCTGTGAATGCCTCTTGTGGCACATCAACTTTGCCAATCTGTTTGAGCCGTCTTTTACCTTCTTTCTGTTTCTCCAACAACTTCCGTTTTCGCGTCACATCGCCGCCGTAGCATTTTGCTGTAACATTTTTTCGGAGTGCCCGAACCGTTTCGCGAGCGACGATCTTGTTACCAATCGCTGCTTGAACCGGCACTTCAAACATCTGGCGAGGAATCAACTCTTTGAGTTTCGATACTAACGCTTTTCCGCGTGTTTCCGCCGTCTCAAGCGGCAAGATCGTTGAAAGTGCGTCCACAGGATCACCGTTAAGTAGGACATCCAATTTTACTAACTTTTCGGGTTTGTATTCACCGATGTCGTATTCTAATGAACCGTATCCGCGTGTTAGGGACTTCAGCTTCGGGTAGAAATCCATTAGCATTTCACTGAGCGGGAGTTCATAGAGCAATTGCACACGACTTGCGTCCAATTGATTCATCCGCTTATATACACCCCGACGCTTCTGACAAAGTTCCATTGCATTTCCAATATAATCGCGCGGTACAATTA
>JAJEGI010000053.1 GCA_022819945.1 Candidatus Poribacteria bacterium
CCACCGATTTCGCGGGGGCTACTTCCGAGGTATGCGGTGCCGCTATTACTTCTACCTGTTGTGTTACTTCGATCTCGGATTTGGGAGGTGCGTTTTCGTCCAAATCCGTGCCTATTGGTTCCGGAATCTCTGTTTTGGGAATATCCTCTACTGCCGCTGCTATTTGCTGCGTTGTTTCATCTTCAAGAACCGGATTTTCGTCTCCATGGCTATGCGTCTCTAAAGATGATGTAGCAGGCGCGGCTGCCGGTTCTTCTGGAGCCTGCAATACGGGTGTACGAACTTCATCCTGATCCGTCGTTACCGATTCGGTGTTGCGTCCGTTCAATCCCGCGGTATCTTCCGGTGTATTCTCCGGTGATAGTTCCGGTTTGAGTGTGTTCAATTCCGCTACTATTTTTTCAACGCGAGCAGAAACGGGTTCAGCATCATCAACAAAGAAGGTCAAGCGATGTGCTTCAAGAATCTCTGTTGGAAGGCGGCGCAAGATGGGCGTGTTGGTTAACTGAAAATTCACCCAATTGGCGAGTCCGCTCGCTGCAAGTTTCTGGTACATCACACGCACCCGTTTTTCTTCGTTAACCAGATTCCGTACACTCATCATGGGGGCATCACCATCAAAGGTAAATGCTATCTCAATATCTCGGAAACGCCCTGTTACGCTATTCCTAGCCATGTTATCCTTCTCCTTGAAAATCTCTCTATGTAATTTGGTAAAGGGAATATAAGTCTGTTAGACTATATTGAGTCAATTCAATTCAACGTCTTTTTGTCAATTTGCGTTACAAAATTATTTTTACGATTCGATTGTTCCTTGGATCGGAATTTACAGAATAGATTTTTCGGAACAGTTTTTGATGAAATGATGGCTGCGCGGCGCAAGGGTAGAAATCACCGTTGGATGAACATTTTTCGGGTCGCGTGAAAATCTCCAGCTTGAATTGAATAAAAATATACACCGCTTGCGACAGCCTCACCAACAGCATTACGCCCATCCCAATAAGCGGTATGCGAACCCGCCTTCTGGTAGCCAAGCACTTTCGTATAAATCTGTTTTCCTTGGACATCATAAATAGAGAGTGACACATCTGCATCTGAAGCGAGTTGGTACGGAATCCATGTCTCTGGATTAAATGGGTTTGGGAAATTTTGGCTTAAATAGTTGGCTGGTGTAGACTTAGCCACATCAGGTATCCAGTCAGAGGGTGTCGTCTCTTCCACGGCAAGCGAATAACCTTCTGGATGCACGCGAAAAATACGGATTTGATACAGGTCGGCTACATAGAGGGCGGTGTCTGTTAACTTCAATTCGGACGGGAACCAGAGTTCACGACTTTTATAAACAACGGACGAGGTCGCTGTCAATGTACGTGTGTCAATCAGCTGAATGCCGCTGCTATCAAGTAGGTAGAGATGGTTTCCACCGACTTGTGCATCAATAGGGAGGGCATCATTCTCATATATGCCATGCAACTTCGGTTTATTTGGTTCGGATACATCAAGCACGGCAACACCAACGCCGCTATCCAATAAATAGACACGTTCTGCTGCGAATGTAATACCGGTCGCGTTTCCCTGCGTGACGTAACTTCCCGCAGGACGTAGCACAGCAGGGGTTGTGATGTCAAAGATATGCAGTCCACCTTCAAGCGCAGCGACGTAGGCGTGTGCAGGTGAAGACGCGTCAATGACAATGCGATAGGCACTTCCACGTACATCGCGTTCGGATACAATTCTGCTCTGTTGCGGTGCTCGGCTATCAACGACAATGAGGGATTCTGCGCAAAGGTAAGCATAGCCTCCGTGCAACGCAATATCCGAAACAGGTGCGTCTGTCGGTATATGCGTCACAATTGTGTTCGCCGTAAGATCAACGAGGAACATTCCTGTCTCGGCAGCAATAAATCCATATCCATCCTGTACGCGAATTTTGGTGCAGCTTGCGGCTCCGAACTGGTCATCAAAAGCAAGCGTATCCGTAGGCAATGGTAGGCTTCGGGTCAAGGTGCCGTGATAAGGGGTCGTAAATTCGAGGGTGTGCATTCCATCCGCGCCATTTGCAACATAGACAGTCCGCTCACCTCCCGCTGTCTCCACAACATCAAGCCCATAAACTGTGCCACCAAATGCATGCCGGTGTAACCACTCCGGTGATTCAGGGGTGCTAACATCGATCGTCTGGATACCGCCTTTTCCATCAGCGATATAAGCCAATGGCTCTCGGATGACTATATCGGTTGCGTTGCCGAAGGTAGGTTGTGAGGCGATTCGCTGTGGCTGTCGTGGGTTACGCATATCCATAATATGTAATCCTGCTTGTTGATCCGTGAGATAGACGATATTGTTCCGAAGTTGGATACCGGTTGCGAGTCCGGGTGTATTTAAACGAAACTCGGTTTCGGGGTTTTGGATATTCGTAATATCAACTAAGGTAAGATTGCCTGAAGCAACGTAAGCATACGCGGCATTTGCTGTCTCCTGAATCTCATAGGCGGCAGCGAAAATAGGCACAATACCGCGGAAGTCAAAATTACCGAACGGGCTCGGTTCAAGGATGTACAACCCGTGTCTATCATCACTCAAGTAAACGGTCTCGTTATGGATAACGACATTGATGGGTGTGCCGCCAGGGCGAAAAAAACGTCGCGGTCGCGGCGTTTGGGCGTTGCGGACATCGTGTTGGTTGAAAACGAGCATCCCACGTGCTTGATCGAGTACATATAAATTTTCGTCGGCGGTCTGCACTTTGCGTGCATCTATGAATCCGCCAAGTGTCTTTATAACACTTGGCTCGGTCGGTACTGCAATATCAATAACGTGTACGCCTGCGGCACCGTCAGCGACATAAGCGGTATCGCCATCAACGACCACAGATTGCGCCCGTCCGGGTGTAGCGATTTCACCGACGCGAACAGGCTTTGCCGGTTCAGTCAGTGAGAAGATTTCAAAGCCCCAATGACTCGCTGCGTAAAGGTAGGGGACATCTGTTCCACCGCTTGCCACATCGGTATAGTCGCTTGCGAGATGGATTTGGGTCATCGGTTCGAGCTGCGTTCCGGGCTTGAGATTCGTTGGAAACATGCTCGGTTGGGCGCGACTGCCGAGTGCATACGTTAGGGAATCAGGTATGGTGTCTGATGTCCGTTCACGTAATGCCCCGACTTCAAAATCAGCAGCCATATCTTCAGCGACATACTGAACGATCTGCGGTGCATCTGCTGTTATCATCAGCACGATTTCACCATCTCGCTGAAGTTGTTCGAGTTGGACGTGTCCTCTATTTTGGGTATCAAACCGAATGGGTTTAAAAATCGCGCGTCCATTGGGTGACAGATAGAGGGTCGTTGCATAGAGGTTTCCAGAATTCGTACCCGTGACCAATATGCTAAGGGTTTCGGGTAAGTTTTCAAATGGAATATAGTGTGCGCTCCACTGATCGATACTAATATTATTTGCTCCGCTTGGATAATTGAGGATGCGGGGCACCCGTGCGGTTATCTTTCGATGCTTCAAAGCGGAATAGCCAAGTTTTGGGGCTTTCGCTTGGGCGTTCACCCAATTCGCGAGTCCCCAATTCAGGAAGACTTCCGCAAAGCGTTCACTTCTCCCGTTGCCTGCCAAAGCGGCATCGATCGCGTGTGCACCGAGGACATCTGTCTCGACGATACCACGGATCAGCTCGGATCCACCATACTGTTCATAGAGATAGAGCATGAGCATGAATGCCCCGCCGTAATAGACATCTCTCGTGTTTGCATAAACGAGTGGGACACCCGGATTCGAGAGAAAGCCATCAACAAAGAGCGTATGTACATTCCCGTAGACTGCCCATTCAACAAAACTTGCAGTGCCTTCTTCTAACCATCGCTGATCGGTTGTGCCACCGTTTTGAAAATAGTTGACGAGATGCGCAAATTCGTGCGCCAGACTGCTATAAAAGGTGTGCCGCGAGCGTTCTCTGAACTGGAAGATGTCCATATAAAGCATTTCACGCCGGTTACTGTTCGGCTCTGTCGGCATCTGATCCGCCGGTGCGAAATAACCGCCGTATTCGAGTCCTGAGCCGTTCATACCGACATCGTGCATGAGCAAGGTGATGTGATTGTCTCTATCAATTCCGGGCTTCCATTCGGTTCCCATCCATTTTCGGACGTTCGGGTAGATGCGTGTGTCAAATTCCCTTGCAATTGCGACGGCTTCGGCATCGGTGAGCATATCGCGGACAGATTTTTCGATATAGACGTAGAGATGCTCACTCTTCGCGATACAGGTGGCGGTTACCTCTGCCTCTGGAATATGAATAAAAAACCGTTCTGTCTGTCCGATTTGAACGGGTGCGGCAGGCGCAGCGGGAACTTCTTCGGGAGGATGTTGCGCGAGGTGTTCTTGGTGCAGAAGCGGTGTCCCGCATAGCCACGGATCCGCGGACACAAAGCCGATAGCAAAAACAAAAATAAGGTTGATTGCTACGAAAAGTCGCATGAGGTATGTAGTCATTATTTCGAGATGTATTTGTAGGTGATAGTCTAATAGATATCAGCTGTGATCGGTCATATTCCTGTCGAGTGGGTCTATGAAAAAATGCGATACTAATTCTCCAAACTGGCATGAACTCTCTATTTATTTTACTACAGATTAAAGCGCAAATTCAACCGATACTATAATTTGTTAGGGCGTACGCAATTTTTCTGGGAATTCGTGTATATTACACGCCGCTGACGAGGTTTAAAACCTCGTCAGCGAAGGACTGTGTAAGTCCTATCCTATTCATATTCAACTTGCCAATTTCTTGCTTCTGTGCTATTCTCTTATGCAACCTTTGAAAAAGGAGCAATGCCAATGTATCGTGTCGGTATTATTGGGTTAGGCAGCATCGCCGCCCGTTATTCAACGCCTGATGACGCTTATCCGTATTGCCATGCAGGTGGTATCCGTTTTTGCGAGACAACCGAGTTGGTCGCAGTCGCGGATATGTCCGCAGAACGTCAAGCAGAATTCCAGCAGACGTGGGGACCCGGCTTCCCAGATAACTCTATCAACTACTATGAAACAGATGTCCAGATGCTTGAAAGTGAGGATTTAGACATCGTTGCTGTCTGTGTCCGCGGTCCGCATCATTTTCAGGTGATGCAGAACGTCTTGAGAGCAGACATTAAAGCCATCTTTCTCGAAAAACCCGCTGGATGTTCCCTTGAAGAAGTTGACACAATGACCGCGGGTGCTGATGCGAAAGGCATTCCTATCGTTGTGGACTATACGCGACACTGGGGACCGCACCTAATCCGCCTGCAATCGCTTATCAAGGACGGACTTATTGGTGAGGTGCAAACCGTTATCGGATATTGCGGTGGCGGTGTGCTCTCCTTCGCTATTCATACCACAGATATGATCTGTCAGTTTGCTGGCTACGATCCTGTTGCCGTGACGGGTTTCGTTTCGGGGGGTGGTGATGTGCCAGAGTCTTACGAACCTGAGCCAGCGGTTGTCGGTGCAACCATCCAATTTGAGAGCGGGGTTATCGGTTTCCATGTTGGAAATCACGGAACGCGCGGCAGTTTTTCTGTTGATGTCCTCGGCAATGAAGGCAGTGTACAGACAGGATTTTATAGTGGTGCAACTGTCCATAAGGCGGGCAAATTGGTCGATAATGATACCCTTGACCTCCCCGAAAACGCCAGTCCATTCAAGGTTGCGTACGAACAGATTACGGATTATCTTGAGGGTGGTCCCCTACCGCATTGTGCGCGGGACGACTATACCGCTGTTAATGAAATCGGGTTCGCTACGATTGAGAGCGGCATCACCGGACAGACGATACAGCTTCCGTGCCAGAACCGGACACGGCTTATCTTCGCGAACGGCTAATACAAGGTATGTATGGCATCTATGTTCAAACTGGATAATTTATACCGGTTCTTTATGCGAGCATACCCGGTCAAATCCTACGGTGGTCCACCTCCGAATACGCCCCTTCACAAGGTATTAAACCAGTGCCGTGTCGCGCTTATTACAACTGCGGGATTACATCTCCCAGAACAGAAGCCTTATAATGATAGGATTATAGGTGGCGATTGTTCATATAGAGAAGTACCGAATACAATTGAGACACAAACTCTCGCGCTTGGACATAGAAGTAAGGCTTTCGACGCAAGCGGCTCAGAGAGTGATATAAATCTCGTATTGCCATTGGATCGGTTTCGAGAATTAGAAACCGAAGGTAAAATCGGTTCGCTCAACGATAGACACTTCAGTTTCATGGGATCCATTACAAAACCGAAACCGCTTATCGAAAAAACTGCCCCTGAAGTCGGACAGATGCTCAAAGCCGATGACGTTGACGTTGCATTCTTGACCCCTGTGTGACCGATGTGCAATCAGTCTGTAGGATTGATCCAACGTGCTGTTGAAGCGGTAGGTATATCGACCGTTTCTATAACGCTTGATGAAAGCATCACGAAAAGGGTGAAGCCACCGCGTGCGTTATCCGTACCCTATAGATTTGGGTATCCACTCGGTGAACCGAACAATCCGGAATTACAACACGCAATCATCGCGGAGGCACTTGAACTTTTAGCGGGTGAGGGACTGCCTCCGATCCTTAAAAGTAGTAGGCAACACGATATGTTAGTAGATAGTAATTGAGGGATGTGCCTAACTTGGAATAATACACGCCACTCAATTAAAGGTTAAAGGAAACTGTAGCCTGAAATGAAATGGAAGGCGGACTTTAAGAATAGAACATTTAAGTCCAAACCGTATTGCTTAACCGCAAGGAAAAATTAAAAAATGGATAAAATCAGAGTTGGTATTATCGGATGTGGTGGCATTTTCAGAGGTCTCCACGCCCCGTATTACCAAGAACCGACGCGCCGCGCTGACATCGTCGCAATTGCTGACATTAATGAAGCATCTGCGAATGAACAGGCGGATCGGTTTGGCGCAGACGCTTATATAGATTATCGCGCGCTCCTTGACAGATCGGACATAGACGCTGTTGATGTGTGCGTCCATCCACGTCCACACCTTGAAATCACCCGTGCCGCGGCTGATGCTGGCAAACACATCTTGATGGAGAAACCGATGTGTTGCAACGTCGCGGAAGGTGAGGAAATGATCGCTGCTGCTGAAAATGCCGGGGTACTCCTGATGGTCGCGTACATGATGCGGTTCGATCCGGGATACATGAAGCTGAAATCGCTATTAGACGATGGCACACTCGGCACACTGCAGATGGCGTATTCTAATCAGGTCGGTTGGTTCTCACCCGAACGGCATCCCTGGCTCTTTGTGAAAGCGGAATCCGGGGGTATGTTGGTGGAGCAAGCCATCCACAATCTCGATATATGGTTGTGGTTATACGGTCCCGCCTCCACCGTCTACGGATTCACAAGCCATGTCCCACTCGGTGGTACCTATCCACCTGCTGACGAAGCCGTTGAAAACAACGCCGTGCTGACTGTACATTTTAAAAATGGTGGTGTCGGTATGATGATTAAGAGTTGGGCAGCGGAGATCGGGAATAGTGGAAACGGTCTCGTCACAAGCAAAGGCTCTGCGACGCTGATTCGGCACGGACTCCGTTGGAAGACCCATGATATGGAAGCCCCCGAGGAATTCAGTGCTTCGGCACCCGATGATGACACCTATCGCAATGTACCCGATGCGCAGCGCGAACAACGGTATTGGGGAATGGCAGCGAAAGGCGCGAGCATCGACCATTGGCTCCAGTGCATCGCCGGTGAAGCGGAACCGACAACCCACGGACGTATTGGCAGAGACGGTATTGAACTGGCAGAGGCGACATATCGTTCCTCACAAATCGGCGCACCGATCTCGCTACCGTTGTAGGAGTACTGTAACACTACTTTTTTCTTCCAGTTACATTTTTGAAAATTGTCGAAACTTAAGTAATTCTTAGGAGACCCAAAATGCGTTGCAAAACAGTTTCAGTACTGCTCTCAATTTTGGTAATTTTCAACAGTGCTATCTTTCCTTCACTCAGCCAGCAATCTCAAACGAAACCCTCGGTGGAACAACCTCCTGGCTGGAATGATCTCACCGACTTATGGAAAGACTGGGTAAATCAACACACCGAAACAATCGCCGGAAATGCTTTAGAAGCATGGGAAAAAAGAGAATCGCTTACAGAACTTGATAACCTAATCTTTACCGATGCCTATACAAGTGTTCGCGAACAACTCACGGCACAAGCTCTTGAGACAGAAAAGCAGGTTCCTTTACCTTATGAGATGAAAGAATATACAATCGAAATCGTGATAGAGAACACTGGACCCGAGAAACATTTTGGTCCCCAAACTGTTGAGGCACTTATGGAATCTTTTCATAAGGAATACAACTTCGTGATAACGGCTCTTCATGGGGAAACATATCTCAGAGAATTAGATACAAAGTACCCGCCGGATGAATGGATTCAGATGCTGCTTGATAAAGAGGTCGCTATTGCAGATAGCGATTTCTATACGCGATTCTTGTCAATGCGCGGAAGCGTGGTAAATCTCGAAAACAAGCCAGAAGAATGGACATCTGGCAAACATGGAATTTCACCAACAAACGACTTTCATACGTACAGAAACGCTTTTGTGAATCGAGAGATTTGGGAACACCAACAAATGCGAGCAGCATATCTAACCGACCCACACATAATGGGTGGATTCTTTGGAGGACCTGACGCAGAAACCTTTTTCCCACACAAATCGGGGCGCGCCTATGTTAAAAGAGACGGAGACAAATTCACGTTTTCAGGAGAGAAACTTTCTCCAAAACAACAATTCGAGCTACTCTCTGAAGGTATAATTCCCGAAGGACACGAAATCATCTATCTTGACGAAAATTCAAATCTTCTTGATAAACCACCAGTGCCTATTTCTCCCGAAGCACTCCGCAAAACCGGTATACCCGGACGCCCGTGGGACGAAATTGCCCCAGAAGACCGCGCCTCAAAGGCAGGCAGCGAAAAAATGATAACTGGTGAACATTTTCGGGTTCACGTGCAGCACCCTGACCGGTTGATAACACTAATTTCACCAAGGTGGGAAACGCGCATGTATCATAAAGTTAAAGCTCAAATCCAAGACCCGCGGCCGGTGTTTGAGGTCCCCCCGAGAGATGATAGATAGTGGAACTGTATCTAATAGGGTGGGTCCGTTACACACCCTATCAGAATTTTTTACATCGAAATCCCCAACAAAGGGAAATTAAAATCCTTGCTCCTCGCTCGATTGTCGGCTATAATTAACGCACCCTATAAAATCCATTGAAGGGATGTGGCGAAGATTACACGAGAAGAATTTTTAAAATACTACGATTCAGCAGTCTACTCAGCCAAGCTGCGGGTTCCAAGATCGGGGGCCCAACTTAGCTGTGAGAAATACTGCCCGGATCAATGACGCTGTTTCTTATGGGCGGAATGTTTACGCGATTGCCTTAGATCTTTTAGTGGATAGGCGTGCTGCTAATTTGGTGCAGCATGAGGTGTTCTGTCGCACTATAGAGCAGACTCACAATTTTTCTGTGGCTGATGTGTGGCGTGGTAACGCGCGTTGGGAAGGCCTTCAAAACCTCACTATAACTACCGCAGTTGATATTTTGTGTCTACCTAAAGAAAATAACCCGCTCTCGCGCCCACTGCTTGGCGGCGCACAATTAATTGATGAGGTCAACAGTAAATGGTGGGGGATGTTGGCACTTACCTTACGACTCAGAGGTTTGTTTGAATTTCAGGTAGGGTGTCTCACCGTTTTAAAAAAACCTATCCAAGAAATATCGGAACGCCTTTCTAAGACAGAACCTGAAATTCAATCCCTGTACCGGACAACCCTTACGGAGATAAAGAACGCTATTGACCGGTGGGCGCGAACCGAGATATCGGCGGCAAACGAACGCCTCACCGAAGTAGAGAAAATGAAAAGCCATTACGATTACGGGAGGGAATTATGAGGATCGGTGTCGTTTACTCTGGAGAACAGATACAGCCGTGGCTGTTTCGAGCTTTGTATCCTGTTCAATTGCGTGTAAACTGCATTGCAAATTCCAGTGTCATTCCCGAAAACCGTGTCCGTGTTGAGGAGTTCGCTTCATTTTTCGAGTGTGATTTCTTTGAGAGCCCTGAAGAAATGTTCAATACAACGCATCCGAAATTAGATGGCGTTATCATTGTCTCGGACGAGAAGGCAAGCGTGCCGCGTGCCCAGCTGATTGAATCTGCGCTTGCTGCGGGTATCCATGTTTTGTCTCCCACCCCTCCCGGCTCTTTAGAAGAGGGGCTCCGCCTTGTTGCAGCATCCGAAAGATATAACCGGCTTGTTATGACAGGAACACGGTTCATATTTGGCAGGTGTATTCAGGATATCTTACGGATTGTTGGTGATTCCGGTTTTGGCATTATTCAGGACATGCGGTTCTTGCTCGGGATCGGGCGCGTGCCGTATTTAAACGACTTGTTGAAGTTTGGAGACTCACATTTCCAGATTGTCTTCGAGATCGTCCGTCGGCTCTTTGTAGAATATACGGTGCTGCCTGAAGAAGCGACCGTAATGGCTTCGAGAAATGGCGCACCGAACCTCGCGTGCACGCTTAGATTTCCGCAGGGGGCACTTTGTACGTTCTGCCAAACCTCCAATCGTCAATGGGGAAACGACTCGTATCATAAAATTGAAATTACCGGCGGTGCCTCTTACATCTGGAGCGACCTGCAGACTTGGAAGTGCTTCTCTACGGAGAACACTTTCAGGATGGGCGGCGGCGATGAGGAAATTTCGGCGAATATCCAAGGGGCTTCTGGTCAACTTAAGGAGTTCTGTTTAGCGATTGAAGGGCATCGCGAACCTTATGCGGGCACGCTCCGGAGCACTTTGCCTGCGCTGTGGTTCCGAGAAAGATTACAAGACTGTATTGAACAAGGACAGACGAGTTTAAAGCTGAGTGAAATTCGTGCCAATTCAGACGCGGAGGTCCAACGACTGACATCTCAGCTCGATGTTGATCCACAGAATGGAGAATACCGACATCAGAAGGCACTGCTCTTAGGGAAACGTGGTGATTTCTCCTTAGCACTTGCCGAGTACCACCAAATCTTGTGAATTCGCCCAGGTACCCAACAGGCGAGCGATTTCTGTAACCAATGTTTTTTAAAGGTGATTTTCATCAAAAAGCAAGGGAAACAAAATGAATGGGAAAACTACAACTCAGATACAGAACGTTACTCGGAATGTTATCGGTGAATCAGCACAGATGCAAGAGGTCTTTCGATCCGTAGATTTAGTCGCCCCGACAGAAGCAACTGTTCTCATCACGGGTGAAACAGGTGTTGGCAAAGAGATTATCGCACAAGCGATTCATGACAATAGCCCCCGTAAAAATGAACCCTTCAAAGTCATCAACTGTGGGGCGTTTGCGCCAGAACTCATTCAAAGCGAACTCTTTGGACATGAAGAAGGTGCTTTTACCACTGCGATTCGGAAGCATCGCGGGATATTTGAACAAGCCAACGGCGGCACCTTGTTCTTAGATGAAGTCAGCGAGATGTCGCCTGAAGTCCAAGTGAAATTTCTGCGTGTCCTGGAGCAGCAAGAATTTTCACCCGTCGGTGGCGAAGAAATCATTGAGGTAGATGTCCGAGTGGTCGCGGCAACAAACAGGAACCTTAAAACCGCAGTTAATAGAAAAATATTTAGAGAAGATCTCTACTATCGACTGAACCTTTTTCGGATTCAGATTCCGCCGCTCCGTAACAGGCGTTCGGATATCGCACCCTTGGCGCATGATTTTGTCGCCCGAATAAGCGAAAGCTACAATAAATTAATCACCGATATAGCCCCGGAGGCGATTAAATATCTTCAAAGGATCAATTGGTACGGTAACGTTCGAGAGCTGAGAAATGTAATAGAAACCGCTCTTATTTTTGCAAAAGGCAAAGAATTGAAAAAAGCAGATGTCGAAATGGCAGTAGAAAACCTAAATGAGTCTGACGAACACGCAGATACACACGCAGAAGAATTTAGAGATTCATTCGCTGTCGAAGCAGGCCCTGTACAAGAAACTAATGGAGACCCGGACGTAGTACCGGAAGATGTCAAGGGTAGATTATCGGAACTCGTCCGGACCGGAACCATGTCCGAGATAACCGCTTATATTACCCTTATGCGGTATGAAGCAGAAATTCCGCACTCCTCTAAACAAGACATTGCCAAACGCCTCGAAATATCTGTGCCGACCTTGGATAAGTACCGTGCATTGGCTGAGGAAGACGCATAAAAAAGTCGATGCCCTTCCCCGAAAACTCACCAGCTGCCTTTCCTCGACTTATCAAACTTGTAGCCCCTCCGAATTCACACATGCGTTGCTCAATATCCTTACCTGATAATCCAATTTTTTCTCAATAATCACTCACTTTGGCAAAACCAAAATTTTTTTGTCTACACAAAAAAAATTGGCACGCATCACCAAAATTTTTGCGCCTTTACACCGCTTAACAAAACAGGATCTCATTGGATTTAGCATCAGGACGACGTTAGAAACGCTGATTTTACAAGGTTGTATCATATCTGAACCTGTAGAACACGCAATGACAAATCAGAAGATTGCGAGCGTTGGCACGGTTTTTGCAACGCTAACGAAATCCTATCGCAGGAGATGCGCGAAAGAAATTGGATACGCTTCAAAATTTGTTGGATAGCAACTTGAGTTGACACAAAAATTGGATTGAAATAAAAGAATTGTTGTATTTTATGTTTGTTTTTGATATACTATCCTTTGGCATCCGTTAAATCCATTATGGAGTGGTTCGGCAACAGTTGCAGCTGTCCCGAACCGCGGCACTGCCAAGAGTGAGTTGTCAGTGCATGTTTAAGTATACCACATATCTCACTTGATGTGGCTGATATTTTAAACAGCGTCTAATTTTACTTGATTTTTTCGGAAAATCTTGTATCATTACGAATGGACGTTGGAGACGGTTAGCCGAGGTAGTTCCCGCTACCTCCCGTCTCCACCCATCTGGCAATTGGGTATGTGTCTGAAAATACAACGTCCAAATACCCCAATTTTTTTATTTTTTCCCTGATGGTAAGTTCTGCTTTGCAGGGGTTTGCTGCGTACTATTTCCGTTGGCGATACACTGTACTCGCCCAAATGCGACGTGCATTCCAACCGCACCGGATCCTAAAAAAAGGACGAGAAACTCTATAATTTCTTAAAACTGAATGGCTCTGGTAGTGTGTATGGAAATAATTTGTTTTTTTTTATGTAAATATCGTATAATTTGATAGTTAGGTATAGACTTTATTATATTTTATATTAAAAATAATGAAAATTGACCTACTGAAACTATATCAGGACTACGCAAATTGAACAGAGAAAGGATGTATTTTCCTAAAAAACCGTTATTCTCTTTTATTTTATAACGTGAGTTTGATAATACTAATGTCCAATATTTGCTCAGTTTGCGTAAGTCCTGAATGATATTTCCAAAAATAGAGGCAGTGATACCCACGACAAACGCGGATTCTCTACGCTAAGAAATATAGGTCCATCATTACTTAACCAATACCCTCAAGTGTTGATACGGAAATAAACGATCCGAACAGGAGAATTATTCCATGAAAAAGACAATCGTTTTTATTTTCAGTTTACTTGTGCTTTCAATTTTCGGCTTACAAACTGCCCTTACCCAAACCACGCTTGAAGGGCATGAAGATGATGTCACTTCTGTATCGTTTTCACCCGATGGTACACTTATCGCTTCGGGGTCTTATGATGCCACCATAAAGTTATGGGATGTCGCGACGAAAGAAAATATCGCTACCCTTGAAGGACATGAAGGTTATGTCACTTCTGTATCGTTTTCACCCGATGGTACACTTATCGCTTCGGGGTCTTACGATGACACCGTAAAGTTATGGGATGTCGCGACGAAAGAAAATATCGCTACCCTTGAAGGGCA
>JAJEGI010000150.1 GCA_022819945.1 Candidatus Poribacteria bacterium
CCCCCGGCTGTCAACACGACCCCGGGTGGCAAACCTGAGGATTGGGATAGAAACAAAGATTTCCTTGCGGAACGTGTCGGTGAACTTGTTGAATACGGTGCGTCGCGCGGTGTCACGATTGCTATGGAACCACACGTTGGGGCAATCATTGACACGCCTGCCAAGGTGCTTGAACTCCTTGAAATCGTTAACTCTCCTTACCTCAAAGTTAACTTTGACATCAGCCATTTCGATATCATCGGTATGTCAACAGAGGAGACGGTATCGGCACTGGCAGCAGTATCGGCACATACGCACGTCAAGGATCAACGAGGCATTGCCCCTAATCATGAGTTCCTTATTCCTGGGGAAGGTCCGTTCGACTATGTTCACTACCTCAAAGAAATGCAAGCACACGGTTATGATGGGTTTATCACTGCTGAGGTGAGTTTTATGGTGCAAGCCCGTGAAGATTATGACCCGCTTGCTGCTGCGACCCTCTCTTATCAGACTTTATCAAATGCTTTTACGGAGGCAGGGATTGAACGAGGATAGCGATGGGAAGTCCGAATATTCTTTTGTTAATGACAGATCAGCAGCGGTGGGATGCGATGGGTTGCAGCGGCGATTGGGTAGAGACCCCGAATTTGGATCGCATCGCGAGTGAAGGCGTGCAATTCACGAACTGTGTTACGACATCGCCGGTTTGTATCCCGACACGGCTTAGTTTAGCGACAGGTTTGTATCCGCATAACACTGGCGTTTGGAATAATATGAACCATACGATGCCAGCAGAAAGGCCGACATGGATGCAAGCGATGCGCGATGCTGGCTACCGGACAAGTCTTTTCGGCAAAACACATCTCCATCCGCATAATGGGGACTTGCGTGAACGCGAGGGATTAATGCATGCTTACGGATTGGACGATGTGAACGAAATCGGGGGACCGCGTGCGAGTGCGAATGTACTATCGCACATGACGGCGGCGTGGGAAGAAAAGGGGTTATGGGATGCCTACCGCGCCGATTATCGTGAACGGTTTAGCACGAAACCGTATCTTGTGCGTCCGTCAACGTTAGGACTCGACAACTACGCCGATGTCTATGTTGGGCAACAGGCGAAGCAGTACCTCCAGAATTATGATCGGCAGGAGCCTTGGTGCTGTTGGGTGAGTTTCGGAGGTCCTCATGAACCGTGGGATACGCCTGAGCCTTACGCGAGTATGTACGATCCGGAGGCAATGCCGGAAGCAGTCTCGCGTCCACCTGCAGGAGAACGTCCGCGTGGACACTTAGACCGGCTTATGGCGCGGATGAACCCTACGTTTGAACCCGGTGAAATCGGTAGACTCCGCGCAAATTATGCTGGCAACGTTACGCTTATTGATGCACAAATCGGTGAGATCCTTGATGTGATTGCGGCACGTGGTGAACTTGAAAACACCGTTATTGTGCACACCTCCGATCACGGTGAGATGAACGGCGATTACGGACTTATCTATAAAAGCAATTTTTTGAACGGCGCGGTTCGGATCCCGTTACTCGTGCGAACGCCTGACAGCACAAATGCGGGGAGCATCTGTGACAGTCCAACGGAATGGATTGATATTGGTCCAACGCTTGTTGAAATGGCGGGTGGTGAACTGGCGCATCGTCAGTTCGGGAAATCGTTGTGTCCGGTGCTAACGCACTCGGAAGTAACACACCGCGATTTTGCGATCTCGGAGATAGATGGTGAGATTATGTTGCTCAATCGGGAGTGGAAAGCTGCGCTCAACACAGATGGCGAAGTCTATCTGTTGTTTGACGTGCAAAACGATCCGAATGAGACCAATAACCTCGC
The DNA here is from genome assembly GCA_022819945.1 of Candidatus Poribacteria bacterium. Lineage (GTDB taxonomy): Bacteria > Poribacteria > WGA-4E > WGA-4E > WGA-3G > WGA-3G. The sequence goes on from JAJEGI010000150.1 coordinate 1,823, forward strand.
TGGCAAACCTGAAGTTGGGGATGTTGAAACGGCGTTGCGCCTGCAAATTGTAGAGTGGTTTGTGCAGACGCAACTGCGAAAGCCGTTTCGTCAGTGAAGATGGACACCCCATAGGGTATTTATGGTGGCCCCTAAAAATAGATAGACCCCTTTCAACTTACGTTTCATAGGTGGAAACTGAAGATTTCACCCTATGAGAAAAGTATGGAAAACATTACCGAAATTGTAAACGACTTTGGCGAACACATTGTTCAGGTAGATGGAGATATTCCTGTCGACCTACCAACAAAGAATGGTGACAGATTCTTATTTATCAGTCACGACCAGAGTTTCTTAACGCACGGCTTGCACAAGTATCCTGCCAAATTTTTCCCAGAGTTGCCGCGTTGGCTCATCAAACGGTATTCTCAAGAAAACGACTGGATTCTTGACCCGTTTGCGGGTAGTGGTACGACAAATGTTGAGGCACTCCTCTCAAGGCGACACTCGGTTGGCATTGATGTTGATCCATTTTCACGCTTCATTTCAAGAGTGAAAGTAACACCGTTGGCAGAAACGGAACTTAAGCTCGCGCAAAAAGTGCTATTAGAGGCTATTTCCCACTATCGTCCTTCACTCGTTAATAAATCCGATTTACCAGATTTTCCTTACAGAGACAATTGGTTCAACAAAGAAATTCTATGGGAGTTAACCTACTTAAAAAAGCATATCCAATCCCTTGACACGGACGATGTCGTTAAAGCTTTCTTCAAGCTTTGTCTCTCGTCCATTATCCGTGCTGTCTCCAACGCCGATGATAATTGTACGCGTACGGTGATTCGGAAAAAATTAAACAAATTGGTGCGTCCCTCCGATGCCTTGAACCGATTTGTGAAAGCACTGCACGTGAAAGTTCCCAAAATGGTAGAATTTTCCCGAAATTATCCAATAGGTATAACTACCGATTTTCCAGAGGAAATGGACGCAAGGAATATCAAATACGAGTCAAATTACTTCGACCTCGCGTTAACCTCACCGCCTTATGTCAATGCCGTTGACTATCCGAGAACCCATCAATTGGAAATATATTGGTTAGGTTTTGCACGGGACTCCCTAACGGCTTTGAAGAAACAGAATGTTGGGACAGAAAGCGTTTCAGCTACCCATTATAAAGTTCGGCACGAAATAGGGGTTCCCGAGGCAGATAGGGTAATGACGAACATTTTTGAAATTGATCCGAGGCGTGCGTTCATTGCCTTTAAGTATTTAGAGGACATGCGAAAGAATCTGAATGAGGTTTACAAAGTGCTACGAGAAGGGGGTAGATACGTCATTGTCGTCGGCAATAATCGTATTCGGGGTCACTTGTTTGAGAGTTGGAAGTATCTCATGCCGATCGCCGAAGATATTGGGTTTGAAGTTGAAACTTACTTCGGTTCAGAGATTATCAAGCATTTTATTAAAGTGCCCAGAGGAGAACGTATCAATACTGATTGGATTCTGGTTTTGAAAAAATAAGAGAATAGAGGCGGAAGCATGCATAACATTGCAGAGAGAAGAGTATTTCAATTAACAAGATTAAAGATCTGAAAGAAAACTATACCATTTTAGAAAACTGTAAAAATAGGAAAGTGATTATTGACAAATGTAGAGAATATGGTATTCTATCATCAAAATCCGATTACTTGTTTTAGTGCTTTGTCCCATCTAAACTGATAAGTGGTTCGTAGTGGAATCGCACGACTACGAACCGGGTTTACCGTTCATTTGAAGGTTGACAGACTACTTGCTTGCTTGTTCCTGTTCTTTAATTCGCTCTGCGTTCTGTACGAGTGCTAACAATTCCTCGCCGCGCTTTTCGGTTTGCCCTTCATCTTTTGCGACAACTTCTGGATGCTGTTCCAAGATCGCTTTAAGCGTCTGTCGGACGGTTTTTAGGCAACTGAGACTTTCACGTGATAACGCTCAACTATCAGTTTTTGGAAGTGAGATGCCTGCGTCTCTGATGGGACAAAGAGACTTCTCGCCAGTGTGTAGAATTCCAATTGTGTCATGGAATATCTCCTTTATTATTTTTTCGTTTGGGTTACTTAATACGTGAAGGTATAGATGACTCAGGCACATGTGGTTAGAGTTATGCCTGCAACGCGCGCATGCAATAAAAGGGAGCGTTTTTTCAACGTCTATACGGTTAATAAGACGTTGAATATTGTGGTAGGTTTAGATACGCGGTATTTTATTTTCAATTCAAACATATTTGAGGACAGAGCGATTTCGCGTCGCGAAAAGGGAGGGCTGAAATCGCCCTGTTACAAATAGGCTATCCTTCTTTTTCCTCTTTAAGGCGTTGTGCTTTACGGACAAGGTTGAGCAGTTCTTCGTTCCTTAGACTGTGTTCGCGAGTTTTCGCCTCAAGATGCGGTAAGATACCTTCAAGCGTCTGACGGACATTTTTTAAAGAACCCTCTTGTGCCCAAAAGCTGCCGCGTAGGATTTCAGCGAACTCGGCGACAGAGGCGGCAAGTTGGAACGTCGGAGTCGCCTCTTCAAATGTCCCCTTCAAAGCATCTGTAGCAATAGATTCATTGACCTCCGTCACGTATCCTGCATCTGGGTCTTCATGTCGGATAGAGACCGTCGCGAGCTTGCCGACTGCATTATTGTGGAGTTTAATTTCATAGATCGCAGTGACACTATGTCCGGCACCGACTTCACCAGCATCTACGGTATCATCACGGAAGTCTTCATGTGCGAGTCGTCGGTTTTCGTATCCGAGCAGTCGAAACCGGCTGACAGTTTTCGGGTTAAACTCGACCTGTATTTTGGCATCCTTCGCGATGACTTGTAGCGTGCCTGTCAGGTTTTCGACAAAGATCCGTTTCGCTTCGTTGAGTGTATCAACGTAGGCATAACTACCGTTGCCGTTGTTTGCGAGCTGCTCCATGAGGACATCATTATAATTGCCCATCCCGAAGCCGACTGTTGTCAGTGTTACACCTTCCTTAAGATATGTGCGAATTTCTTTGAGAATTGCATCGGGTCCGGTTTGTCCGACGTTCGCCACGCCATCTGAACATAGGATTACACGATTGATATAATCGGATTTTGCATTCTGGGTTGCGAGTTTATATCCCATCCGCAGTCCTGCCTCAGCATTCGTCGTGCCTTCTGGGGCGAGCGCGCGGATTGCGGTTAGGATATGCTCTCGATTTACAATACTGGTATGTGGCAGGACGACCCGTGCGTCGGAACCGTAGACGACGATACCGACTTTGTCACTCGGACGGAGTTGTTCAAGCAAAAGTGTCAGTGCCTGTTTTACCAATCCCAATCTGTTTTCCCGTTCCATCGATCCAGAGACATCAATCACAAAAGTGAGTATCGCGTCTTTCCTGTCAGTGTCTGGAATCAGACGACCTTGAATGCCGATGTGTAGCAATTGGAGTCGTTTGCCTTCACCAAATTTTGAAGGCGCGCCCTCAAGATGGATAGCGAACGCCTCGTCTGTTGGTGGTGTGTAATTGTAATCTAAAGCGTTCACAAACTCTTCGACGCGTATCGCTTCTGGTGGTGGCAGGTAACCATCTCGGAGGTAACGCCGCATGACTGCATAGGAAGCGGTATCTACATCCATGCCAAATGTTGAAAACGCATCATCTTCTGTGTCAATGAACGGATTGGTGCCAGAATCTTTAAAGAAGACATCCTCAAAAGCGGCACCGTTTGGTGGGTTTAATGCTATCTGTGATGAACGTAATGCCTTTACCTGCGGTGAATGTGATTTAGTAGGCACTATACGACCGTGCAACATGGTTTGGCTCTGTTCTTGGGCAGTAATGCTGGAAGGTGCTGACAACATTATGGGAACGGTCGGTTTGATGACAGGTTTGACAACGGGTTTACGTACCTTCGGTTTCAGCGGTTCTTTAGGCTGCAATACCTCTACTCCAATAAGGTCTTTGAACGGTTGCGTCTGCGTCACCCAATGGAGACCGACAATAATAGCAACGATGAAGTGGCAGGCGACTGAGAGCACAAGTGCACTTGAAAGTTTTTTGATACGCATTTCTTATACCTCCAAAAAGTTCTTAGTGATATGAAAGTTTCAGCACATTTTACAAGTTTTGTTATATAAGTAAGCAATTTGTGTGCCATTCTCGGAAACGCCGAATATCGGCAAATTTTCAAGTCATGTATTGAGGGACTGCCCGAAATTGTACAAACGGGTTCGTGCATTGCACAGAATGGTGCAAGACAGCGAAGGATAAATACGAATGCGCGAACCTTCTTTTAATGAGGCTTTTGGACGGTGGATGGAAGGGGATAAGGTTACAGTGGTAGGTTAATAGCGGATTGTAGCGTTTCTCTTATCGGATAAAAAAAATAGGCGGACAGTGTTGTCCGCCCGCATAAAAGGTCAACGGATTAGGCTCTGCCGTAAACAGGAATGGCAGCACCGTTGATGATGTTTGCCTCGTCGGAGGTGAGGAAGCAGATTACTTTGGCGACATCTGCCGGTGCCACCCATCGGTCGTGTTCTTCGTCCGGCATAGCTTCCCGATTCATGGGTGTGTCCATAATGCTTGGCATGATAGCGTTGACATTCACACCTGAATCCATTACCTCTGCGGCTAACGACTCGGTTAAAGTGCGGACACCACCTTTGGAGACACAATAAGCACTCAACCCCGCTTCGCCTTTTAATCCGGCGCGTGCGGAGACGTTGATAATCTTCCCGTAACTCTGTGCCGTCATGTGCGGGATTGCGGTTTTGCAGCACAGGAAAACGGATTTGAGGTTGAGGTTCATCATGAAGTCCCATCTATCTTCTTCGAGTTCCGCTGTTGGGATTCCGCCGACAAATCCGCCAACGATGTTGATCAAGATGTCTAAGGAACCGAATTTGGATATGAATTCCGCAACAGTCTTCTGGACTTCGGTTTCCTCGGTAACATTTGCGAAGAGGAAGGTAACGTCTTCAGTGAGTTCAGGGTTGTATTGTTTGAAGCGGTCAACTTCTTCTTCAAAGAGATAGGTAACAGCAACGGTATCGCCTTGGGCGAGGTAGGCTTTGGTGACGGCACTGCCTAATATACCGGTGCCGCCGGTGATGAGGACGTTTCGGTTTGATTTTGTCATTTTTAGATTTCTCCGTTTTGTTTAGTGGTTATGTATATAGTAGGTTTAATTACTGGTACAATATGAACCGACGAGATCGGCAAATCGTTCCTATCTATCATTCTTAGGAAAAACTCAAAGTTTCCAAAGATCATGAAGTATAAATGTGTCAAAGGTCTTTATTTTTTCTTGAAACCTCGGTTCGTTAGCGACTGCGGGAGGATCAAGGTAATAAAGCGGCAAATCGCCAAAAACATGACAAAAAACCATATAGATGTCAGACGAAAACGTAGAACTGATTCCGTCCTTGCCCTTCCGTTGGATATCGTTGTGATACAAGGCAACGTAATTCACACGCTGAACTTCAAGAATCTTTTCAAGCACAAAGCGGTCAAGAAATATAAGTTTCATTCTGTCCTTACTTGAAGTTTTATTTAATGGATAAAAGCGTATCCTTAGTATCTATATGAGAACGGGACGAGTGAAGTGCTCCTTGAGTATTCATGATAATGTCTATAGGAACATTATAGCGAACATTGAGAGATGTGTTTTCCACCCTAAAGGTAAAAGCATCATTGGCAATACCTAAATCTGAGAGGAGAGCTTTAACAAAATCCTCAAAGCGTTGACCGAAATTCTTTCTTGCAGCCTGCGAATCAGGTGAAAGATCCAAAATACACCCTATTGATTGAACTGCGGTATAGAGAAGTTTAACCATCAAGTTCGTATCAGCAAACTGTCTCGATTTCTGAGATAAATCTTCCAAGTTACCGTGAGAGTCTCGTAGTTCTCTGATCAAATTCTGAAATCGATCTTTATACGAGTCAAATTCGGCTATGTCATGGACAAAAAGCATCTCATTGATAGGGCGTAAGTAGTAAGCATCTTCTCGCGAAATCCGTGAAACACGGAGAACATAGTGCTGATATCTGGAACTATTTACAGATATAGGTTCAGTCGTCTCCAGGATAGGTAGGAGACAAGCTTGTCCGAGTTCAAGAAACTCATCAAGAGACTGAATTTGCTGGCATGCCTGATTTACCAACTCATTAGTTTCTCTCATGAAATAACAAGACCTGCTCTACAGTTTCTTCCTCTTGATCTTTATCTTCTCCACTACGAAGTTTTTCACGACGTTTCATAAGTTTTTCTGCGTTTATAGTCGTCTGATCTGAATCAAACTGTTCAGGATGCTGTAGTCGTTCTTTGATGATACTACAATAATCCGTGTTAATTTCACAACCAAGCCATCTGCGATTATACTGTTCGCAAACCACATAGGTTGTACCTGATCCACCAAAGGGATCAATAACTAAGTCTCCTTCGTTACTAGAAGCCAAGACAAATTTTCGGATTAACTCCAGTGGCTTTTGAGTAGGATGCGCCGTTTTTTCATTGGTCCCGTTGCAAAGTGTAGGTATTTCAATTACATCTCTCGGTTTAGCTCCGAGCGGATTTGGGGTCCAAGTATACTGCTTTCCATTTCCATATTGAGACGTTACAGCCTGTGGATGATCCCGGTATTTTAATGTATGACTATTATACGGAATTCGGACAGCATCAATGTTAAAAGTAAATTTCCTACTCTTGCGCAGGTGCAGGATACTTTCATGGGAGCGTCCCCAATCTTTGCCGAGATTGGCTTTATTGCGGTAATACCAAGTCAGCCACTTGCAACCTACAAACATTGAAGATGTCGCGACCTTAATATGTGCAAGGATTTCTGGAAACCCCATAATGTACATTGTTCCTGTATCAGATAAAATTCTATGGCCTTCCTTAATCCATTCTAAACACCATTCCAAATACTGCTGCTGAGACTCAAAAGTATCCCATTCAGCCTTTTTAATGTTATACGGAGGATCGGTGAAAAACACCTCCGCTTCCCCAGCGGAACGTGTTTTAAGCCATGAGATACAATCCTCTTGATACAGTTTACCGAGATTTGTTTCAAAAAAGGATTTCATTTTAGACATATCCACCTCGCTTTATTTAACAAACAACACTTAGTCCTATTTTGCTTTAGGCAGTATACTCTCAATTTTTGTGAATGTCAAGTTTTTTCAAAATCGAGTGACAGACATTATTTTCAGCGAAAACGTCTGAGTTCAAACATTCAGACATCTTATGTAACGCCAATACCGGGGTGTTTTGGTAGGATGAGTTTTCCGTTATCAAGGGTTACGCCGGTGTATGGGTCGTTTGTGATGAGTAGGTTGCCGTCCAGATCGGCGTAGTCTACGAGGGGGGTTAGGTGTGCGGCAGCGGTGATGCCGAGGGAACTCTCTATCATACAACCGATCATGACAAGCAAGCCGTGTGTGCGAGCAACGTGTATCATTCGGTGTGCTTCAAGCAGCCCGCCACACTTGACGAGTTTGATGTTGATGCCATCAACGCACTCAGCAAGTGCCGGAATATCACTTGCGCGCTTGACGCTCTCATCGGCAATGATTGGTAATTCCGAGTTTTCGCGGACAAACTTGAGACCTGCCAGATCGTTAGGTTTTGTCGGTTGTTCAATCAATTCAACGCCGTATTGGGCAAGTTCACGAATCTTTTGGACTGCTTCTTTTGGGGTCCATGCTGTATTTGCATCGACGTAGATGGGTTTATCAGTTACATCTCGGAGTACTTCGATTATTTCAATATCACGAGGTGTACCGAGTTTGACCTTCAGAATCGGATATGTATCGGCGTGTCGGGTTTTCTCCGCCATTACCTTAGGTTCATCAAGCCCAATGGTAAACGACGTACATGGGGTTTTTTGTGGGTTGAGTCCCCAGAGTTGGTAGAGTGGAATGCCGAGTTTTTTACCGAGTCGGTCGTGTAGTGCCATATCAATGGCAGATTTTGCGGCGTAATTGCCGCCGAGTGTTGTCTCAACAGTCGCCATTACATCGTGGATGGCATCGAGATTATCCGGAAGTGCTGGTGCAATAGCTTCTAATGCAATACTCACTGTCTCAACGGTTTCACCGTAAAACCGAGCGGGTGCGGTTTCACCGATGCCACCATCAATTTCTACCGAGATCACTTGTCGGTATGCATCTGTTGTGCGGCGTGCGATCTTGAACGGATGCTTGAGTTGTAGATTTGTAATTCGAGAAACAATATCCATATTTTTAAATTTCCTTGCGGTTCGATCAGGTAGATCGTGTCTTTGACATGTCTTTCCGTAGACCTGAAGAAACCCCCAAGCAAAAACCATTCCACTACGTTCCAAGCTACTCGCTTTTGTCTAATCAGAAGAATATGCTTGTGTTTCTTTTAAGTATGCCATAAAACGCTTTCGTTCTTCCACCTCAATATCTCCATCCGCTTTCAAGAAGGTCCATGCACCGAAGAAGATGGCGTGTGCCTCCTCTACAGCAGACGTGTTTTGCTGGTTTAAGGATCGGATTTCAAGCGTCATCGCCATTTTGTTCGTCTGTTGGATTTCCGGAGTCGTCCGGTCTTGAACTGTGACAATCGGTGTTTTAAAAAGTGTTTCGTTGAATTGTTCAAGTATCCGCTTTAGAAATGTTTCTGTTACTTGATTGCCTCGATAGTGTGCTGCAATAACGGGTTTGTCTCTGTGCTGTGGGGCGTGATTAATTTGGAGATAATACCCTCTCCCCTCAATGGCATTAATTGTCTTTATCCGTTCTTGTATAGTCAATTCTTGTGCTGGGGTATGAATGTTATAAACTTTTGCCCCGGCGAGTTCGAGTAATTCTTTTAAGGTCTTGATCAACTTTTTTGTGACAGGCGTATCGCTCCGTGAGTCGAGAATGATAACGGTTGATGCGAACGCGCCGCCTGCAATAGGCTGAAGTTTAGAACGGACAACGGTTGCTTGATTCGGCGTGATGTTGATCTTGCGTTTGTCAGGATAGTAGCCTACCTTAGAAATGTGTAGTGTTGTTTCAACCGGAACTTTTGATGCGGGATCGGTTGTAATGAAGAAGTGTCCCTGTGCGTCCGTGTCTGAGGTTAAGCTTGGATGAATCCGTAGTTGTACATCTTGCAGCGGTTTCCCAGTGTCTGTGTCAGAAACTTGTCCTTGCACAATGGCGTTGTCAATATCTGCAAAATGAATTGTCAACGATTCGCGCTTTTCTCCGTAGGTAGCTTCTACGGTTGCCGTGCCGGGCGCGTTAGGCGCGTATAGATAAAAATGCGATGTTCCGTGTTTTGCGGGTTGGCGGGTTTCTGTCAGCGTTCCGTTTGATGTTTGCGCATAGATAGGTTCACCGTCAGCAATCGGCGTTCCTTCAGCGTCGTGTGCGGTTACAGAGATGCCGACGTAACTCTTGCCATCAGCGGGGAGGGTGTCTGTCCATGTGCTGAGGTGGAGTTCTGTTGCTGGCGGTGCCACTTTGAACCATTGGGATGCAGGTAGACTATGATTTCCATAATAGTTCACGAGTTCGGTTTGGACAAAATGAACACCGTTTGAGAGCGGTTCTTCAATCGTAACAGTGATCGTATCCGTATCAGGATCATAATGATGCGGTACACTCACGCCATCGACTTTGACTTGGATGGAATTTGTGAAGACCTGCTGCCGTTTGAGCATCCATGCGCCGCGTTCGTGGAGTCCATCCTTAACTCGAATCTGAAGACGTGGCGTTCTGGTCTGAATGATTGCTTCAGGTTGCGGTTCTACCAAAACACCTTTCGGAAATCCCGCGGCAACATAACGAGCGATACCGAGAAAATAGCCGTAAGCCTCTTTTTTAAGATAGTTATCATCTTGCAGCCTTGCTTCTTCTTCTGGGTTCGAGAGGAAAGATGCTTCGCATAAAACTGCTGGACATTCAGTCAATCTCAAAACTCCGAAGCCAGAAGCGGTTACCAGCTTATCCGAATAGAGACCTGTTGCTGGGGAACTGGGTAAACGGAGTGCGTCCGAGACACCTTGTTGAATATAGCGAGCGAGGTCGAGGCTCTGGCGTGAGTCGTCTGCATCGCCGTGATACCACGTAGAGGTATAGTTCGTCTTTGGGTTATCAATGCCGTTATGATGAAGCGAGATGAAGAAATCAGCACCGCTTTCGTTGGCAATTTGGCTCCGCATCGCGAGACTCACGTAGGCATCATCGACACGAGTCATGACGACAGTCGCACCAACGTTTTGTAACATGTTGCGTAGATGGAGGGCAACTTGCAGGTTGACATCTGCCTCACGGACACCTGTGGGACCTCGCTTGTAATCGGAGATGTGGCCTTGTCCGCCGTGTCCTGGGTCGAGACAAATTTTGAAATCCTTGAGATGCCGAGCATAAGAGGGAATCTCAACACGGAAGGGCATCTGCTGTTCTGTAATTTTTTGACGGCGGGAACATCCCATAAACAGCAGAAAAACTGAGGTAATAACGACAATTTTGTAAAAGAGGCGGGTTTTCATTTGAAATCCGATATTTCCTGTTCAGGGCTCAGGCAAGTAGATGTGCTTGAACAGAGAACGCACCTCAACATAGGTGTGCAGCAGTTTAGTTTATTCAGCACGGCGTAAACGTGTCTATCTGCGCTGCCTCGTTCGTCGAAATTTGGGACGTTCAAGGATTTCTTTGAGAATGATACCTTGACGGAAGGTTTGCGGCGACAAATCCAACAGAGATATAGCAGGGACAGATCGGATTCCAATTGGAGATTCCACAGGCACTGGCGGTGGTTGTGGTCTCGGATCCTCAACAGGCTGCGTTGGCTCTTGTGGTGCCGGTGGTTCTGGTTCTTCGGCAACGGCTGGTACTTCATCTGTTTCGTCTTCGTCCTGTTCCGTCATCATCTGTTCTAACTCAGTCGCGAACGGAAAATCTTCCATGAAAGGCGGTGGTGCTGCGTCGCCATCACTTTCAGCGAGTGTGCCCTCCTCCACTTTTCTTTTAGCATCCATTTGTTGTGCTTTGCGCCGCCGCGAATTGCTTAGAACGAGTGAGAGTATTATGACGACGAGTGGTATCAGCAGCTGGATAATACCTTCCATCATTTTCTCCTTTATAGTTCTCTATAGTGCTTGCTATGAAAGTCCAAGGGAGTGTGAAGAGCGAGTTGTGTCTATCTCTTGTCCTTCAGTGACAGGTGAGGCGATAGACTGTCGCATCTCGGTATCCGCGAGAATATTCCTGAGTTCATAATAATCCATAACGCTCATTCTTTCGGAAGTAAGCGTGTCGGCGATCGCGAGGGGCACTTCAGCGTCAGCCTCAATGAGTTTGATTGTCATTTCTTCAACGAGTGCTTTATTTTCTTCTTCTTCGGCTTGTGCGCGTGCGCGTTGCTCTTCAGCCTTTGCGCGTGCGATCTTGAGTTCCGCTTCAGCTTGGTCGGTCTGTAATTTAGCACCAACATTCTCGCCAACGTTTATATCGGCTATATCAATGGACAGAATCTCGAAGGCAGTTCCAGCGGCTAAGCCTTTATCAAGGACTGTCTCTGAAATACGGACTGGATTTTCTAAGACTTCCTTGTGGCTTCCGGATGAGCCGATGGTAGTGATAATGCCTTCACCGACCCTTGCCCGGATGGTGTCTTCGGTAGCACCGCCGACAAGTCGGTCGATATCGGCTCGGACTGTGACGCGTGCTTTCACAATTAATTGGATACCGTCGCGTGCGACAGCAGTAATACCGGTGGTGGCATCGTCTTGACTCGGAATATCAATAATCTCTGGTGTGACACTGACTTGGACGGCTTGCAAGACATCTCTACCGGCGAGGTCGATTGCGGCGGCTTGTGCGAAACCGAGATCAATATTCGCTTTGTCCGCTGCGATAAGTGCTGCAACAACACTTGCGACACGTCCACCCGCGAGAAAGTGTGCTTCGAGGTCATCAAGAGACAGACTTAACCCTGCCTTGGTAGCGTTAATCTGCGGTTCTACAATCGCAGCGGGTGGGACACGCCGTAAGCGCATCGCGACGAGATCGAAAATTCCTACTTTAACGCCTGCTGCGATAGCCGTAATCCACAACCCGATTGGAACGAGCCAACTGAGAATAATTAGGGATAGAACTATCACAACAGCGATAATTGCAACAATTGTTGGTGTCATATTTACGTTTCTCCATTGACGAAGTATTTCCGTAGATGGGGTGTCAAACCGCACCTACAAAATGAAGGTGGATATAGCAGTGCGCTGATGTGCCCGTGCCTATAGTAGCAGGATTACTGCTGTGTAACATTTAAGTTGCTTTCACGGCACACATTATCTAAGGATTATAAACAAGGTAAGCACGACGACAATAATTATAATCATTGTTGGTGCCATATTCACTGTTCCTTATTGATACAGTGCCATCACCCGGTCACGCTTATATTAAAGTCAGGTTATTGCTCTGTAATATTTAAGTTGCCTTCACGGAACGCACCCGCGAGAGAGCGGGGGACCTCTGCTTCAGCCTCGACCACCTTTGCGCGCATCTCCTGGACGTTCGCGGTCATCTGTTGTTTTCGAGCGACCGCCATGGCGCGGCGTTCTTCCGCCTTCGCTTGTGCGACAACGAGATCTGCCTCGGCTTGCTCTGCTTGGAGTTCTGCGCCGATATTTTTTCCAACATTGACATCAGCAATATCAATAGAAAGGATTTCAAAAGCGGTTCCTGCATCAAGTCCACGGTCTAATACTGTCTTAGAGATAATGTCTGGGTTTTCAAGTACATCCTCGTAAGTCTCAGAGGCACCGATTGCACTGATAATCCCTTCACCGACACGTGCGATGATCGTCTCCTCACCTGCTCCACCGACAAGTCGGTTGATGTTCGTCCGTACGGTAATACGGACGGTTGTTATCAACTCGACACCATCCAAAGCGAGAGCGCTGATGCGAGCGGTGGTAATGACCCGCGGATTGACACTGATTTGGACTGCTTCAAACACATCACGTCCTGCCAAGTCAATAGCGGCGGATCGTTGAAAATTAAGTTCAATTCTCGCTTTATCCGCTGCGATGAGTGCACTGACGACATTAAGGACGTTCCCGCCAGCAAGATAATGTGCCTCTAATTCGGAAGTTATTACTTTCAAGCCTGCTTTGTGTGCGCTGATTAACCCCTTTACAATAATATTCGGATTCACTCGTCTGAGGCGCATTCCGATGAGGTCAAAGATTCGGAGTGGAACCCCGGCTGCGATAGCGGCGATCCAAAGTCCAACCGGAACGAACCAAAAAAACGCGATGATAAAAATTAGGACAACAAGGGCTATCCCCCCTGTGAATAGATCCATTATCTGCCTCCTACGGATAGTTTTCAGTTATTAGTTGTTAGTTATAAGGCTCGTCTCTGATGTTTGATCATCTCCTTGTGCCTGTTGTTACCCAATTGAAGTACCGACGGTTACCAAAAGGTATTGAACAATCATAAGTTATCTCTTAACTAATAACTAAAGACTTATAACTTACAACTATTCTATTGTAAACTACGAACGACGACGCGATTTCCTTCTACAAGAATTACTTCAACATCAGTTTCTGGCTCGACAAATTCGCCTTGTGTCACAATATCAACGCGGTGTCCATTGATTAAGGCGGCCCCTGCGGGTCGCAAGGGTGTGAGCGTCTTACCGGATTTCCCGACCAAACTTGCTAATTCCGACGGAGGTGCTTGGAAACCAGCCTCTTTATTTTCGGTTGCACTCAGAACGAAAGTTTGAATGACGGGTGTTCTACGGAGCACTGATAGTCCGATTATTGCTAATGGAATGACTAGTACGAGTGTTATTCCAGTAGAAGTTAGTGCGGTCTGCCACCCGAATTTCCACAATGCGATACTGAAGCCTATGAGTATAAGCAGGCACCCGGGTATACCTGCTGCACCGAATCCCGGAAGAATTAAGAGTTCAATAAAGACCAATAAAATTCCAAAACTAATGAGGAAAATTAGGAACCACATAATTATCCCCCAAATACCTCAAGCGATGAGAAGGCCCTTAAGCCTCCTCGATCGCCTCTACGAAAACCTTAGAACCTTCAACTTCAACGACTCTAACATTGCTATCCTGTGCGATGAAATCACCGACGGTGACGACATCGACCCTTTTATCAGCGATGCGTGCTGTTCCTGACGGCCGCAAAGGTGTTAAAGCGGTGCCCGATTGTCCAAGATACGCCTGAAAATCTTCAGAGCTCGAAGAGTGGTATCCCATTTCAGTGTCCATTACCGTTGACAGGGCCAACCTCTGGAAGAGCTGCGTTTCAGGTAGAAAAAACGCGGCGAGAATAATCAGGGTAGAAGTCAAAATCACAGAGATTGAGAGCCATAAAACTGCGGTACGCAAGTTGTAAGCACCATCAAAAACGAAGAAGACACTGCCTAACATTAATGTAATCCCGAGGATCCCAGCGATGCCGAAGCCGGGAATCACAAAAACTTCTAATGCGATTAATGCAATCCCAAGCATGAAAAGCAGGAACGCCCAACCTGCATCAATTCTCGTGAGCATGTGTCCACCGAAAAAGAGCCCGACACAGATCAAACCGAGGATCCCAGGGACTCCGAAACCGGGCGAACGAATTTCTATAAAGATACCGAGAAGCCCGAGTGAAAGTAGGAGCGAGCTGATGAACGGGTTTGTAATAAAGAACACAATTTTATCAGCAAGTGTTGCCCTAACCTTCGTAATACGTGCATCTGTCAGTGCTTTCAGGCGATTGACTTCCGAAAACCCGTATTCGCGCTGCCGTTGCATGATCGCTTCCTCTGTGAGAGGCATCTTGGTGCCGGCCACGTCAACAATCTGGTACTGTGCTAATAATTCTGTGAGGGTTTCTGCCTGTGCATCTGCGAACCTGTATTCGAGTGCCTGCCGGGTGGATAAGGTGAGCAATTTCCCTTGTGCGCAGAGGATTTCCATCTCTTCTCCTTCCTCTTCACGGGTCGCGTATTCTTCGGGAAGGAGTTTGATAATCTGCCCATCTTTGAGTTTCACAAGAACAAGTTCTTTGTCTACCATGGCTTCGGCAATATCAGGGTTTCGGTTTTCTCGTTCCGCTGTGGCGCGAATTGTCCCTTGGATATAGGAGATCGCTTTTTCGCCGACCTCTTGTCCTTGTATATTAACGGGTGCGGAATCACCGATTGTGCCGCCTGAAGTCATCACAATCTGATTGCAAGCGATAGAGATCATCGCGCCTGCTGAGATAGCCTGCCGATTGACAAAAGCGATCGTTGGGATTTGTGTCTCTTGAATTGCGCGGATGATATTCACAGCTGAATCAACTCTGCCGCCTGGCGTATCAACATCAAAAACGATTGCATCTGCCCTGGCTTCTTCGGCTAACTGAATACCGTCGCTGATATAAGCACCGAGACCACTTCCGATCTCGTTGCGTATATCTATGACGTAGACCAGCGCGGTGTCCTGCGCGAGTAAATCGCGACTCACGAAGGAAAATCCAATTAAAAGGAGCACGTAACCCAGAAGATGTATTTTGCGTCTCATGAGATCACCTTATCCGTAGTTCAGCTTCCAGTTCCACCTTTTCAGCCCTGAAGTGTTTTAGCAATAATTTTAACGGTTGACGACTAATTGAATTATATCTTAAAGTGTTCTTATACGTCAAGAGCATTTGCAATTTTACAGCGGCAATCAGTTAATTTGCGGTTAATTCTTCTCGGATCCAGGCGTGAAGTACGTGGTTCAGGATTAAATGGACATCTTCAACGGGCCCGTATTGATTGCTATCTACGACGACGTTCACATCGCAAATTGTTGCCAACCTACCGCCGCCAAAACCACTCCACCCGATTGTTTGGCATCCGATCTCATTGGCGTGTTGCATTGCACGGATCACGTTCTCAGAGTTGCCACTTGCACTGATACCGATAACGACATCTCCGGGATTTACGAGGTTTTTTAGTTGTTCTACGAAGACATCTTCATAGGAGGCATCGTTGGACCACGCGCTCATTGTTGCGACGTTGTCTGTCAAACTGATGACTCGAAAACGGGGTTTTCCGGGGACGCTTGTACCTTTTCCGAGATCACAGGCGAGATGTGATGCCGTAGAAGCACTGCCGCCGTTGCCAATCACAAAAATTTGTTTTTCGGCGTGATATGCGTCCATAATAACATCTATGGAACGTTGAACATCTTCCAAGGAAAGTCGTTCTAAAACGCCTTGAAGGTGCGAAATATAATTTTGAATTCTCTCCATTTTGATTTTTAGTTTCCTCCGATAACAGTAAAATCCACAATCAGTGGCGAGGTTAGAAACCTCGTCTGCAGTGTGGTAAGTCGAGTTTTTAACAACAATTTCAGACCACCAGTGCGATGGCGGCGAGGTCGCCTAATGCGTCGCCTAACTGTGCGGGTGCGATTTTAACGGCTTCTGCGGGCCGTGTCATCGCGAGTTTTGAAACTGTTTCGCGAATTGGATTGAGTAAAAGATCGCCCGCAGCGATTGCAATTGTTCCTAATAAAACGATGTCGGGATTCAAAATGTTTACCAAATTCGCGATACCCCACCCCATATAATATGCGGTTTCGTTAACCAGTTGCAAAGCTAAGGCATCACCTATCCGCGCCGCTTGGAGTACATGCTCCGACTTAACATTTTCGATACTGTTGTTAGCAAGGTTTAAGAGTGTTGTCGCGGATGCCTTTCCGTTTGCGAGTTGTTTTCGTATTGCATCTTGGGTGCGAAGCGCGATAGCGGGCCCTGAACAGAGTGCTTCAAGACACCCACGTTTGCCACATCCACAAAGGGGTCCGTCAGGTATGAGTATCTGATGTCCGACTTCTCCTGCGCTATCGTTGGCTCCGTGGTAAATTTTTCCGTTGATAACAATACCGCCGCCGATTCCAGTGCTCATCGTCATATAAAGTACGGCCCCGTAACCGCGTCCGCCGCCGAACCTGAATTCTGCGAGTGCGCTTGCGTTTGCATCGTTTTCAACCGTCACGGGTATCTGGAATTCGGATTCGAGCTGCGCCTTAAGGGGTAGCGCGTCCCATCCGGGTAAATTTGGTGGTGAATAGACGATCCCGGTTTTTGTATCTAAGGGACCGCCGCAGCTTACACCTATCGCTGAGATTGACCTGTGTTCCAAGCCTGCTTGTTCAATCGCCTCACGCACCATGTTAAATAGCAGTTGGAGGGCGTATTCGGGTCCCTTTTCTGCGAGCGTCGGTTTCCGTACTTTGCTAAGGATATGTCCGGTGCTATCAGCGACAACAGTGGCAAGTTTAGTGCCGCCGATGTCAATTCCGACAACGTGTGTTTCCATCGGTTTCTTTTTCCGATCCAATGTATTTCAAACTGCGTTTATAACTCGTAATTTAGGTCGCGCAGTGCTGGATAAATCTGTTGGTAGGTTTTCAATTTCTCATCGTATTGTTGTGCGATTTCCGTGCGCGGGTAGTATGTGTTGCGGGGTGTGACTAATTGATCAACGGCCGTCTCAATGGAGTCGTACTTACCTATCGCTGTCCCAGAGAGGATAGCGGTGCCGAGGCAGACGCCTTCGGATATATCAAGTGCGATGACCTTTTTGCCAAACATATCAGCTTTGAGTTGGAGCCATTTTTCAGATTTCGCGCCCCCCCCGATCGCGCGTACCTCGTTTATGACAACGCCTGCGTCCTGCAACATAGCGAGATTTTGCTTAATTTCATAACTGATGCCTTCGAGGATTGCTTTGACCAATTCGCTCTTGGTTGTCGAAAGTGTTAATCCAAGGATTGCGCCTTTCGATTCTAAATCCAAGGCGGGTGTCCCTGAACCAGTAAAGTGTGGTAGGACCATTGCTGTGCCCGGGGCATCAGGAATATCTTCTAACAAAATATCGTAGACATCGCGTCCTTCTGCTTCGGCTTGGGCAATTTCGGCTTGGGCGAGGGTATCTCTGTACCATCGCAGTACAACACCGCCGCTTGACACAAAACCGAGTGTGACATATAAGCCGCCGACGACATGTGGATAACAGGCGAAATTTCCGTCTATCATCTGTTGGTTGATGACAGGTTCCGTGAAGGCGGGTGCGATACATTCGACGGTGCCTGTCGCGTCCATGACTTCGCCGCTCCGAATAATTCCGGCACCTAAAGCACCACACGGTTGGTCGTGCCCACCCGTAACACAGACGACCCCTTGTGGGAGCCCGAGTGCATCAGCGATTTTGGCACTTACCTCACCGATGACGGTTCCTGACGGTGCAGTTTCGGGGAAAAGCGTGGCATCCACATCTGCTAAACCGAGCATCTTTTCTGACCAGCATTTGTCGATGATGTCAAAAGCCATCGTGCGCGCCGCGAGGGAATAGTCTACCACCGGTGGAATACCGAGTTTGAAGTAGACAAAATCTTCAAAGCCGAGGAACTTAGATACCTGCCGATAGATGTCGGGTTGATTCCGTTGTATCCAGATCAGTTTCGGAAGGGTATGAATATCGCTGATCGGCATTCCAGTGATTTGCATCACTTCGAGCGGCGTTATGTGTTGTTTTAGTTCGTCACAGATCCCTGCTGTGCGTGCGTCGAAAGTTGTAATCGCGTTTGCCAAAATTTGCCCGGTAGCGGATACCGGTGTCACCGCCTCGCCCTGCGAAGCGACGCTGATAGCTTCAATCGGGTCGGATTTTGTTTGTGTTGCCACCTGCTGGATACCGGTTGCGATGTTCTCCCAGACGACGTTCGCGTCGAGTTCGGACCAACCGGGTTGCGGATAGGTTAGCGGATATTCGCCATACGCTTGTGCGAGCAGCGTCCCGTCTTCACGAAATGCGATGACTTTGCACCCTGTTGTGCCAACATCAATTCCCAAAAGGCTCATTGCTGTATTCTCTCCTTGATACAAGATGCGAATATGATACAACAAGTTGTGAATTAATGCAAACAGAACGATTTAGTTTTTGTTTTTTTTAGGTCAATTTCGCATCCCCAGGCCCGGTAGGTCAGGATTATAGATGCGTTTTTCAGACCGACGCGTTTCACAGTTTTCATAGCAAAACTGCAAATTCAATATGTTTCTTGAAAGGCTATAACCCCTTACCACGATTGGGTTTTAGGCAATTTTATCAAAGGCTGCTATGAAAGCTGCTATGAAATTTGCTATGAAAATTTTGCGAGTCAAGGATGTCCAATAGTCATTTGCTGTCGGGTTCATGCCCAGTTTTCAAAGCATTCTGATTTTTCTCAAAGTTTCTCCGACAAACGCAACTTGCAAAAAAACAAACTCAAACGCCCTGCGATTTTTGGCGAAGATATTGCTATAAACACATCACTATGCCATCATTTCACATTTTTATTTTTAATTCTATGAGGTCTTCGGAGGATTCCAATTTCTCCAAATCTGCTTTGAACTTCGCAATGTAGGGTGCGATTGCGCGTTCCTTCGCCTGATTCAGGGTCTCAGACATCCAGATTGCTAAATCTTTGAGTGTCTCAAATTGAGATGTATCGACACGATACATCTCATCATCAATAACGAGTTCCAGCGATCTGTCAGCTTCGAGGTTTTCTAAAGAGATTTCTTCCGGAGATGGGGCAACAGCTGCCTCGGCGTTAGGTGATCCAAGTACTGCCATTGCATTGCGAATGTGTGCCTCAATCTGACCGGCATCAAAATCAGCGTCTGCAGTGTGGGTGATTGCCGCATTGATGATACTCATCGGGATGTATAGGTCGCCTGCCGACCCATCTTTCGTCACAAGGTACTCTTCTCCGTGTTGCGTATAAGCCATGATCTTCTAACTCCTTTTCTAAAGTTTTTGTGTCAGGTTGTATATGGATACCCAAAAACTGGGATAACCGCCTGCCGGATTTGTGTTCTCTGCTAAACTAATATTATTCATGTTAGTTTAGATATACATATTTATGTTTACATTATTTATGATAACATATATAATGTAGAAAGGCAAATTTATTTTTTATAGGACGGACGCAAAAAGCAGCAATTTCGGTATTTTTAACGCAAGTTGCTACCTTTTTATTCACATAGCACTCCGGAATCAACGGTATGAATGCCTTATGGCATTCCCCGGGAGTGCAAGCGGTTAAATATGCCGTTTTCTATAGATATATTGAAGAAATACGCAGAAATACGCAGAAACACCCAAGTAAAAACACCAAGGAAATAAACCCTACGGGATTCAAGAGGTTTTTTTGAAGTCTTCAAGGTTTCTGTGTAAAATCCGGTTCGGTTGGGAAACCGAACCTACCGGGCCTGGGTCTGAGGCGGTTGTTGTTCTAAAATTGACCCTTATGGGTGCGGTTCCAAACCGCTCCATAGGTGTCAATTTAGTGTGTAGATTGATTGTCTCGAATCCTGTAGGTTGGGTTGAACGGTGTTGAAATCAAACGTTGGTATGCTAAAATACATCAAATCCAACAGACATGCATATACACCCAAGAACACAGTGAAACCCAACGCACTTTCTGTGAAACGTTGGAAACATGGCGGTAGGTCTATCGTTGGGTTTCGCTATATTCTTGATTTATCTGACGGTATAGGGTGCTGAAAT
>JAJEGI010000069.1 GCA_022819945.1 Candidatus Poribacteria bacterium
GAACGACATCCGATTTGTCGAAGATGACTGGGAATCGCCGACGCTCGGTGCCTCGGGTCTCGGTTGGGAAGTCTGGTGGAACGGCGCAGAAGTTACACAGTTCACCTACTTCCAACAGATGGGAAGTATTGATCTTGATCCGATTTGCGCTGAGATTACCTACGGGCTTGAACGCATCGCACTCTACTTGCAAGATGTGGACGACTTTTTTGATATCCGCTGGAACGAACATGTTAACTACGGGGATGTCCATCGCCAAAGCGAAGTGGAATACTCAAGGTACAACTTCGAGCAGGCGAACGTAGAGATGCTCTTTGAGTTGTTCAGCATTTACGAGAAGGAGACGCATGCCTGCTTGGATGCTGGGTTAGTCCTACCCGCGACCGACCACGTCTTGAAATGCTCACACACCTTCAATATGCTGGATGCTCGCGGTGTTATTAGCGTCACAGAAAGGGTAAGTTATATTGAACGCGTGCGCCGGCTTGCACAACGGATCGCACGCGCGTATGTCAAACAGCGCGAAGAGATGGAGCATCCTCTCATAGGACGTTTCGACACAGGAACAACGCCTTCCTCGGTAGGTGCGGTTTCTAATCGCACCGAATCTGATCCTACCCCGGTAGGTGCGGTTTCTAACCGCACTGAAACTGCTGACTTCCTGTTTGAAATCGGTACGGAAGAGATACCCGCGAGTTATGTCCCGCCTGCCCTTGCACAGCTGCGTGAAATCGCAACGGAGTCCCTCACGAACCACAGAATCCCGTTCGGTGAAATCGCAACATTCGGCACCCCGCGCCGTATTACGCTCAGCGTCAAAGATCTGAAGACCCTTCAAGAAAGCGAAGAGACAGAAGTTGTAGGCCCCCCAAAACGCATCGCCTTTGATGAAAACGGTGAACCGACAAAAGCGGCGATCGGTTTCGCAAAGACGCAAGGTGTTGAACTCTCCGCACTCCGCATTGTTGAAACCGAACGCGGGGAGTATGTCGCCGCTTCTAAACTCGAAAAAGGTGTCGCAGTGCAGGAGGTATTGCAAGTACTTCTACCGGAATGGATTGAGGCACTGCGTTTTCCGAAAACCATGCGTTGGGAAACCAGCTCAGAAGTCCCGCGCGCATTCGCTCGCTTCGCGCGTCCGATTCGTTGGCTTGTCGCGTTATTAGGGGATGAAGTCATTGACTGCACCTACGGTGCTGCGCACGCAGGACGGGTAACCTACGGACACCGTTCCCTGCACCCCGACCCGATAACCTTGGCATCAGCAAACTTAGGCACATACGTAGAAGCACTGCGTACCGTGGATGTGATTGTCTGTCCCAATGAGCGGCGCGAGGCAATCAAAAAACAGGTAACATCCATTTTAAAAGCAGAGGACTATCTCCCGAAACTTGACGACGAATTGCTCGACACGGTGAACTACCTCGTAGAGAACCCGCAACCCATTGTCGGTAATTTCAGTGAATCGCATCTCGAACTACCACCTGAAGTGTTGATTACTGCGATGAAGAAGCATCAACGCTATTTTCCAATGTGGAAAAACGCATCAGAATTGGCGGCGAAATTCATCACGATCTCCAACGGAACTGATGGTAATTTCGATGGCGTTCAGCACGGAAATGAACGTGTCCTTCGGGCAAGGCTTAATGATGCCGAGTTTTTCTACAAGGAAGACCAGAAGACCAGCCTCGCCGATAAAGTCGAACGTTTAGGCGCGGTCGTCTTTCACGCCAAACTCGGATCACTCTTGGATAAAGCGGAGCGGCTTAAGGTATTGGTTAAGTTTATCACTAAGGAAATCGGGCGGACAACCCCCTCCTATACGGAAACGAACCTCGCGCATGCAGAACGCGCAGCTTGGCTCTGTAAGGCAGACTTAACGACCCAAATGGTCATCGAATTCCCGACCTTGCAAGGTATTACTGGAAAATATTACGCACAAAATTCTGGAGAACCCGAACCCGTCGCCACTGCTATTGCTGAGCATTATCAACCGCTTGGCGCAGAGACACCACTACCTGAAACCGAAGTCGGCGCACTTCTCGCTATTGCTGACAAACTCGACACTATTGTCGGCTACTTTGGCATAGAAGAACGTCCTACGGGTTCACAGGACCCGTACTCCTTGCGGCGACATGCGCTCGGCACAATCCGTATCCTCCAAGATCGGCAGCTGCCGCTCTCTTTAGATGCTGTGGTCGAAAAGGCAATCTCGCTCTATACCGTAGGGTTAGCCGATGATACAAAAACAAGCACGCTCAATTTCATCAAAGAGCGTCTACGTGTCATCTTGCTGCAAACACAGAACTACGCGCCTGACCTCGCCGATGCGGTCTTAGCAGTCGGTGATGTCAGCGTCATTGATGTTCTCAAACGCGCCAGCGCGCTTGCCGAATTTCGCTTGACATCAAACTTTGAAGAAGTATATAATGCCCTCAATCGGGTTCTGAGAATTTTGCCGCCGAGTGCGCCGGCGACTGTAGACGCAACGCTGCTGCAAGACAACGCGGAAAAACAACTCTTTGATTGTATCACTGCGGCGGAACCCGACTTCAAACAGAGCATTCGGGAACGCGACTACGCTAAACTTTTAACACAACTTGCCACTTTACGACCAGCAATTGACAGCTTCTTTGATGAGGTTCTGGTTATGGCAGAGGAACCGGAATTGCGCACGAACCGACTGGCGTTGTTGAATAAGATCGGGCAGAATATTTATGCCATCGCAGACTTAACAAAACTCGTGATCGCGGGAAATTAAATACAAAAGCATCTGAACGCGCCTGCTGATATGATTGGAGAAAAACATGAAGCGACACCGCATTTGTAATATATTGAAAACTTGTATCCATTTTCCGCTCATCGCGGCGATCGTACTGCTGATTGCGTGTGGTGAGAAAGAGAACAGGGATATTATTGAAGCGCGAGCCGCTATCGTTCGCGGAGACTTTACCGCCGCACAAACGGCAGTCGAAAAAACAGATTCTGGGAACGAGGAGGGGCGACCCCTGAAGGCTTTCCTGCAAAACCGGACACGCACTGAGACAGAGAGTTGGCACCAAGCGATTGCACAATCAAATGCTTACCTCGAAACACTGTCCACCGAAATCCGAACGATTGCATTGCTGGAAGACCCGGATTCTGACGATCTTGACCAACAGGAACGGCTCATCCGGGCACAGAATTCTGTCTCTGGACTCTTCGCCGTGTCGCTCGCTGAGGCGGTCGAAAAACGGGCAGAATTGTTAACCGAGCTCGTCGTACACTCGGATTCCGCCGTCGTCCAAGCACTATTAGCCGCGGAAAAGTGTTATCAGCCCGCCCCACGTGCGGCAGTCGCTCAACTCACGAAAAAACTCGGAAATGGAAGTGCCGTTACTGAACTTCTACAGCAGGCAACACGCCACGAAGATCCCGCTATCCAAAAAGAAGCAGTGCGCCATCTCGGGGCGATGGAGAACTCTCAATTAATCCCAACTTTTGAAGAGGTACTCACGCGAACGGTGAACGTCCCGGAAGTCGCATATAGGGCAATTGTTGCGCTCGAACAATTGGCGAGTTCAGGTGCCGCTGATCGGAGTGCTATTGTACACGGACTCCAGCTCGCACTGAAAAATAATAGCGCGCAGGTCCGCATGCACGCCGCAAAACTGCTCGGTAACATCCAATCTGAAGCTGCTATCCCTGATCTCGTCCGGCTGCTCGCAGATCCGAATAGCTACGTCAAAAATACAGCCATAGCTGCACTCAACCGTATAGGCGATCCCGCAACTGCTCCACTCCTTGAGGTCCTCGCAACGAAAGCGCGAAGCCTGATTCCTGATGAGGACACCGGCTTTACCGCAGATTATCAATACATCGCGAGTGCTTACATTGATGATCTGTGGATGAAAAAATACCGAATCGGCACACAGTCGGCTGCAATCCAGACGCTCGGACTCCTCAAAGCGGAAGCAGCTGTCCGACCCCTAATAAGAGAGTTAGCAAACGAAGAATTAGGAAATGCTGCTTTAGCGGCACTCATCGAAATGCGCGGTGTTGCTGTCCCACTGATGCTTGACGCGCTCAAAAACGACACAAATGAAGTTCGAGTAAAGGTCGCAGAGGCACTCGGAACAATCGGTGACCGGCGCGCAATAACACCGCTTATTGACGCATTAAATAATGACCCGCATAAAGAGGTGAAAGCACTGGCAGCGACAGCACTCGGTAATATTCGGGCGCGTCGCGCGGTTCCTGCACTTACGGATGCTCTCACCTACGACGACACCACTGCTACTAACGCTGCGGAGGCACTCGGAAAAATTGGGGTAACGACAGAAGACGCTGTTCAGAAGTTAATCATCATGGCGATGGATAAGCAGATGCGGGAAACTTTGCGACTTGCGGCTATCGCTGCGCTCTGGCAACTCAGACCTGAAGCAGCCACACAACCGATGCTGCTGCTCATGTTCAGTGATGAAACCAGTCCTGTCATACGTGCAAACGCTGTCAAGGTACTGGGTCGTATTAAGGCACCAGAAACTACACCTGTGTTGCTTTGGGTGCTGTCTACACAATTCGATGAGATTTCTGACTTCCAACGGCACATGAAGCGCGCCTATAAAACACTCGACGCACTCCGGACACAGGTCGAATCTTTCAACATCGAATGGACAGTCGATTATCCGCGCGCAAACTATCGGACTTGGGGTGAACTCAAGCCGATACCGAGTCTCGTGCGGAGTGAAGTTGCCCACACGCTGGGTATCATCAAAGGTGACACCGTCATAGAACCGCTTATCCAGGCACTTGAGGACGATGGACGCGCAACAGTACGACAAAGCGCAGCGTGGGCACTCGGTGAAGTCAAGGGCGATGCTGCAACGACGGCTCTGATTACCGCCCTGAAAAAAGATAAACAGGGTGTCGTCCGACAAGAGGCTGCGATTGCGCTCGGAAAAATAAAAGGGCAGAGAGTTGTTGATCCGCTGTTAGATGTACTCCGCAATGATAAGTACGAAACAACCCGTTTCCAAGCTGCAGTTGCCCTCCGAGAAATTCAGGCAGCGGATAAAGGGCTTGTCGATATTTTGAAGAAGGGCTTGGGAAGTTTCGATGACGGATACGAAGTCCTCTCTGTACAAAACCAAGTCATCGGTGCATTAATCTTAAATAATAACAACGCAACAGCAGAATTTGTGCTTGACGCGCTTAAATCTGTCGATGATGAGTGGACGCGATGGGCATTTGTCCATATCCTCGGGGCATCCGCGAAAAAAATCGCTGTTGATGCGATGCTTGAGGAACTGAAGCATCCGAGTTATGTTGTTCGTAAACGCGCAGCGAACTCACTCGGTGGCTTTAAAGAGCGCCGCCTCGTTGAACCGCTTATCGCCGTACTTGAAAACAGTGATGAGATGAAATCCATTCGAGCATCTGCAATCGTCTCACTCAACGCACTCAAAGATGAGCGCGCCGCTGCACCGCTTTTGACGGCACTCTCTGATGAAAACGCCGAAATCCGATTGCAAGCCGCCGCCGCTTTGGGCACCCTCAAAGATTCAAAAGCGGTTGGCAAACTCAGCGAGATCGTTGAAAATCCGCTGGAACCAGACAATGTTCGCGCCGCATCAGTAACCGCACTCGGTAATATCGGCGACAAAACGGCTGAAGACGTATTGATTCGCGCACTTGACATCCGAGTCGGGAACATCGCTAATAATGCCATAATTGCGCTCGGAAAACTCGAAAGTCAAACGGCAATTCCGAAACTGATTGCTATGCTTGAAGATAAACGGATACCGTTGGACGCTGGCACGGCAGTCTTAGCGAACGCTTCCACCCGCACAAAAGCCGCACGCGCACTCGGCACAATCGGTGGACCCCGTGCCGCGGAAGCCATCGGAAGACAACTCATTGACGATACAGAATATATCGTCGCACTTGAGGACGCAGGAAACAGGCAAAACCTCGGACTTGATGATCACAGAAGGAACTGGAACTGGGAGATTTTCGTCGTTGCCGCAAAAAAACTTGATCTACCCGCCTTTGTCGCACCGAAAATGGCAGAACGCGCCGCAGATGAATGGGAAAGCAATCCCATCAGAAACGCTGCGATGGTGGCTTTAGGGCGTTGTAGTACCTCAGATGCGTCACTGGATATATCCGAGCTCAGACAGCGACTCACCGACCCAGATGTGGACACCCGAAAAGCCACGGCACTCGCTGTTGGGGAAGCCGGTCTTTCGGAGTTTATACCGGACCTTGTTCAGATCATGAAGGGCGAAAACGAAGACAACAAGGACGTTCGGCGAGCTGCGACACAAGGACTCAGGGTATTGGCGGATCCTTCAACGACCGACGCACTCATCGAAGTGATGAACAACGACGATAACCACGTCGAAATCCGACGCGACGCTTCACGCGCCTTGGGTGACATCGGATCCGACAAAGCGGTAACGGCATTGGTAGAAAAACTAACAGCGTTGCATGAAGCCCAAATCACAAGAGGTTTTCGACTTGATGCCATCAAGGCTCTTGGCGACGCAAAAAACGCAAACGCAGTGGCATTGCTTGAAACGATTCTCCAAGACCAAGACGCAGAAATCCATTTTCAAGCGGCAGCAGCACTTTTTGAAATTACAGGCAAAGGCTACGGCTATAACCGCCTCTGAATAGTTATCGGTTTGCCTCGCAGTGAGAGTCGTCAGTAGGAATTGGGCAACCCAACCGCTACGAGCTGATAACCTTAACCATCAACTCGTGCTTTAACATTTATAACGGAGGCGAGTGGATGGTTAAAACTACTAAAAAGGAGATTTTTATGGCTTTTTTTGAATTAAGGCAGTACAGAACGCAACCCGGTCAGCGCGAAAACTGGGTGAAATACATGGAAGAAACGATCCTCCCGTTCCAGATTTCCAAAGGGATGGTTGTGATTGGCAGTTTTGTCGGTGAAGAAGAGGACGATCTTTACGTCTGGATTCGACGGTTCGAGAGCGAAGAACAGCGAGAGCAACTCTATGCAGCGGTTTATGAAGACGATCGCTGGGTAAACGAAATTTCACCTCGCGTCGGCGAACTCATTGACAGATCAAAAATCGTTGTCACACGGCTTGAACCGACTTCACGCTCAGCACATCAGTAAAACAGGACTACGGCACACGGCGTGTGCCTGCTACCTTTAACGGAGGTGTCTCAATGAGTCCCGAAGAGAAATATTTGTTTGACCTATGGGGTTATGTGAATATTGAAGGCGTTTTAGAGGATGAAGCACTCGCGGAACTGAACGCCCTTATTGATGCCCAAGATTATCCGGATCCGGTGGATGATAATGTTCATTCCCAACGATTTGGTGGCTTCTTGAGTTGGGAGAACGACGCGTTCCGTAAACTCCTCAATCACCCCCGCATTATGCCGTGCTTAGCAGAGATCGTCGGTCCAAAATTCCGACTGGATCACGTCTACGGCATTTTGATGATAGAAGGCAACCCGGGCGGAACACTCCACGGCGGTGGCACGCCTTATGACCCCTCACAGTACTACGTCTTCAGAAACGATCGGATGTATAACGGCTTAACTGTTGTCTCGTGGGCGTTAACGGATATGTTGCCCGGACACGGCGGTTTCTGTTGTATCCCCGGCAGCCATAAGAGTAACTAT
The DNA here is from genome assembly GCA_022819945.1 of Candidatus Poribacteria bacterium. Classification (GTDB taxonomy): domain Bacteria; phylum Poribacteria; class WGA-4E; order WGA-4E; family WGA-3G; genus WGA-3G. The sequence goes on from JAJEGI010000069.1 coordinate 7,645, forward strand.
CCGTGTCCATCGCAATTCCGTCCCGTAGTGGAAAACAAAACCTGTATGGCACCGGTGCATCAGAAGGCAGGAGACGCTGTTATCTTTACAGAGGCGTTAACACACGGCACGCTCCCGTGGACGGCTTCACATGAACGGCGTTCAATCCTGTTCAAGTATTCACCAGGGCACGCCTCATGGGGACAAGGCAGATATGATGAGGAACTCCGCAACCTGATGTCAGAGGAAGATCAGAAGTTGATGCTGGAACCGCCTTACGTTTCAAATCGGAAGCCGGTGGTTTAGTGCTGTATGAACGAAAAAAAGATACTTCTTTTTATTTTTACATTACTCGTTCTTTCAGGTGTTCCTATTGATACCTCTTTTGCAGAGTATCCCGCGCATACCCAATTGAGTCTACCCGAAGGTGCGAAAGTCCGTCTCGGTAAGGGATCGGTAATGGAAGT
>JAJEGI010000030.1 GCA_022819945.1 Candidatus Poribacteria bacterium
ATTGATAACTGCCTCGGCGCGGGTGATTAACATGCCACGTTCAGTTGCGGTGAGTGGCACCGGTGCGAAGCGATGGTAATCACACTTCGTGAGGAGGTCTACCAATTCTTCAAGAATCGATTCAGCAATACCAGATTGGACGCACGCCTCGCGTACTGTGTCGATATTGCGTTGCGTCAGGGCAAGCGTATCCGCGAGATATTCATAGAGTATCTGTGCAAGTGCATTTGCAAACGCTGTTGCTTCATCAGTCGTGTTGCTGTGTGCGAGTTCCATTAATGCGTTGCGTGCCTGTGAGGAAGCGGTTGTTGGTTCTGTTTCTGTCTGCTGCCTTTTTCGTTCCGGCGGTTGGCTGCTATCGCGCGGGCGTGTTGCAGTTGTCAGGTTTGCCTCTGACCCCGTAGACATCTGAGATTTTGTGCGGTGCCAGAGGAAGCCCGCGCCCACCAACACCACGATCAGAATCGCTAACAGGATTAACCAGATGCCCCACGACGCGGGATCTGCCTCGGTGCCAACAGCGTCGTTCGGATTTGGATGCACTGAGACAGGAATCGGTGTCGTTTGTGTTGTGGCATAAACCGCACGATTCGGGTCAAAGTAGACATACGCTATAGCAGGGATACGCAGCGTGCCTGTTCGAGCGGGAATCAAAGCATACGCATAGGTACGGTTTGTCGGTGTGGCATCTTCAACGAGATTAGGTCCATTCACAACAACACCCGCTACGGCTGGAAACTTCGGTGCCGTGACTGTTTGCATGTTACCGCGCCCGGAGATCCGTATGGACAACGTTAGCGCACTTCCTGTTTCCACCGAGGTCCGGTCAACCTGTGCGGAGATCTGGTATTCACCAACGGCACCACTGAAGTGCGACGGCTTGCCTATCTCGGGTAACGGTTGAATATTCAACTTCAACGATTCGGTAGTCAACGTCTTACGTCCGCGTGGGACGGGAAGCATCAACGTAGCCGGTTTGATGGCAACCTGTCCCGTTTTCTGTGGATATAGCCTACGGACGTGTTCCTCAACCCAAAATGTTTTTCCACGAATTTGCTGCGTGTGTGGTGGCAGCGTTGGAAGTGCCTCGACTAAAAAATCGGGAAATGCAGGAAGTCGCGGGGTTGGTGATTCCTGCGTGGGCAGCACGGCAGTATACAGATAACGAAATGTGTATGTCAGTGGCGCGTTAAGATAAGGTTTGGAGGTATCAACAGTCGCTTTGACTTGATGCGTGCTACGCGTTGAAACATCCACATAAGTATCGGCACTGCTCACCTGAATTGATCCTGGATTTGCAAAATAATCGGCACCTGCGTAGGCAAATCGGACATCCGATAATGAGAAGTCGCCAACTGCTTGCGGAATCAGTTCGTAAGCCCACGCCATGGAAACCACGATTTTATTTGATTCCAGTCGTGGTATGGTTTCGGTGTGTAGCGGCACGGCAAGGAATGCGGGTAGAAAATTGAATTTCGGTGCCTCAATGTGGTTGATGAAGGCATCTCCTGAAATGGTGATATCCAGCCGCGCCTTCTCTCCGAGTTGAATATGGCGAGGTTTCACTGCGGCTGCTACATTGATAGCAGGCGATCGCGTGGGGACCTGTCCTACTGTACTCTGCACAGCATTGAGAACAGAGAAGAATACCCAAAAAAGTGTGAGTAAAGCGGTTTTCGGGAGCTTACCAATCCTTTGCCCGCCGGAGGCCGCTTTTGCGCTGCTGCTGTAATAATTTTTGCCGTATCCTATTTTCATTCTTACTTAAACGTTCTAAGAGTTGAAGTGTCTCGGCTTCGCCAATATCGTCTGGTTCAGGCTGCGGTTCAGCACTTTTATTCGCCTTCTGCTGCGGTGCCAATTCCTCTTGTTGTTTCGCGAGTTGAAGTGCCAATGCGAGGTTGTGTTGTGTATCGGTATCTTGTGGATTCAAACGGAGCGAGTGCCTATAGGCTTCAATAGCGCGCCTGAGATCACCCCTTTTAAATTGGGCGTTTCCCAAGTTGTAATAGATATGTGCCTGATTTGGGACTTTTTCAATATTTCCGTTGTGCCTTGTTAACGATTCCCGAAATGCTTGGGCTGCTTCGCTGAATTTACCCATTCTATACAGCACAGTGCCGAGGTTATAATGTGCAATCGGACTGTCAGGTTGCTGAGAGGTTGCTTCTTGAAAGGCGACCTGTGCCGCGTCGTAGTTCCCATACGAGTATGCTTCGTGGCCCGTTCGCATCGTGCGCGTCCACCCGCCTATCCATCCGACAAGCATAGTGGGGCACAAGATTAAGAAGCAGATAAGGCACTTATGTCGCATAGTATGACCTTAACGTTTCTGTTTTGGTGGAGTATATGAAAATATTTTAACGTGCCAATTCGGATTTGTCAAGTAGATTTCGGTGTTGACGTATGAGTGGTCAGGACTCAGTTAAGAGGAAATTTGATTAAACAGAACGTCTTTTTACTGATAATTCTCACTGCGAAGCAAACAGAAAGGTTTTCGTAGAAACCGGACTGGGAACCCTTAAAAAAATAAGGCGCGCTGTGAGAAGCGCGCCTACAAAATAACAATGATTGCTTATCTCTGTTTGATGTCTGCCCAAGTTGTTGTCAATTTCCCAGTGGGTTCGACAGCAGTCAACGGCAAGATTTCATCAAAGAAACCCGCTTTATCGGTTGCATCCTTCGGGTAGATTGCAACAGCATCGTGCGTTGCATCGTCAAAATGGAGGTTGAAGTATGCAGAACCGCCAGATTCGCCACAGCGATAGAGCAATACGTTGGCACCCTTTTGGAGATTGACTTCAACGTTGTGAAGGATGGTTCGTGCGGCACCTGTCCATCTGGAGTTGTTGTACCATTTTTCGCCGTTAATCCAGATGTGGGCATGGTCATCGTGTGCGGGGGACATGATCGCGGTCATAGCACTTGGCGCGTCAATAACGATAACGGCATAAGTTTCGATATTGTCGGCGGGACCGCCTCTGTTCATATTGTTCCCATCCGCTGGGTCAATTTCAAAAACTGTCCAGGCACGTGTGCCACCGTGGTCGTCTCCCCATTCGACATCGATGTCCTGTGTCATGAGTAGACCATCAAGAGTTGAAAGCGAAGCGTCGGTAATTTTACCGCCGGTGCCTTCATCCATGATGTCAATGGCTGCGGAAGCCTGAAAACCGCCGTTGTTTTCATAATTGCCCTCGGGGCCATACCACTTGGTAATCCAAGTTTCTACATCAGCGTGATCTTCTCTCAGGCTGTCATCGTTAGGGTCTGGGTCTTCTAAGTGTGCGTCTTCTGCCAAGGGACCGCCTTGGATGAGGCCAGCCGCAAATACATGGTGTGCGCCGCTGATAACGAGTGTGAAAGCAATAGCAATAGCAAGTGTAAAAATACTTAATTTTTTCATACTATATCCTTTTCTGTAGACTAATCGTTAAGGATCCTAAGTTAATCGACAACGTAACTTAAGATTTCTCTTTAGCGTATGTAACGTTGAAACAGCGTTCAACATTACAAATTATTATAATATCTCAACAAAAATTTGTCAAGTGAGAGATCAAGAAAGCCCTTATCTGAAAAGAGTAGATCAGGACTTTAGGTTAACTAACGGTTCCGCTTAATATCTGCCCAAGTTGTTGTTAACTTCCCGACGGGTTCAACATCAAGGATACCAGAGACTTCATCGAAGAAACTTTTCTGGTCTTTCGATTTATCGGGATAAATTTTGGATTTGTTATGGGTTTCATCATCAAAATGGAGGTTGATATACGCGGAGCCGCCGGATTCACCGACCCGGTAGAGCACTACATTGGCACCTTTTTTCAAATCGACTTCAACGTTGTGAAGAATGGTTTGTGCGGCACCTGTCCATCTGGAGTTGTTGTACCACTTTTCGCCGTTAATCCAAATTTGGGCGTGATCGTCATGAGCGGGGGACATGACGGCTTTCCTTGCTAACGGCGAGTGAATAACAATCAGTCCGTAAGTATCAATATTATCAACTGGACCGCCTCTGTTCATGTTGTTCCCGTCTGCTGGATTGAGTTCAAAGACCGTCCATTTCCGAGTACCGCCGTTCGCAGCATCCCATTCCATGTCAACGGTTTTTGTAAGGTTCAAACCTGGGCTTGTTGAAAGTTTGGGTTCCGTGAGTTTACCGTTAGTGCCTTCCTCAATAAGATCTCTCCGAGAAGAAGCCTGAAAACCGCCGTTGTTTTCATAGTTACCCTCGGGGCCATACCACTTGGTAATCCAGTTTTTGTTTCCAGCGTGACTTTCCCTTAGGTTGTCACCGTTGGGGTCTGGATCTTTTAGGAGTTCGTTCTCCTTCAAGGGACCATCGTCGATATCGTTCGCCTGCGCGAATGCAGATTGTGAAGTTCCGATAACCAGTGCAAAGACAACCGCGATCGCGACTGTCAGCCAGTAAACACTTTTCATAAAATTTGCCTCCTTATAGACAAGCCATAAATATAGCAGGTTTTAGGAACCTGCTTGCTTGTGAGCGGATTCTTGAATTTCAATATAACTCGGATTCATTAGAAAATTTACATTATATAAATATTATACACGCTTAACAATAATTTGTCAAATATGTGAGATAACACATCCAGGGGCATTCAATGGTCCATTTTTGATTGAATTTTCATCTGCCAGGTCCGGTAGGTTTGGTTTTGCGGTGTAAACGCCCAAATGTGATCTGCATTCTAACTGCACCGGATCTGTAACAGAAAGCATAAAACCTGCGAATTTCTTAAAACTAAATAGCCCTGCCCTTGCTCAAAAGATTACTTGACAAAATTGGCGAAAATCTGTTTAATAGTAGAGGCAGAAGTAAGGAATCATGGCAAGTTTTGACTTGCGAGTTACGCCGAAATTGTCGTGTTTACGGTATATTAGAATTTAATAATCTATTTGTAAAAGGACGGATCAATGAAAATAGAACAAAGACTTGAAGAATTAGGTGTGGAATTACCGGAACCCGCGGTTCCCGTAGCGAATTACGTCACAACGGTGCAGACCGGCAATCTTATATTTACTTCCGGACACGGTCCTGGAACAGGCGAAGGCCCGATCTATAAAAGCCAACTCGGTACCGATGCCACAATCGAACAAGGCTACGCATCGGCGCGTCAGGTGGCGATCTGCTTGTTAAGCACCCTTAAGCACGCTCTCGGCGATTTGGACAGAGTGAAGCGTGTCGTCAAAGTGGTTGGATTTGTCAATTCAGCACCTGATTTTATTGACCAACCTGCAGTCGTCAATGGCGCGTCGGATTTCTTGGTTGAGGTTTTCGGTGATAAAGGTAGACATGCCCGTTCTGCTGTTGGGATGGTGCAGTTGCCCGGCGGAATCCCTGTTGAAGTTGAAATGGTTGTCGAAATCGAGGATTAATCTCTTGAGGAAGCTTAAAATCGGTATTGTGAGTCATGAGAGCGCAGCCCGAAACGAAGTGGAGGGCGACTCGGGAGAAAAATACGCCAAGCGTGAAACTGCGCTTATTACGCCGCAAGGAAAGTTAAAAAATGGCAGTTCAAATTGTTAAACCTCGGATACGCGGGTTCATCTGCACCAATGCGCATCCTGCGGGTTGTCATGCGAATGTACTTAACCAGATAGATAAGATTAAGCACGGCATTCCGTACAAAGAAACCAACCTGAATGCGCTTGTCATCGGTGCCTCAACAGGTTACGGGCTTGCTTCCCGCATCGCTTTGACCTGGGCTTACGGAGCCAAAACGCTTGGGCTTCTCTATGAACGTCCAGCGGATGCCAGGCGCACCGCGACGGCAGGCTACTATAACACTGCCGCTTTCCATCGACAGGCAACAGCGGACGGGTTTTTCGCCGACAGTCTCAACGGAGATGCATTTTCTGATGAGATGAAAGCAGAAACTATTAGCCGACTCAAAGCAGATTTCGGCAAAATAGATATCCTCGTCTATAGTATCGCTGCGCCCCGCCGAATCCATCCGACCACGGGTGTCTCACATCAATCCGAACTCAAACCAATCGGGGCACCGTATACCGGGAAGACGATTGATCTGAATCGTGAAGTCGTTACCCCTGTAACGATTGAGCCAGCGAATGACCATGAGATCGCTGATACAATCGCTGTGATGGGCGGCGAAGACTTAGATATGTGGATTGACGCATTGACGGACGCGGAATTGCTCGCGCCGGAAGTGACGGTTGTCGCCTATACCTATATCGGGAGTGCCTTGACCTGGCCCATTTATCGGGACGGTACCATCGGCAGAGCGAAGGACGATCTGAAAGCACGTGTGGACGCGCTTGATGAACGACTTGCAACCGAACTCGGTGGCAACGCCTATATTTCGGTAAATAAAGCCGTTGTTACGCAAGCCTCTGCAGCGATCCCTGTCGTGCCGCTCTATGTCAGTATTCTCTATGATATTATGAACGCGAGGGGTATCAATGAGGCACCGATCGGACAGATGCAACGCCTTTTCTCAGAGCATCTCGGACCCGGTTTACAACCGCAGCTTGATTCTGAACGCTATATCCGACTCGATGACCGCGAATTGCAACCTGAAGTCACCGATGCAGTAACCAAGCGTTGGGAACAAATTGATACCGACAATTTCCTCGATCTCTCCGATTACGCAGGCTTCAGACAACGCTTCCGAAATCTTTTTGGATTTGAAGTTGAAGGTGTAGACTACGATGAGGCAGTGGAAACGGAATTAGTGTTCTAAGAGTGGCAGTCCGTGGAGATCAAAACCTTAATGCGTAGCGTACAACCGAGGAAGATACAAGCCTACCGAACTTCAAACGGACGAGAACCTTTTACGGAGTGGCTTAAATCTGTTCACGATAGAAATACGCGAAACAGAATTGAAAGGCGACTTGACCGAATCAGATCTGGCAATTTTGGGGATTACCGTTCTGTTGGTGCTGGGGTGTTTGAATTGCGATTTTCTTTCGGCGCGGGATATGGTATCTATATTGGCGAAGTGGATGATACGATTGTTCTTCTGCTTTGTGGGGGAGACAAGTCATCGCAGGCACGAGATATTGAGCGCGCAAAAGGGTATTGGTTGGAATATAAGGAGGGACAACAATGAGAGAGTATCGAACCTGGGAAGAAATTCTAATGGAACGGTTTACTGCTGACTGGGAGGAGGCAATTGGTTATCTCGACGTGGCACTTGAGGAATACCAAGAGGATGGTGACACCCCCTTCTTTCTTTTGGGGCTCCAAAATGTTATAGAAGCACGGGGAGGGGTTTCGGAGGTCGCTAAGAAAATCGGCATTACGCCACAATGTCTCTCGGACGTGCTCTCAAGCGAAAAGGCACCGCGTTTGGATACGCTCAATACGATTCTTCAGGGGCTTGGGTGTCGGCTGTCAATTCAACCGCTAAAGGATTCGGATTCCAGTGCAGGCAAGGATTACTCGGTTGCACCAAGAGAAAACGCAGATCCACATCTTGAAGTCACTACCGGAAGCAGTGATCTTCACTAACGGATATATCAGGATTTGCTATAGTTAAACGCAAAGAATCTCAGCAGAAATGTTTGACGTATTTCTGCTGTTAGACAAGTAAGGAGAAATTTATGACGCAACCAATTCAGGTTACGGTCTGGAATGAGTTTAGGCACGAGAAAACGAACGAAACCATCCGCGGTATTTACCCGAAAGGTATCCATGCCGCGATTGCTGATGGTTTGGATAATTCCGGTGGCTTTAAGGTCAGAAGCGCGACTTTAGATGAACCCGAACACGGCCTAACCGACGATGTGCTCTCAAGCACAGATGTCTTAATCTGGTGGGGACATGCCGCACACGGCGCAGTTGAAGACGCAATTGCTGACAAAGTTCGCGCACGCGTTTTGGACGGCATGGGACTTATTGTACTCCACTCAGCGCACTACTCCAAACCTTTTACCCGTTTGATGGGCACGTCCTGTAGCCTCAAATGGCGTGAAGCGGGTGAAAAAGAACGTCTCTGGGTTATTGAGCACGGACACCCGATTGTCGAAGGCTTGGGTGAATACTTTGAACTCGAACACGCTGAGATGTATGGCGAACCGTTTGATATTCCTGAGCCGGATACACTTGTTTTCGTCAGCTGGTTCCCCGGGGGTGAGGTTTTCCGAAGTGGGTGCTGTTATTATCGCGGCAGAGGCAAAATCTTCTATTTCCGTCCGGGTCATGAGACGTACCCGATCTATTACGACGAGAACGTTCGACATGTGATCGCGAATGCTGCGCGATGGGCAGCACCGGGCAACGCACCGACCCCAGTCTTTGGGAATGCCAAGCCGTTAGAGCCCTTAGAATAGAATATGTAGCAGTGAGCGGACTCCCCTAAGTCCGCTCATTGCTATTAGGGAACCTATTATATGCAGACAGAAGAGAACCAAAACAGTGAACACGTTGACATTCCACCTGTCACTGGTCCGTTTGCTGAGCCGTGGTCGCTTAAGAAAATTATTGGGCTTGCTGCCGTGTTTGGCCCCGCTGCAATTGTCGCTTCGGTAAGCATCGGCGCGGGTGAGACGATTGTCGTTGTCCGGGCAGGCGCGTGGGCTGAATATAACCTGCTCTGGCTTGTGCTACTCAGCTGCGTCGTGAAAGGTATTTTCGTTACGTATCTACTGGGTCGCTATACGGCAGTCAGCGGTGAGTATATTGGGAATCGACTTGCGAAACTGCCCGGACCGCGTGGGTGGTTGCTCATTGCGATCGTCATCTTTGAAATGGTAGGCGCGCCTTTGGCGTGGGTCCCAATTGCTAAACCGTGTGGCGCGTTGCTCCATTTTCTGTTTAGAGAGACGCTCCCTTCCGGTGTCGCGCAGCCTGTTTGGGAAAACCTAATCACATCCTGTTTTATCACCTTGGCACTCCTTTTCGGTTTGCGTATCTCCTTTGAAAGGCTGGAAAAACAGCAACTCATTATTTGTGCTATCCTCGTTGTTGGCACGATTATCGGCACATTGATGGTGCGTCCCGACTTTGGCAAAGCACTGGTCGGAAGCCTCCGTTTTGGACACCTCCCTGAATTTCCTGAATGGGCACCGAAGGACGCTGTCGAGAATCCGTTGTTGACAATGGCGACAGCGTTCGGTTACGTCGGCGGTTCTGTGATGGGATACGTCGTCTACGCCAATTGGGTGAGTATGCATCGCTGGGGCATGACATCCCATAATAATATTGAAGTTATCCGTCAACGTGCCGCGAACAGTGATAGAATTGATTATCTCCCTGAACACCCTGAGCAGGTCAGTCAACTCCGAAAAATCCTTGCACCGTTACGATGGGATATCGGTATGGGAGCGATCGTTCTGTTCATTGTGACAGGCGCGTTTATGATCTCAGGTGCGGCTGTCCTGTATGGGATGGAAAGCACATTTGAAGGCTGGAGCCTGCTCACTGATCAGGCAAACGTCTGGCAAAATATTCATGCATCGCTTGTGTGGGTCTACTATATCTGTATCATCGTTGCGCTGTGGGGAACGTTACAAGCACTTCCAGAAATCTATGCCCGCGTGATGCAAGAGTTCTTTCAGGCGATCTGGCCCCAGCGCGAATGGAACTATGGGACGCTTCGCAAATGGGTTTGCCTCTATATTTTCCTTACAACAATGGTGCTAATCTGGTTGAACATTCCGTTTGACATCTTAACACAGATCGCAGGCTTTATTTTGGCGAATTTTTCAATTGCACTGATGATGCTCGCGGCGTTGTATCTGAACGCGAAGCTGCCTGCTGCGTATCGGACACGTCCGTTCATGTTTGTCGGTGCCTTGATTTCTGCAGCGGTGCTTGTTACATTTGCAGGGATTAGTGGTTGGGGTTTATTCGTCAAACTTTTTGCTGGCAATTAAAGTTGAAACGTATCACTTGAGCGTATAGAATATCACCAATAATTCTGAATCTTCACAAGGAGATGAAATCATGTCAGACGTGAAAAACGAACTCGCGAAACTGCAACAGCAAGGTTTCGTTTTAATAGAGGGCGCGTTGTCGCCAGAAGAGACGGAAAATGTCCGGCAACGTATTAACTATGCGCGAGAACAGGGTTGGGAGGAAGGCTTAAACGCTGTCGGCAACATGTGGTTTGATACCTTGCTTGACCGTGAGCCGGATACATACCAACCGCTTGTTGGGCATCCGAGTGTCCGTCCTTACCTTGAAGGCTTAATGGGCAAACAGTGTCAGCTGCGGAGTCTACGGGCACATATCAACCCCGGTCCGTATCTCCAAGAATGGCACATGGATTTTTACGGCTATTGGCAGGAGCAGCGGTATGTTGAGGAGCATCCGTTTGCAATGGCGCCCGTCGGGATTAACACGACATTTTATTTTCAGGACAACGACCCGGGTGAGGGACACCTGAAATTTATCAAAGGTGGACATCTGTCAGAACCACCGCATCTTTATCCGTTAGATCGGCCTAAATTTGAGGAATGGTGTGAAGCACAAGAACACGTTATTCTGTATCCGAAAGCGGGCGATTGTGTCGTGTTTATCAACCATATCCCGCATCAAGGCGCGAAAGAACGGGACGATATGGAACGGAGCAATGTTGTGTGCCATTATCAGGTAACCCCGATGTATGAAGGCGTTTGGCATGTTTCTCGACCGCGTGGGTATCAAGGCACATTCCCGTTCGCTTAGAAGATATACAGGGGTGTTTAGAGGGCGGGTGTTCTTTACATCCGCCTGTATTGCTTAACAACTGACCCTATAGGATTGGAGGCCACTCATGCGTAAATTTGTGATTTGCTTGTGTGCTGTGTATCTGATAGGGAGTTTTCAAAGTGTTAGCACAGCCGGAGAACTCGAAGGTTTAGTCGTCTATTTCGCTTTTGAAGAAGGGACAGGTAAGACTGTCAAGGATCTATCTGGTAACAAACAGGATGGGAAATTAGAGGGTGATACGTCGTGGACCGACGGTAAATTCGGAAAGGCTGTTAATTTCGGTGGAAAAGATGGAATCGTTCGGGTAGAGCATTCTGATGCGTTTGAATTTACCGATGGCATTACCATTGCCACTTGGATTAAACCCACGCTGAAGGCGGGACCTGGTACGTGGCAACTGATCGCTGCGAAAGGACCGGATGTGCAAGAATTTTTTGAGGTGCTACTCCATCCGGACGGTTTTATATGGATGGGATGGAAATTGACAGGTGGACGGAATGTCCCCGCACAAAGCCCGCGCGATGTCGTCAAGGATAAATGGCAGCATGTTGCGGTTTCGTTTCAGAGTGGCGAGTGGTGGACGATCTATCTCGATGGTGAGGTGTTGATAGATTACCCGAAGACTGGCGATAAGCTGGTGCCGATTGATGCGCCGCTTATGCTCGGTACTGAGGAACCACCTGCTCTCAACCGCTACTATAACGGTATTATTGACGACTTTGCACTCTTTAATCGCGGGCTATCACAGGATGAGATTAAAGAGATTCAAGGCGGTATCGAAGAGATTTTGGCGGTGGATCCTGAGGCAAAATTGCCGACAACATGGGGGCACCTGAAACAGAGATATGATGTTCGCAGTCAGTCAAAATGACTTGTGAACTTAGGGCGTTTTTATATCCGTGCCAATTTGGCAGACATTCGGCAGGAATTTCGGTTGTTTCAAGTGAATAACATTGGCACGGATATTGCACACTATTTTGTAAATAGTTATCAGTACGGTTTTTCTGCGAAAAACCTTTCAGTTAACAGTTAACAGTTTCCAGTAAAAGAGACTTCTTCACTGATAACTGATAACTACTATGGTGTCCTGTAAAAATAGTGAGACACGGTTTGAAAGACGGACGAGGAGACCTTGCCCCTACGAAGGGGTGGTCTCCGCAATCACTTAACTACTATGGTGTCCTGTAAGAATAATGAGACACGGTTTGAAAGACGGACGAGGAGACCTTGCCCCTACGAAGGGGTGGTCTCCGCAATCACTAAAATGTCTCTTTAATTATTGACTTTAGTATAATATAATTTTGAAATTATTTACGCAGAGGAGAAATTGGAAATGAGCAAGGTCATAGGAGTTGATTTAGGAACAACAAATTCATGCGTGGCTGTTTTAGAGAGCGGCGATGCTAAGGTGATCGAAAACGCTGAGGGAAATCGAACGACACCCTCGGTCGTTGGATTTACCAAAGAAGGCGAACGTCCCGTCGGACAAGTTGCCAAAAGACAAGCGATCACGAACCCTCAAAATACAATCTTTTCGATTAAAAGGTTCATGGGACGGAAATTTAACGAGATCGGGGACGATACTTCCCGCGTACCGTATGAATTAAAAGCCGATAAAGATGGCGATGCTGCTGTAAACATTGAAGGTAAGGATTACACACCGCCGGAAATCTCCGCTATGGTTTTACGGAAAATGAAGGAGACTGCCGAGGCGTATCTTGGAGAGGATGTCACGAAAGCAGTTATCACCGTGCCCGCCTACTTTAACGATTCGCAACGTCAAGCGACAGCGGACGCTGGCAAGATCGCTGGGTTAGAAGTCGAGCGGATTATCAATGAACCGACCGCTGCCTCACTCGCTTACGGATTACAAAGTGAAGGGGATAAGAAAATTGCTGTTTATGACCTCGGCGGCGGCACATTTGACATCTCTATTTTGGAAATCGGTGATGGTGTCTTTGAAGTCAAAAGCACAAACGGTGATACGCACCTCGGCGGCGATGACTTCGATCAAGCCGTTATTGACTGGATGGCCCAGGAATTTCTCAGTAGCCAAGGGATTGATCTCCGTAATGATCAGATGGCGTTGCAGCGCTTGAAAGAGGCAGCGGAAACCGCAAAATGTGAACTCTCCAGCACGATGCAGACAGACATTAATTTGCCGTTTATTACCGTTGATGCCAGTGGCCCGAAGCATCTGAACTTGACGCTGACTCGTGCAAAACTGGAGCAGATTACAGATGCCCTCGTCCAACGTTCGCTTGAGCCGTGCCGACAAGCACTCGCGGATGCTGAGATACAAGCCTCCGAGATTGACGAAGTGATCCTTGTCGGTGGACAGACACGGATGCCGAAAGTACAGGAAGCCGTGGAACAACTCTTCGGTAAAGAACCGCACAAAGGGGTCAATCCGGATGAAGTCGTCGCCATCGGTGCCGCAATTCAGGGCGGGGTCCTTGCAGGCGATGAAGAGGTTAAAGATATTCTCTTGTTAGATGTCACACCGCTTTCGCTTGGCATCGAGACACTCGGTGGAATGTTCACGCGGTTGATTGACAGGAACACAACGATTCCTACCAAGAAGTCGAATACCTTCACAACGGCTGAGAATAATCAGACATCGGTTGATGTGCATGTGCTTCAAGGTGAGCGGGAACAGGCGGTTTACAACAAGACCATCGGACGTTTCCGTTTGAGTGAGATACCTCCAGCGCCGAGAGGTATACCGCAGATTGAAGTGACGTTTGATATTGACGCAAACGGCATCCTTAACGTGTCCGCGAAAGATACCGCCACCGGTAAAGAGCAGAAGATTACCATTACAGCGTCCTCTGGCCTCTCCGAGGCCGAAATCGATCAGATGGTAAAAGATGCCGAAGCGCACGCGGAAGAGGATAAGCAGAAACGCGAGGAAGTTGAGGCTCGTAACCGTGCCGATTCTATGGTTTACGAGACGGAGAAAAACCTAAGCGAGTTCGGTGACAAGGTAGACGATGCATCTAAAGAGAAGGTCAACGCTGCCGTTGCGCGTGTTAAGCAGGCATTAGAGGCGAACAACCACGCCGAGATCCAATCCGCAACGGACGAGTTGACGCAGGTTTGGCATGAAGTCTCCGCGCAGATGTATCAACAGACTGCCGGTGCGGATCCGGGAGCTGCGCAGGGAGATCCATCTGCCGCTGATCCTGCAGCTGAATCCGAGGATAGCGAAGTCGTTGACGCTGAATACGAAGTCGTTGACGAAGATGAGAAGAAAAAATAAGTTGCCAAGGGCTTGCTGCGATATGGGAGGTTCAATCGATGGCGTATAGCGACTTCACCTTAGAATCGGTAGTGCCAACGTTTCAACTTGAAAAGGTTGACATAGCAGGCCTCTTTTCTGAAATAGAGCCAGTGCCCCCGAGTGAGTATCTTACAACCGGATTAGCGAAGAAGGCACCCTTAGCCACTGCTATCGGCACAGAGAAAGCCCGATCAGAAATGATTGTCGCCGATGTACTCGTTGACCTCCTTGACCACTTGGATCGCGGCATCAGTCTGTTTTCTGGGATTGACTTCAACGTTGATGCCGAAAACGGTTTGATCGGTGTGTGCGATTTTTTAGTCAGTCTATCGCCGAACCAATTTTATTTAGAGGCACCTGTCATTATTCTTGTTGAGGCAAAAAATACTGATGTGAAATTGGGGCTTGGACAATGTGTAGCCGAGATGCTTGCCGCCCAACGTTTTAATGCAGAAAGAGGGAATGATATTCCGTGCGTTTATGGTGCCTCCACAACTGGAATAGATTGGCTGTTCCTTAAGTTGGAAGGAAAGTGTTTGCACATTGATATGGCGACCTACCAAATCGCGCAATGCGACAAACTCCTCGGCATCCTCGCCAGCATGGTGGCACAAAAAGCGTGAAGTGAGGGTTCATAATGGCGTATAGCAATTTTACATTGCAAACAGTGGAAAAGGAATTTGAACTTGAATTTCTTGAACACGCGGGCATCTTTGCCGAAATAGAACCCGTGGAACTCAGTGCGGAACTCATAAATGCCTTAGCGAGAAATGTGCCCTTAGCCACGACTATAAACACCGAAAAAGCCCGATCGGAAATGATTGTCTCGCCTGTTCTTGTTGAGCTGCGCGAGCAATTTGATCGTAAAATTAGTCTGTTTTCTGGGATTGACTTCAACGTTGATGCTGAAAGCGGGTTGACGGGTGTGTGTGATTTTCTGGTGAGCCTGTCGCCTCGGCAATCCTATGTAGAAGCCCCAATTATTACGCTTGTTGAAGCAAAGAATCTTGACTTGAAACTTGGGCTCGGGCAGTGTGTCGCAGAAATGCTCGCCGCCCAACGTTTTAATGCGGAAGCAGGGAACGACATTCCTTACATTTACGGTGCCTCCACAACAGGCGTAGAGTGGCAGTTCCTCAAGTTAGCGGGAAAATGTTTGCATGTTGATATAGCAACCTACCAAATTGCGCAATGCGACAAACTCCTCGGCATCCTCTCCAGCATGGTCGCACAAAAAGCGTAAGGTTGCCAACATCATAGAAATAAGGTTTTTTGTGTCACTACTTCAATGTATTCTAACATGAGTTTGAAAAAGCTTTAGAAGTGAAAAGGCATAGGTGACGTGGGTTTGACATTAATGCTTTTAGTAGATAAAAAACGATGAACCAAAAGATAGGAAGTAAGAAAAATCGATACGCTAATTTGTTTGCGGCATCATCGTGGCCTCGGGAAGCACAAGTGTACGCTTTGATTGTATTGAAATTGTTAGTCACTATATTTCGTGACTTTGATTTCTTCCTCTTTGTCGCCTGATTTTACTGTCAGTATTGCTGCTCCAGCATTCCAAGCGTTGATACTAATTGATCCTGATTCTGGATTGTTACTTGACGGAAAATTACTATCCACATTTATACCAGCTACGCCTTTTTTGGCAGACAGCATAACTTGACTTACAACATTTCTGCCTAAAAAATCTTTACCACCATAACCGCTAATCATAGATATAACAGATTGTGTGGATTCTTCACCTCCAGCATCTATAACAATCATAGCTCCTGAAGATCTTCCAACCCATATAGCGTCTTCAACAAAAACTTCTTTACATTTGATAGTCTTGACATTCAACTCGTCAGGGAACTCTTTATTGTAACTACCAGCAA
The DNA here is from genome assembly GCA_022819945.1 of Candidatus Poribacteria bacterium. Taxonomy (GTDB): domain Bacteria; phylum Poribacteria; class WGA-4E; order WGA-4E; family WGA-3G; genus WGA-3G. Next base: position 15,836 of record JAJEGI010000030.1, read on the forward strand.
AAAATGCAGACGCTGATAACACGGCACCAATAACAAAGAACACGATTTTATCTTTCATTGTGTATCTCCTTACAGTAAGTTTTAACTCTCGAGTTGGCAAATCCGCGAGTTTGTATTTCTCAGACTGCCGCATCTGTGCCTGTAACGCTTGATAGTGCGCGACTAACCGATCAACAGCACGACTCATCCGTGCTATAATCGCGGAACGCCTAAATCTTTACAAATTCTCTTAGCAAGTTTATTGTCAATTTCAGTATGTCTTGGGATAGCAGTGCGGTCACCTGTATCCGCATTACCCTACCATGAATGATTGCTACCTTCGCGAATCAAGTAGCATCCGTGTTTTGTGAGATGCCGAAGCAACTGTCTAAGTTTCATACAGCGATTTTGACCACTTCATACGCCCCTTCAATTTGCTGTGCTGCTTCCGCTACCTCAAATTCTAAGGCTTCGATCAGCGTAATTTTCAGTGTTTCTAATAATTCTTCCCGGGTTCTTTCTTGACAATTCACCCCGGGGATTTCGCGTATCCATCCGATCCACCATTCATCCCGGTGTTCAATTTGAGCAGTATAGGTTTGTGCCATGTTCTACCTCTTTACAATAAGTTTTAACTCTCCATTTGGCAAATCCGAGAATTTGTATTTCCCAGACTGCCGCATCTGTTCCTGTAGTTCCTGATAGTGCGCAACCAGCCGACCAATATCATGATCAAACCGGGCAGAAATTTTATGTCGAATTTCGCGAACTTCCTTTACTATTTCGCATTCGGCATTTTTTTCCTTTTCTATAATTTCTTTATCTTCCATCACGCCTCCGAACCATAGCGGTCAATTTAGCGATTTTTGACAGCGTTTCATAGATGGACCGAGTCTTCAAGGTTTCCGCGTAGGATCCGGTTCGGTTAGGAAACCGAACCTACCGTCCCTTGGCTTGAAACTGTTATGTTTTTAAAATTGACACTTATGCTTCCGGCACACCTCCGAACCGAAAAAAAACGCTTGTAGCGCAAAATCTCACTGCAATGCAAGTTTACGCTACAAGCATGGACGAAATGTTTAAGTTGAACTCATGTTCAAAATAGTAGGATTGCTTAGTATCCCAACAATGCGATGCCTTCTCGGTACGTTGCAGCGGAATGTTGTAAGGAACCGAGTTCGGCTTCAGTCAGTTCGATTTCGAGAATCTCCTCTACACCGTTTCCACCGAGTTTAATAGGAACGCCAATATAGAGGTCGTCAATACCGTATTGTCCGGTAAGGTGTGCTGAACAGGGCAACAGCCGTTTCTTATCCAGAATGATGGCTTCCGCCATCTGCGCCAACGAGGCACCCGCGGCATAATAGCCACTCGTTTTTAGGAGATTGACGATTTCAGCACCGCCGTCACGCGTCCGTTGTGCCATCGCTTCGATACGGTCTTCTGGAATCAATTGCGGAATCGGGATACCGTTGACAGTAGTATAGCGAGGGAGTGGGACCATCGTGTCGCCGTGTCCGCCGAGGACGAGCGCGTGGATGTCTTCTACAGATACACCGAGTTCAAGGGAGATAAAATAACGGAACCGTGCCGAATCCAGTACACCCGCCTGTCCGACGACGCGGTGTGATGGAAATCCTGAAACCTGCCACGCATGGTAGGTCATGATGTCCAACGGATTGGTGAGCATCATAATAATAGTATCTGGTGAGTGCTTCACGACGTTTTCTGTGACGCTGCCGACGATATTCGCGTTCGTTTGCAACAGGTCTTCGCGCGTCATCCCCGGTTTCCGTGGGGAACCTGACGTAATAATTACCAAGTCGGAGCCTGCGGTTGCGGTGTAATCCAGGTCTCCGTCGATTGCGGCATCAAAGAGTTCCACGGGTCCCATTTGTGCCATATCTAATGCTTTACCTTGCGGGACTCCGTCTACGATGTCAATCATGACGACATCCCCGAGTTGTTTCTGTGCGATCAGGAACGCCGCTGTTGCGCCGACATTCCCCGCACCAATAACACTGATTTTTTTTCTTGCCACTTCTGCCTCCATTATGAAAATGTATGGTTTTTATTCTAAGATTGACAGTATTAATTATACCCAGAAATCTGCAAATAATCAAGTCACCTATGGAAACACTTGTTTGCGTTTTTTGACAAAATGTGTTATTATTCCTCTAACGGATGCAAGATTTCAGTGCAGTTAAAGCGGAATACCACCACCAGTGCTATTATTTAACCGAAACCCGCAGATTTTTAGGAACAGACATAGATGAATTTTCGATTTTTGGCAACGAAACAGAAACCGGTAACGGTAGGATCTGCGCTGGTAACAACGGGATGCCTTTTACTAATTACTGTACTCAAACTCCTACCGGTCCGACCTTATCTTTGGTTACATATTTCTTTAATGACAATTTTATTTTTTTTCACAGCATGGACGTTGTTATCCTGGTGGCTGTGTTGGCATCCTGAACGCGAATCCCGCTCTGTTCATGTATGGGGATTGATTATTACAGTCAGTTTTACCGTGATTGGAATAGTGGGATCCATAGTACTCAGCAGATACTTACTTTTTTAAAATAGGGCTCAATGTTTCGCCTGCTGGAACCTCTTCGGTTATCGCTTTGTAGGAAAATTCGCGAAAATCTTGGTAAAATAAGAATTTGCCATGTTCCAAAATGGAATTGAGATAATGAAGGGGTCTATTAATCCATCAACTTAATCTCACCCCAGCGCGAAGCCAATTTACCACGGGCTTCTACAGGATACGGCAGACTCTCCGATTTTACGAAAATATCATCAACAGCAACCTCAACCACCTGATCAGCAGTGAGGTAGATACTCCACCACGGAAACTCGCCTAAGTCGGCGTTAGAAGGGATGTCGTCCTTTTTCCATTCCGTCTTTTCACCCGGATCAACCGTGACAGCCATTTCATGTTTCGCATCGTTCCACTCTAAGCGGAGCGTTCGGAGCATATTCGTGTTTTCGGGGATGTCTTCATAAGAGAACGCCTGCCAACCGCCGAGTTGTCCAATGGAGCCGGAACCGAACACACCTTTTGGTCCCCAGTTATGTTGATGGCTTGGTGACATACCGAAAACCCAGTTCGGATTTTTCCAGTTCGGTTCTTCATTGGTACACAGCACCCCGAACCATCCACCGGCATCAGAGAGTTCCGCAACCTTCACCGTGAATTGGATACCGAGAATGTCGCGCGGCTCCCATCCGAAAACGAGCTTGAAACCGGGATCACGACCCCCGGGACTTTTGACTTTCATCTGGAACGTGCCGTCTTTGATACCCATCTCTAAGCGGTTTTCAGGAACAAATTGAACCCATTTCGTGCCGAGGTCTGGTATCTGTCCAGGTGTCTCGTCGATTGCGTCTAAATCTCCCTCAAAATCGTCGTAAGGTTTCCATTCGGGTGCGGCAAACGCACTGGATAGGGTAAATGCCGCCAAAATGCAAATAAACAGTGTAGTTTTCATAAGTATTTTACCAGTAATATTGTGTGAATGACGCTCATTAGCAGAACGAGACGAAAAATCCACCGGATAACACGCGAGTTCGGATACTCCAATTTAAAAACAAACAGCCGTGCTGCCGCCATCCAGCTACAAGGCGTTACAAGACACTGATTTAGAAAATTATAGGTGTCACCAAGAAAAAGCGTGATAAAGGTACCGAGTGCAAGGGATAAGATAATCAGATTGAAAACTGTACTGAATTTACCTGATCGACTGACGACAATAAGCCATTTTCTTAAAAATTCTTTCTTCAGTTCATAGTCGTCGCTCATCTGAAACTTCCATCCTTCCATTTTCGAATCACGCTCGCGAAAGTCGTTAGTCCTTAAAACGGTTCAAAAGCTGCGTTAATTCTTCCACTTCTTCGCCGCGCTTCATTCTTATTTCAAGATGCGCGCTTGCGAGATATTCCCGTCCTTCCCGCTTATCGAAACCGATAATAGGTTCCGTTACGATTTGCATCTCGTCTGTGAGTTCTAACGTGAAATTTAAGGATCTGAAATCCGGTAGCCAAGCCGTCAAAATCTGGCGAACCTCTTCCGCAATCGGAGAGGTTTCGGACTGCAGGTCGGTATCCTTGATGAGAGCAAATCGGATCGCTGCAATTGCCCAATCCTGTATAAGTACACGAGCAATTTCAGTTTGTAGCGTTGCACCAAAATTGTCCTTCGCGTTGTCCTTCGCTGCATCGCAGGTTTCCAGTCCGGTTTTGAGCCGTTTAAGCAACGCAATGATTTTCGGGTCCGTGTCTGCTCTTTCTGCTCGATCTATTACAAAGGCAAGGTGTTCAGTGGTTACACTGAATTCAAGGTGCTGTGGTGGGGGTGCGTACTTCCTACCTTTCCGCTTTTCTTCTGCTTCAACCTCTTTTAAGTGTTCAAAGAGTGCCTGCACATCCTTGAATTGGGAATTATATTCTTCTTTGATACGGTAGCATTCTTCGAGGATAGGATCGGGTTTCATAAGTTTACCTCAATTAAAGCTGGTGAGCAGATAAACGGAGATTGAAAACCTTGTTTCGCTGGAAGATTGGAAGGTGGGAAGGCCGGAGAGACTTCCATTCTTCCCTTTTTTCTATCCGATTGGGAGACTACAGAGATATGTCTTCCATTCTACAGATTAAGCGTGCCGGGGTCCCATAGCATAAACAGGATTGTCGCCGAGGTTTTCGATGAGCCATCCACGCAATGGTACGTCGTCTTCGGATGGAACGTAGCGGCCGTTGTTTCGGGTAGCGGCACCGAGCAGCTGCCGACGAATCGGATCACACCGTTCATAGAGCGGTTCAACCGTCATCTCATCTTTTGGACGGATCCAGCGGTAGCCGTAGCCGTAGAAGAGTGCTTTTCGGGTCATTTGAGAGTGGTTCGGACTGCGCGAGTGCCAGAGCCGTCTATCGAACAGAACGGCGGTTCCGGGTTCCACACAGACCGGCATCGCATCGTCAGGGACATCATCTGCGGTGCCTTCTCGCGGATCACGGCTGATTTCGGACTCTGGCACTGACATATCTGATTTTAGATGACTGCCCGGACGGATATAGAAGTTACCGCGTCCCGGTTCAGAGACATCTGTGAGGAAGTATGCCACTTTCAGGGATAGACGTGGACGTGGATGGGTTTCCATTTCAATATTGACGCGTCCGCTGTCTTGGTGCCATTCCAACCACCCTTCGCCTTCTTCGGCATCCGAGGCAGCAGGTGGTTTAACGTGCATGTGCGCGTGGTACAGGTAGATATTCCATCCCAAGATACCCCACACTTTAGGGAGCGTCGTTGGTAGGTCAACGAGATTTAAGAGCACGTCATCGGCACCTAAAAAATCCGACCAACCCCAGTGTGAGCCAGGCTTTGCCCTGCCTGTGGCAAGTGCTTTGTTATGCAGGGTATCTACAGCATGTATCAACTGCTCGCGCATCTCTGATGGGAGTGCGTTTGGTACATATAGATAGCCATTTTCTTCAAAATGGGTGCGTTCTTCTTCTGTGATTAAGTGCGGGAGGTACTTCTCAGGTGAAGCCTCCATACCCATATTAAGAAGTGCGTTCATGGTATTCTCCTTGATTGCGCTGCTATGTAGATGACTGTGCGAGCGGACGCAAAAGTTGGACAGATTACCGGACAAACTCATCAAGGAACTCGCGTGAGCGGATCAAACCGTCGGATTCTGCTTCCCACGTCCGCCAGTAACGGTAATCCTCAAGTTCCACACTCACAATACCGTCAAAATCCTCATCCTCTAAACGTTGTACGACCCGCAGCCAATCCACGATACCGTCACCCGGAATCGTGTAACGCCACCAATCTTCACCGAAGCCGCGAGGGCTTTGGAAACTCGGTCCCAGATTGCCGTGCAAATAGAGTGCTTCTTCATCAAAGGCGGTATCTTTACCGTGGACGTGTTTAACGTACGCTGCGAATTCATTCAGTGCCCGTAGGTAGTCGATACCGATTCTGACAAGGTGCGACGGATCGTAGTTAAGTCCTAAACCCGGAGAGTCGCATTCCGCGAACATCGCACGCCACATCTCTGGTGTGCAACCGAGCGCGGGATAATCGGGACCGGGACCGGGCCATCCTTCAACCGCGATCGTTACACCTTTGGAAGCGGCGAACTCGGCGACCGGTGGAACGGTCTCTTTCCAAATATCAAAGTTCTTTGCTCGACCGAGACTTGCATCTTCCGGCACAAAGACGCAGAACATGATGTGAACGTCGTTGTCAGCAGCGGCTTCAATGGCGGCTTTTGCTGCCGAGGCACCGGCTTTCTGTTTAGATTTTTTCGCGCTGAGCAGGTCTCTGGTGCCTGGGAGGTCCGCGGAGCCGATAGCGAGACCGGCATCCCTCGCGGTTTGGACAATTTCGGGGGTGACTTCTCCAATATCAACGGCATCGAACCCGTTATCTGCGCACCACTTGCAGAAATCTGCGAAAGGTAATTGACGGGCTGTACCGGGAATACGTAATCCTATCTTCATATTTTTAACTATGGTCCTCTGAGCATCGCTCCACTACGTTTCGCGATGGTTTCTGGTTAAGTACGAAAGGTTTTCAGGGAACCTACCGTGTGTGAATTGTATCAAGAACCTGCCTGAAACATTGTTCTGCAAGCCTCTATAGGCTTGCACAAGGAAGGCAGACCCGTACTCGAAAATTAAAAACTAAAATCCCATCAGTCCACAGCATCGGCGGCACACGGGCATAGGACCGTCGTTACTCACGGACTGCCGGAACTTCATCGCCTTCTGGTTATTCCACATATCGACAACTTTGTCTGTCTTGATATTGCCGATTATATAGTCGTGGTAATCACGGCAGAGGCTTACATCGCCGTTGCTGTCAATCTCCATGGTCATATAGATACTGACACACTGGTTATAGCCAAAAGTCTGCTCGTGATCGGTGTAATAACGTTGGATTTCGCCTTTGGTATTAAGTCTCGGCATCATGATCGGCGGGCAGCGGCGTTGTTCGTTGGAGAGGTTCTCCATCTCTTCAAATCGATCCAAGATTACACCGTGATCAAAGTCCTTCCACGTTCCTATCCAACCGTAATGGGTTTGCGGTTTGAAGCCAAAGCGTTTCTCAAATTCTTCTGTGTGTTCCTGCGCAGATTGAGAATCTATCCACCATGTCAGATAGAAAATTTGCGCGTCGGCGTATTGACTTGTGAACTTATAGAGGTCTACGACAACGTCGATATTATACATCGTGACGCAGCTCAACGGAATAATATACGGGAATGCGATGTTCCGTTTCTCTTTCTCTGCGCTCAGTATTTCCAGTGCGGCTTTGACATCCTTAAAGTTATCGTAGTTTTCAGATACACCGGGGCGTTGCGTGTTGTGAATTTCTTCATTCGGTCCATCGACGCTCAGGTAGATAATTTTGCAAGTTTCCAAAATATCGTCGGCGCGCCTGGCGATATTCGTTGCGTTGCTAACGAGTGATATGGGCATTCCCTTCTCTTTGATATAATGCATCAATTCGATAATTCCGGGGTAAAGCATCGGTTCACCGCCCCAGATATACCAGACAGGGGACCAACCTTCATCAACAATCTGATCGACGAGATCTTTATAGACTTCAACTGGGACTTCGCGCTGTTTGAGTTCTTTGAGGGATTGCCCGAGCAGGTAACCGTTGTCGCCCCACTGTCCACAGGAGTGGCAACGGAGATTGCACATATCGGTGATTCGGAGACTTACCAATTGAATAGCGTCGCCTTTACCGTGTTTCGCACCGAGGGGGTGTCGCCAGTTGAAACTCTCTTTAGCGAGTTGGTAGCGCATGAACTTGCGCGAAGTCCCCCAATCCTCCGACATAGCGGTAGCGAGTTCATTGACAAGAAATCTTGATGAGATTCGACTTCGTAGTGCCATTTATTCTCCTTATTCGTCTTCTGATTTTACGAGAGTGAGTGCCGCGGAATTCATGCAATACCGCTTGCCCGTCGGTGGCGGTCCATCATCGAAAACGTGTCCAAGATGTGCGTCACACCGGCTACAGACGACTTCGACGCGCGGCATGAAAAAAATACTGCGATCCGATTTCATCTCAATAGATTCGGGAGAGACAGCCTCCCAGAAACTGGGCCATCCGGTTCCAGAGTCGTACTTGGTTTCCGAACTAAAGAGTGGACTTCCACAACAGATACAGTGATAGGTACCCTGCTCTTTACAATCGTGGTATTGCCCTGTAAAAGCACGTTCTGTCCCTTTCTTCCGAGTCACTTTAAATTCTTCAGGTGTCAGTTGTTCTTTCCACTCTTTTTCTGATTTGATAACTTTTTCTCCATCCATTTTTCATTCCTCTTTATGTATAGGGGCGAATTTACTGTTAAAAGTACTTTATGAATACTATGCCATATTTTCAGAAAAAAATCAAGAGCGTTTCAAATATTCGGCATAACCCTTCTTTAAACGCTATTTTTCCGTTTACGCTTGACTGCACCTAAAACCGTACACTTTGTTGCAGAAAGGATCTCGTATCGCACCCCACCCCAAGTAATTTTACGTTGAAATACAGCATATACGGCATTGAGACCCGCGAGGAATATCCCAACTGAGGTGACGTAAGAGGAGATACTAATTGCCTGCCGTACCTTTGGCATATTTTGGAGCCAGTGGGGTAGATTTTTGGAATAGAGCCGGTAGCTAAGTGCTTCGAGAAAAATAATAAAGATAACCGGTAGCAGTTCCCGCTTGTGAAATAGAAAGGGGATCGATCCGAACACACAGATGCCTTTTGGCAGACACACAAGGAGAGTCACTAACCATTGCACCCAGAGTCCCATGTGAAATGTCATGATTACTTGACGATTGGTAAATTCCATAACCTGGTTCCATGTACGATGTGCGGTGTGTGTTATTGCGACACAATCGGGGACAAAATGCACCTTATGTTTAACATCTTGCATTGCGAGCGTTGTGTTAAGGTCTTCGATTGTCGCCTGCTCCCAACGTTGAAGAATCTGTGATTTTTCGAGCATCTCACGTCGGAAAGCATTAGAGCCGCCCCATACCATTGTGAATGGATGATCGCCTTGAAAACTCATCTGAAAGTTTACCCAGATGGATTCCGCGAGAGAGGCGATGTTCCATGTTTGTGGGAAATAGAAGCGTCCGCCGACGGTTGTTCCTATTTCCGGTTCTTGGAGCGGATTCACAAGCAAGGTTAACCAATCTTTTTGGATAGCGACATCTGCATCCACAAACGCGATAACTTCAATATCGTCTGGCAGTTTTTCTATCGCTGTCAGGAGGTTCTGTACCTTTTGCGAGCGACCGAGGTCGTTGTCAACGATATTCGGTGCTAATAGTACATGGACATTCGGATGCGGTTCGGCAATTTCGCAGAGGTGTGGATACGACACATCGTGTCCCGTATCGGCTTTTTGGTGTGTGACGAAAAAGACTTCGTATTCACCGGCATACTCTTGGTGCAAAAGTCCTTTGGCGTGTGCTTCTGTCTCAGCATCCCATCCGTAATGCGGTGCAATAATTGCCGTCTTTGGTGTGTAATCAGGTCTCTTCGTGTTCCGTTCGCGCCGGGTGTAGAGAAAAGATCGACTAATAATGAAGAGTTCAACAATAAAGAAAAAATAAGCGGTTGCGATAATATACGTCTGCATAGCGTTCAACCATTACTGTTCCGAAATACGAATATATTCAAGGGGTGTTTTCAGTTTTTGAATGCGTTCTGCATTGAGTAGAAAAATTAAATTCGGTTCATGTTGAAACCTGGCATAGGAACGTCCGGACGCATCTGTTTTGCCAACTTGCAGGGTATATACTTTCTGGTCCCGCAGCTCGATGGTCAGTTGTACACTCGGTTGACTGAAACCTGTAACAGCATCAGTAGGTATAGATTTATCCGCTATAAATGCATCTACCATTAGGTCATCGAGTTCATAGATGATAGCGTTTACTTCTCTGTTGTTTGCGTCCTCTCGTACGGGTGCGGTGAGCCGCCAGTTGGTCCCGAGGCGTTGGCATGTGAAAGGCTCTTCTCCAGCCAAAGTTGAGGTCAATCGCATCGCGTCGTCGATATGAAAATTGAGCACTTGTTTATCGCGTAGCCATGCTGCCCCTAAGGCAATCTTATCGATTAAGGCACGTTTAACACGAGTGACTTGGGCGGACTGCTCGGCTTTAGCATAGACAGTTCCGTCCTGTATATAGTTCCCGATAAGCAGAACGGCAGGTTTTTCCTCACCGCGTTGCGTGAACGCAACCTCAATTGAGGGTGGTGCCAATCCATACGACACAAAATTGTGATTAGGACCCTCAACGAATGCGGCAGCTTCAAGAGAATCTACACCAAAGAGCAGATCGTCCACCGCATCCGCGTCTGCCTTTATTTTTCCTGTCGGCGTTTGCAATTCCCAAATGTTATCAAAGTTTTTCGTGCAAATAGTCGTTTCGTTAGCCTGTTTGATTTCAATGCGGATTGTATCGGTACGTTGAAAGTCGATAACCCGTTTATCACGCAGATCAAAGACAGATTTATTGAGTAAATTGTAGACATCCTCAGACACGGTATAGATGGCATCTTGATGGACGGAGACCTTAACATAGACATGCTCTTGTGTTCCGGGCTCTGCTGGTAGTGCCGAACCGATGCTGAGTGTGTAGGTGCCATCTCTGTCATTGATTACCACCCGAATGCGCGGTGTATCCAACCCGTATTTCTCCAACCGTGCGGGGACGTTGGCATCCGTGCCGTCTGCCTCAAAAGTCGATACTTTCAATGCACGCAATTCCGAGAGAAGCGTTTCAATCTCTTCCGCGTCCGCCTTCGCTTCAATGGGGTATAGGACATGCCATATATCGTCTTGTTTCACACAACCAATTGAGTTCTTCTGCTGAAGTTGAATGGCAGACACGGTTTCGGTATTGAATTTAAGCATTGACCGGTCACGGAGGTCGGTCGGCGATTTCGTCAGATCATCAAGTGCACTGGATTCGATGAGAAAAATATGTGCTTCCGACTGTTCCTTCACATATACAGAGAAGTTAATCGCCTTTTTGCCAATAAGAAAGGTTGCTGTTGGAGAGCCGCCTTTTGTCCAAAGCGAGAGGCTTATACTCGGTGTATCCAGCCCATATTGTGCTAACTCGGTTACTTCAAGTTTTTGCTTGACGCGTTTGTTGAGGATGTCATCTAACATCTGACTGACTTTCTCGCTGTCAGCATCCGCCTGAAATGGTTTTGCTAATTGCCAGTCGCCGATTGTGTCTTTTACCAAATTCAAGTCTTGATATGCTGCATCTGCAAACGAGATTTCCACCTGTTCGACCTGATCGCGCGGCACATCATAAACCTGATGGATCATCGGTTTCTCGTCCGTTGATGCGTCATCAGGCGATTCCCGAAAAAAAAGGTAATATGCGCCGCCAATGGCTATGAGGAGGATAATGATGATCAGCGTTGTCTTAAAGTTCACGCGTTCTCTCCTTTGCGGCGCTGCCACCAGACGGTTAATCCGGCAATAAACACGATGATCGGAATGAAAAAGACGGAAGTTATCTGTACGACGCGCACATCTTGGAGCGTCATCTCTCGCAGTGCTTGCTGACGTAAATCAATTGGACGGATTGCGACGAGGTCATCTTCTAATGTGAGCCAATTAATTGCGGCTAAGAAGAGGTCTCGGTTCGGTGCTCGGAAAATGGCGTTCGCTGCGAAATCTGAATCCCCGAAAACGACAATTCGGGTTGGACCGCGTGTGGTGTCTCCGTTGCCATCTGTGTCATTTTTCCGTTCAATCGCGACAGCAACAGACACTGGGGGTGGTGTATCTACACCGGCGGTATAGGTGAAATCGGTGAAATCTTCGCTGAAGGTGCCGTCGGTTTCACGCTGTGTTTCACCCCAACTGCCTCCGATGCCGCCGACTGTGTTCAAGAGCGTCCGGACACTGAGGTTGGCGGGTCTGTCTGCAATCGGTGTGACAGACCGCGTTACCGGAAACGTTACGGTATCTCGCATAGAAAGTGTAATATCGTGTGGTTGCGGTTCAGGTAATAGGGCAATGGGGCCGCCAAACCAGATTGCGTATCGGACATGGTCAAGGACGAGATCGTTTCCTATCGTGACACCCCATCTCTTCATGAGTCGGACGAGTCCGCTATTTATATCTTTAGCTGAGGTTACCGATGGATCCAGCAGCAGGAATAGTTTCCCGTTCCGCGTTAAATACTTTTCTACGGCATTGAGTTCGGGACGCGCGAAAGCAGCCTTTGGTCCCGCAATCACGAGTGCCTCACAGTCTGCTGGTATATCGGGTTTCGTCGAAAGCGAAAGCGGGAACGCAGCGTAATTCTGGTGCTCCAGTTCCGCTTTCACATCACTATATCCGTTGTTAAGCAGATCATCAATACTGTGTTCCTCATGACCGACGAGGAAATAGATTTTTTTCGTTTCATTGCGGATCAGCTTAAGGATCGCACTTGTGAATTTCTGCTCATCAACGATGGTTACCTTCTCTTGTCCGTCTTCACTTTTAAAAATGACGGTTCCATCCCGTAGAATATTATACATCTCCGTAAATTGGATATCTGTGACAGGGTTTTTAAATGAAATGGTTAGAAATTTGGTTTCACGTGCGTACAATTCTAACATTTCTTCTGCACGTGCTGCCGCTTGTGCGTTTTGTGAACTGTTTTTACTGAAAAACGCTATGACTTCAATATCTTTTTTAAGGCTTTTAAGGACGGTCTTCGTCTGTTCCGAGATTGTATAGAGTTGGAGTGTCGTTAAATCCGCTCTCTTATCGAAGCGGTGTGTGATAATGGCGTTGGCGAAAACAGCGATGCCGATAACCCCAACAATGCTGAGTGCGACGTTTGCACCGTAGCGGGCTTGACGACTAACGAAGAAATTTACAAAATCGGCGAATCGTAACCGCGCAAAAATAACGAGTGAGACGAGTGCGAGGAGCAAGCAGATCCAAAAAACAACCCATGCCCGGAAAAGCCCACTGGCAGTTGCGATAAAACTAAAAATCAACGCAAGAAGCCCAAAAAGCGGGCCAGCGATGCTTTTTTTCGGCATGTCCTACCTCCACTTTGATGATTCAATGGACTTGAACGTTGCAAACAGGCAAACAGATGTAAAACTAACGTAGTACACAACATCTTTCAGGGGGATAACGCCGCGGGCAAAGTCATTGTAGTGTTCGGATAGCGACAGGTAACTTAAAAACTCCCCGATCATGCCACCGCGAGCTGCGAGTGCACCGACCACCCATAATGTTAGGAGAATGCCGAAACTCGTCAGTGCCGCAACGAGTTGGTTCTTGCACATTGATGACATGAGTAGACCTAATGCCAAAAAGGAAAAAGTAATCAGGATAACGCCGAGATAACCGCTGAATAGGAGACCGATGTCCAAGTAACCGAACCGTTGCGTTAAAAGCGGGAACAGGAGCGTCAAGCCGAGTATAATCAGCATCAGTGTGGCACTGGCAAGAAATTTGCCGAGGACCACCTGTCCATCTGTAATCGGTGATGTGAGAAGCAGTTCAATTGTTCCCGATTTCCGCTCCTCCGCAAAGAGTTTCATTGTCAACACCGGCGTAAAAAAGAGCAAGATGATCGCCATATTCCTGAAAAGTATTTCCATCACCACTGCGCCGGTACCGCCTTGTCCACTTGTACCAATGAGTGCGAGAGAGAAAAGGAACCCTAAGATCGTTGTGAAAACGAAGCAGACGAAATAGGCGATAGGTGAGACGAAATAGGTGTAAAGTTCTTTTGCGCAAACTGCCAGAATATTCCTCATTTTTTCACTGTTCCTTGTGGTTCGGTTAGGCGGATTTATCTAAATCTCTTTCCGTTTAAAAGTCGCTCCCGAACCTTTCCGACAAAGAAGGGACCCAACGATTCGATGTATTTGGTTGTCTGTTCTGTTTGCCGCATATCCTGTATCAACCGTGATAACGGATATAAATCTGGACCGACTAACCCGATAACGAATTCATTATCATTTGTATCTAACCCGAAGCATGCGAGTCGGATGTCGCTGGCATAGCCGCCAGCGGCGTAACTGCGGCCGAGCATGGCGTGTTCACCTAAAATCCGCCCACGTTCACGGTGTTCGAGACGATAGAATTCGGGATTTCGGCGTAACGGATACCAAATTGCCCACGGAAAATCAGGGTTCAATGCGTTTTGAAGCGGTTTATTGAGGAGCCACTCTTCCAGATTCGGTTCTCTCCCGCTTGAATAGGTGCGACCGGTCATCGTCATTTCCGGACGATATGAAAGATTCGCAGCCTGTTGGAGTCCTGTCAATAGATCTCGCGCCTCTGTTGCTAACACCGCTGGGTTTTCTACAATAAAAAGTACACCGATGCCTGTGGGATTATTGATATCGGTGTAGAGTACCGCGTTCAAATTGCTCTTTTCAAGGACTTCAACAATATTATTTGGATCTAAGCAGTCTTCAAAAACATGGAGTTGAAGGAACAGTCGTTGGTCGCTGGCTTGGGGTTCGCCGTCAATCGGTGCACCGACTTCTCGAAGGTCTACCGGTTCGGGTCGCGGTGGTCGCTGTTGTTCAGTGTTCATAATTTATAGGCTTCTGGGCTGCACTCCTCTTCGTTTCGAGCAGGTTTCCGATTATCATAACTATTATATCTTAAAGCACCTTGAGGGACCTGACCCTCTTTTAACTGATAACTGATAACTATTCAACGTTTGGTGGTATAGGATGCACGAATCCACTCTTCAAGTACCTGATCCGGGTTTTCCACGACTCCCTTGGGGAAGGTGAACGTGGATTGTCCGGTATTCTGCTTGATGAGGTTCAAACCGTGTTGGTAACTTTCAAGGAGTTGATCGCAGATCTGCTCTATCGCCTTTTCTTCTGCGATTGCACGTTCACAGATAAGTGCAGTGGCTTCAGCATCGAACTGAATCTGTAGTTGGTGATCAGTCTGGAATTGTGCCTCATACCGACGTACCTGCTCGTGCATCACCATATTTCGATTGTAGTCGGCATCTTTAATTATGTGTTTTAGTTCGGTGTCCGGGTCATCTACGACTGCAGCAGTGACAACGAATTCATTAACGCCGGTGGAAGGGAGTTCAAATTTGTAGTTCCGCAAAACCTTTTCACAGACTGTCATTAACGCGCGCGCCCCTGTCTTTTGTTCAATGGCTTTTTCGGCGATTCGGCGTAAACCGTTGTCCGAAAACAGGACTGTGATGCCATACGCACGAAACGCGTTCTCATATTGCCGGATAATAGAGCCTTCGGAGTGTTTCAAAATATGGAACAGGTCGTCTACTGCAAGTTCACTGCAAACAACATGAACGGGCAGTCGTCCGATGAATTCGGGTTCAAAACCGAAGTCGATGAAATCCTTGGGTGTGACGCTTTCAAAGTATTGTGAGGTATCATCGGTTTGGCTGGTGATCTCAGCGTTGAACCCGATTCTGCTTTGATGCATGCGTTTCTTGATAATCTTCTCCAGACCGGTAAACGCACCGCTGATGATAAACAGAATATGCCGCGTGTTGATGACCTCTTTCTCAACCTTACCGCTTTTCTGAAATTCCATTGCAGCACGCATCTGTGAAGCGACATCGTTGCCAGCACGCAGATCGACTTCGGTCTCCTCCATCAATTTGAGAAGCCCGATTTGCACACCGCGTCCGCTCACGTCGCGTCCGATGATATTCGGGGGTGTCGAGATTTTGTCCGCTTCGTCGAGGTAGATAATGCCGTATTGTGCCAATTCGAGGTTGTCATCGGCTTGTGTTACCAATTCACGAATTAAGTCGTCAACATTGGCACCGACGTAACCTGTTTCGCTAAATCGGGTAGCATCCGCTTTGACAAACGGCACGCCGATGAGTTTGGCGATGTGTCGGATGAGATACGTCTTGCCGACGCCCGTTGGACCGAGCATGACGATGTTCTGTTTTGAGTAATCGGTATCAGCGACATCCGGATTTTCGTGGCATTCTCGGACGTGGTTGTAGTGGTCACAGACCGCAATCGCGAGGGCTTTCTTCGCTTCGTCTTGCTTAATCACGTACCGGTCGAGGTATTTCTTAATCTCTTTGGGTTTGAGATCAAACTTCAGATCGAAGGTCTTTTTCGGTTCGGGTGCCTCGGCTTCTCCTTCAGGTGTAGGCTCGTTTGCAGTCGCGTTTATCAAGCGGACGGTGCCACCGTACTTTTTTTCCCAAAATTCTTGGAATTCCTTTTCAATTTCTTCAGGAGTGGGTATTTTCTTGTTCGTGTTCATAGTTTCGTTATCCTGTTCCTGTGAGTTCACGGCGTACAATTTCAGTGCCGGCTACCATTGTTTTTAGTTTGGCAGCAGCAGCCCACCGCGCTGTTTGACTGAAACCGCAATCTGGCGTGATGGAGAGTTTCTCAGGAGAGACATGCTTGAGTGCTTCTCGAAGCAGCGCAGCGACATCCTCTGGGGTTTCTACATAGTAATTTTTAACATCAATAAGTCCTGCGGCGAGTTCTTTGTCGTTTGGAAATTCGCGCCACAATCCAATTTCTGCCATCTCTCGGTTCGCAAATTCCAGTGCGAGTTGATCGAATGCAGCGTCGAGGATATGCGGAAAGAGCGGACGATAAGAACGTTTACCGACTGCCCTACCGCGATAGTTACCGAAACAGATATGTAGCCCGATTTTTGCCGATACACCTTCAACGGTGTGGTTGAATAACTTCACGAATTCTTGCGGACGATCGGGATAAACGGCGTAAGAGGGTTCGTCTAACTGGATGAATTCCGCACCTGCTTCAACAAGCTGGCAGAGTTCTGTATTAATAATCTCCGCACAAGCGTAGGCGACTTCAAGGCGTTCCTTATAAATGCCTCCCGTCTGAATCCGTCCTGAGAGCGTGAACGGCCCCGGACATGTCACCTTGAGCGGTTTCGTCGTTTCGTTTTTCGCGAATTCAAATTCTGGGAGGATACCGAGTCCATCAGGTGCTGTAAGCGGAACAGAAGGCAGCCATTTGCCGCGCTGATCGTGCCCGTCGGGGCCTAGTGTCCTCGGCGCAGGGAGTTGTTCTAATCCGGTGAACCGTTCATAGAAACCGAGCACAAAGTCCTGTCGGCGCATCTCACCTTCAGTGACAATGTCAACTCCGGCGCGTTCTTGGTCGGCGATTGCGGTTCGGACTGCATCATCAAGGGTTTCGTTAATATCGGTTTCGCCGAGTTCACCGCGTCCGATTGCTTCCAGTGTCACACACAGCCAACTCGGTGGTGCGTAACTGCCGATAGTACTTGTGGGTATCAATATGTCTGTCTCTTTCATCAAACTCCTCTGTTTTTTCTTTCATAAGTTCGTGAGTTCAATTAGTTCTAGCTTCTTTATGTGGCTGCTCTTGATTTTCTACGTCAGTTATGCGATCTTCATTGCTATCTGACGCTTGCGCAGCTTTCTTCGCTTGACGCGCGGCTGCCTCGCTTTGCAAGTAAGCAATATAACGACCTATATCATGATCGAATTTCTCAGAGATCATGCGGCGAACACGCCGGGTGTCTTCAACGATGGGGGAATCTTTAATCATTTTTTTTATCCTCAAAGTATGCACCAATAACTGAGGTTTCAACGTAAACTTTTGGAGGCATACATACTTCCTTTATCCTAACTCCCGACGTTTGCATAGAAAAACGGCGGCATCGTCAAGGCGACCACGTCATCATCACCAGAAATTTCGCGTGCCATCGCGAGCGCATCACTCAAGTCTTTTGCCCAGTCAACACCCAATCGTTGTGCGACTCTCGGTTCCTTTGGACCCACGAGGATGACCTTTGAGAGGTATTTCAGCGGATACGTCGCCCAATACCAGACGGTGAACGGGTGAAAACCGTGGTGCGCGAATTTGTTCCGATAGCAGTCGATGAGATATTCATCCTTTGCATATTTCTCCTGAAACTTCTGTTGCATCTCAAAGGGTTCAGTGGTATCGGCAAGCACTTCATCGTAAAACATCTTATAGGCGACGTGATATTCCTCGTGGAAAATCTCATAAGTCGGGTTCATGATAATCACAACACCATCTTTTTTGATGATGGGTTTGTTGTAGAACCAGTTAAAAACATAGCCTAAAATGTCGCTGACGACCAACACAGGATTGATACGCGCATCGACGGCGTAAGGACTCATATCGGGGAGTCCGAACACCAGTGTACTAAACTGGCGTGGGATGTCTATTGCCAACTGATCTTTCATCGACTCCAACGTTCTCTCATGGACGGCATCAATGTCGCCGGCGTTGATCTGTATCGGTTCGTAGTCTGTCCGCACACTCTTGAGAATGGCGTAACGGACCGATTCGGGTAAAAGCGATAGGGTTGCGGGTGTGAAGGTTTTAATAACCTTCTCTGCGATGTTGCAGTCACGGTTCGGTTTCCCGACGTAGCGGAGATGAAAGGGATAGATTGCACCGTTCATCGCTGCTTCAAGGACTAAGATAGGGGTCTCTTTCTGAATGAGACGACTCATCCGTTCAATACAGGCGTGCATGTGTGAACCTTCGGGTTGCATCACATGCGGACTCTCCGCTGTCATGTGCGGCGAGTGGTGCGGTGCGATGGAATTGTAAGTGCCGAGTCCGACTGCGACGGATTTATGTCCACCGTTAAGCGGGATCTGTATCATATCGACATAAATCACCAAATCGGCTTCGAGTACCGCTTTATCTGTTTCAACGATTTCGTCTTGTTCCGTGTGCCCTATTTCAACAATCTGGTCGGCATCTTCGGCATCAAAGTTTCGGAGTTGATGCGGGTAAAACTCGTCCATGATATTTTTACCGAGCATATAGGCGAGTTCGTGTTCCTTCATTTTACGGTGCAGTGCGACGGCGCAAATCAGTTGGATATTCTTTTTCTCCACGCCGTAGCTATAGAGCATTGTCAGGAGCGTCTCAATCATGATCTGCCGCATATCCGGTTTTTTCGTGGCAGGGAAAGGCTGACAGTTGTCATCGAAGAGGATAAGCACCTTCGAGTTGCCGTCAACGAGTTCGCTGAGCGGCGGCATCTCAAGAGGATTCTCAAATGCACGTTGTGTGTGTTCAGTCAGTGCGGCACGCTTAATTCCGGGCAGTGGCGGCTTGGCGTAGTAAACCTCTGAATTATCCGGCAATTTCGCGTTGATGAGATGGTTTCCGAAGTAGGTGAAGTATTTCATATAATCGTGGTAACTCGCTTCATGAGACGGTTTCAATCGTTTTGTAATCACCTATCTATTTTAGCATAATTTATGTGAATGTGCAAATTTTTTTAGCGAATCATAGGTGTTTCACCTTACATGTTATAAGCAAATTTCGTGCCAGTATAGCGCGCATCACGACCGATTTTCTTAACAAAAATTGCCCCAAGTGGAGCAATCCTGATAACAGATTGCACGAAATGGGGCAGTGTCAAACCTTCCGTTGTTTGACGAGATTTTTGCAACGTTTATTAGGGGATGTACGTGTGGGGTATCTGATTCAGTTGCGGATATGAAAAACGGAAACCCAAACCGAGTTATGACTTGATTCAGGTTTCCGATTTAGAAAATGTCCGGTATTTGCGCTTATTGGGCGTTTTTGATGCTTCCCCATGTGGTTGTGAGCTTGGCTTTAGGGTCTACAGGGGTCAAACCCGCATCGCCGAAGTACTCAATTTCGCCGATTTGAAAGTACGCCCCAGCAGGGTTCGATGCGGTGTCAAAAGTAACATGCCGAAAAAACCGGTACCCGGTATCTTGAATGTCGAAATCTTCGCCTGCCTCAAAAAGGACGACTTGCAGTCGCTCCGTCCAGAAGCTATCCCCGTCGTGTGCGTAGATGGTCGTAAAATCCTCGCCGTCGTTTGATCCCTGAACTTCCCACACTGTCGGGTCCCTGGCGGGCACATCGTTCGCTGAAGATACAGTGAAGTGTGTCAATACGTAGGGCTCCTCAAACTCAGCTGTCACGTGTAGACCTTCCTCTGGAATGCCGCCTCCACGTCCGCAGCACCATTTGTCATTGCTGGGGCCAAGGCGGTTATCAAAGACGTTAAACGAAAATTCACCGCCGGCGAATCCGGGTTCTTCGTTTGCTGAGAAAATGGCGTTGTAACCCTCATCTGCTTCAGGATCACCATCGTCTTCTGGGTCGGTGAGGTCGCCGCCTAACAGTGCCTCGGTTCCTGTACCCAAGACTTCCTCCGCCTGTGCCATGTCGCTCGTGCTAATAACAGAAAAGGCTATCATCAACACAAATCCTGCGAATACCATCATAATTTTCATGCCGTTCAACCTCCAACTAAAGTCTGGACAATAAAATTTTTCCCAAACGCGATTTTTTACCAAAAAACGGATCGGAAGCCAGACACCACCTGCGTTCTTGGGAAATTTAAGAGGCATCTGCCCCTGAGTTACCGAATCGCGTTTGTGCCGATGTATTAAGTATACCCTAAATTCGCACAAGTGTCAATTTTTCTTTTTTATCTTAAAATGACAATGTATTACGACTTGATGAAATTGCACCGGATAGGACAAATCTCATAACAGATTACCCGAAAGGGGGCAGTTTTAGGGTTTTCGTTATTTGACGAGGTTTTTGGGTTATTTATTAAGGGGTATTGATAATATCTGGGTTCTCAAAGCACCTGTCATCAGACGTTAGTGTCTCTTTGTGGCACTTTCAATAGTCATACGATTCTTGCCTTTTTATCCCCCATTTTGCATCGACTGAAGGAGCACAAAGATGATCGCGATTGTATGCTAAAGCTGCCGCGGCATTGTAGTGTCCTCCATCTTTTAACTCAAGTATTTTCTGATTATAGTAGTCAATTACGCGAAGGATAAACATGCTTATTTCGATAGACACAGGAGGCGTGTGTGATCTCATCATAACTGGAATCAATGGCAAGGATTTTCAAATTAGGTACTAACTCGGCGTGTCGCCTTTTTCCTGGGACCGCGTTCTAATTTTTTTCCGTGAATTGTTAGAGGTTTCCTGCCCGCGCACTTTCGATTAACATTTTAATCATGCGCTGCTCTACCTCAATTAAAGTGCATCCTACAGATGTTCGCGCTCGGACTTCGTTAATAGCACGCTTTTTACTCAAGACTCCCAACCCAAGGATACCTACGTCAAATCTGGGACGTTGTCGGATGCGTTCCGCAACCAATTCTGACTGCTGTTTAGGGTTCAATTGAACAAATGACAACCTTGCGGGTTCCTCGTCTATCACTTCCCGCAAAGAGATCCATTGCCCGTCAGGAGCCATAGCTACCGGACGACTCCAATGGTCTTCTCGAGTCACTGGTGTGTTATTTGCCATGAGTGGTCTCCTTAAAAATGGTTCAAGTCTTTTTAGAGAAGTTAATGCCTAAATATCAGAAACAGGATCGTCGGATGAACTTATATATCGACCCAATATCAAGTATCAGCCCCAAGATTATTCTTTTCTATATTGTTAGATGGATTAATTGTGTAAGCATTATACCACTAAAACAAACAAAAAATACAGAGCGTTGTCGGGGGTGTGTAAAGTTTTTGACGCGCAATTTTGTAGCACATCATTTTTTGTAGCATAAGCTGTTAGCTTGCGCTACAACGAACCCAACAACCTAACAGTCTATCTTTTAGTTTAGTTTGCTGTTCTATCATCATTTCGTTCATCTGTGGTATTCTATTGATTGTCAAAAATCTTACCTGCTAAGGCACTTTAATTTTTTTTGTACGCAAAAATCTGCGTTATATTTTTTTCTGCGATGGGTTAGGGTCTATCGGTTCAGGTTCGGGATGCGATCGCAGGTTTCCGGTTATCAGGGACTTTAAGAGGCAGTGCGTTTGTCTTTAAAATGTTACACCTGTGTAACAGTGGGTATGGATAGGCTATTGCGATAAACTTAGTCGCTGTAAGGGTTCA
>JAJEGI010000076.1 GCA_022819945.1 Candidatus Poribacteria bacterium
TTGTTTTTGCCGCCTTATTCACCCGACTACAATCCGATTGAACACGACTTTGCGAATATCAAACGTCTCAGAGAATACAATGCTGATATAACCATTGACGAAGTCGTAAACATGTATCTTTAATTCTAACGTTTACTATAATTGCCGTACTTTATATTTTGCACACGATCACCTTAAACGTTGGCACACAACTGACGACTGCCTCGCGATCTACCATTTTTTTTACGATCTATCCGCTTTTTACAGTGGTGTTTGGACATTTCTGGCTGCCCAACGACCGGCTCACTTTCACAAAAGTATTGGGCATCCTGACGGCATTCAGTGGCACTTTTGTGACATTCGCGCCAAATCTTCGAGGCGGTGGGACAACAACGCTCATCGGTGATTTCATTGTGATCCTTGCCGCGGGTTTCCTGGGGCTCCGGATTGTGCTAACAAAGGTGTTCGTTCAAGATATTTACCCGTACCGTCTCCTTTTCTGGCTACTAAGTTTAAGCATTCCCTGTTTCTTAGGCCTCAGCTTCCTCTTTGAGCGCGGGCAACCTATCCAATGGACACTGGCAAGTGGCGCAGGGCTTATCTATCAAGGCTGGATCATCACAGGCTTCTGTTTTTTGGCGTTGACATGGACGCTAAGAAGATATAAGGCGAGCAAATTGGTCGTCTTCTCTTTCCTGATGCCGGTGTCCGGTGTGCTATTGAGTTACCTACTTTTAGGTGATCAAATGACACCCAGCATCTTGATAGGCACTGGATTGGTAGCAGCCGGGATTTATCTTGTAAACAGGCAGCCTTAATCCACCCACGAATCAATCGACACGAAAGGAGTTATACATAATGACTCAAAAAAGAATCGTCAGCATCCTAATCCTTACCATTTTGTGCGTCTGCGGCACACCACACATTCCCTCCGCAGATGATATCCCTGAGGGGATGGTGCTAATCCCTGCAGGCGAGTTTGAAATGGGGAGCAACAACGGAGCTGCCAATGAACGTCCAGTGCATACCGTCTATCTTGATGCGTTCTATATGGACATCTATGAAGTGACGAATGCACAATACAAGGCGTTCATCGACGCAAATCCCGAATGGCAAAAAGATAACATTGCGGCGGAATATCACGACGGTGTATACCTCCGACTCTGGGAGGGAAACGACTATCCTGAAGGCAAAGCGAACCATCCGGTCATTTATGTGAGTTGGTACGCAGCGATGGCTTACGCAGAATGGGCAGGCAAACGGTTACCGACAGAGACGGAGTGGGAGAAAGCAGCACGCGGCGGTCTCGTCGGGAAGGCATATCCATCGGGCGATACTTTGGATGCCTCGCTCGCAAACTATACCCGGCATTTCAACGCTCCGATCGCTGTCGGGCAGTACCCACCCAACGGCTACGGCTTATACGATATGGCAGGAAACATCTCCGAGTGGTGTCTTGATGAATACGATCCCAATTTCTATGCAACATCGCCGCGTGAAAACCCAGTTTCAAAAGGAACTCGCCAAGCGATTCTCAAGAATTTCAGAACCGTGAAGGAGAAGGATCGCATTTTACGTGGCGGCTGCTGGAGCGATAACGGATTGTTCCTACGCGTCGCCCACCGGGACTGGGGACCGCAAAACTACACCAGCGTCTTCCGGGGGTTTCGCTGTGTGAAGGACGGACCTCCAAAATAGAGAATTTATCACTGCAGCGAATCTTAGGTTAATCGCTCAAATTCTGCGAGATAAGCACCAAATCCAGAATATCAACAGTACCGTCGGAATTTACATCCGCTTCCGTATCCACCTCACCGAGACGCGCAGCGACAAAGACCAGATCCAATATATTGACAACGCTGTCACCCGTTACATCATAAGCAGACGCATCTGAAACCAGATTGGAACTTGTTAAATTAAAGACAAGTTCCTGACTGGTCTCAACTTTAACGATCCCAATATTGGGTGCCAGCCATTGGTAAGAGGTAGAGCGGGATATCGATGCCGTAACGGTTCTTGTATCCACCTGAACTTTAAGGCAGTTCTCAAATGTCCCTGCCGGCGTTACCACATCTTCCACGGCAATAACTTCGTAAGTATAGGTGACCGAAACCGGACCTGTGAGTATCACCTCTGATTCCAACGTAAACACCCACGAATCCCCAAGTGCTAACGATGCTGGGAGAAAGAGGACAGGGGGTGATAATATCGCTGTTGCTGTACCGAATACCGAACCGAGTTCCGCGACAACTTTATGCAGTTTCACGCCCTCGTCATCGAAATGCACAAAAAGCGTTTCACCTGTGGTTTCGTCTGTGCTTACTGTTTCTGCTGTTCTTTTGAAAAGTGCGATCTCGTTGCCGTCGATACGTTCTTCGGAGGCTTCAATCGTATAGGTAACCCGTTCAGTCCCATCCGCGGTCTCCAGCACCCAGATATTACCCAAATCCGTAGGATAATACTCCACAGCTTCCGCCGTCCCAAGAGACAGATAGCAGAATAAAAGCACCAACACCAGTCCAACACGATTTTTTTTGACAATCACTAAATTATTTCTCCTTCTATAAATGAGATAAAGACCATTCTATTCGCTGTGAAAACCTTCAAAAGTGTAACATATAAGGTGCATGAAATCAAACATAAATCAAAATTCAATGATTCTGACACTCTTAATCCGAGAACAAAACGCCACTTGCATTTTTGCCACTGATATGATATACTATCTGAACCCGTTTGGGTGGCACTACGAAGCGGACCGCACGGTCCGTCTGCCACCCTCCCACCTTCGCAGCGGGATAATAGATTGGCAGCTGGAAGCATTCAGATAGATATATTCGGAGAATCTAAATTAAATTGTTAATCTTCATCAAGTTTGCGGTACAAAGACTTTTGACCGATTTGCGTTTCCAGAAATTGGGCATAAAAGGAGAAAACGATGGATAACAAATTTATCGCAATCATGACAGAGCGCATCGTCCGCGACTTTGATCCGTTGCAGATTATCCTCTTCGGTTCACAAGCACGCGAGGATGCTGATCGGCATAGCGACATAGATTTGCTTATCGTTTTTGAGAAACTTGCAGATAAGGATAAGCGGAAAACGGCTGTTGACATTCGCGTAGCCTTAGCTGACTTACCTGTAGCGAAAGACATCGTTGTCACAACCCCGGAAGAACTGGAACACCACCGCACGCGGATCGGATCGGTGCTGCGCTATGCCCAACAAGAAGGAAAGATACTCTATGCAAACAACTGAGGTCTTCACAGAAACGGCTCGTTGGCTCCGCTATGCCGAATTGACCCTCCAAAACCGCGCATCCAAACCTGGCGAAATTAACCGATTGGGTGGCTGATGCCCGTTACCCAGGGATTATGTTTGGAAACCCACAATCTTTTGCATGGCAACTTAGGTCATTTTAGTGAAAAAATCCAACAAACAGGAGACTACAAATGGCAAATGAGATCATAGACGAACTGATTGAGGAGCGAATAGATATATTTCGTTCAGCGTTTACGGTGCGTGCAAAAACTCTCTTTTACGACGATGATAAACAAAATAAGCTCAGGCATCCCGGAGAATTTGGCACATACCGCGAAGCTATCGTTCACGATTTCCTTCATTCTTTCCTGCCACAACGATTGGCTATTGACACAGGATTCATCGTAAACGCTTTAGGGGAAGTCAGTAAACAGATCGATCTGGTTATTTACGATCCATCGCTTACACCACCATTGGAGTCACAAAATCGACAGAGATTCTTTCCCATAGAAACAGTGATAGCTGCAGGAGAAGTTAAATCCGATGTGAGGCGTGAGGAATTTAAAAAAGGGCTTATTCGCCTCGCAAAAGTAAAGGCGATGCGTTCAGCAATGCCTAATGAATTATCAGCGGCTGTGAGGTGGTATAGATTAGAAAAATCCGAGTATAATCCAGACAAAATTTCTTTAGATCAAGTGTTCACTTTTCTAATATGTAACAGTATTGATTTTCCACTCCGTGGTGATATCATCTCATCAACTCTAAATGAAATATACGAGTCTGTGGATTACGCGCATAGGCATAGTGCAGTGTTAAGCCTTGAAAACGGTCTATTCTTCTATATTGATCCGGATAATGAGACTTGCTCTTTTCCTATATCCATGACAGGGATAGAAAACAACCGGAACTATTGGGTTCACAGTCCGGATAACGAGTATGCTCATTTCAAACGTTTCTGTTCAGATTTATTTATGCATGCGGCGCATTGCACAGTAGGATATGTCAACCTATTAAAGTATGCAAATTTCGGTAAGGATAAGATGAACCATTGGGTCGAGAAACCAAAATCAAACGAATAATTCAACATCACTTCTGTTCATCAGACACACAATTAAACACGCGCGCAATCAATGAAGTCAAGCATCCCAAATCTAAAAGGGATGCTTTTTATTTGGAAAACGAACAAAAATACAGTATAATATTATAGGCAATGGTGTTAGATGGTCAAAAGGACCTATGGCGAACCGACCGCAAGGTTCGGGTGCAAAACCGACTGCCCACCCTATTATGTCATATATTATCTCCGTATAACAAATCGAAATGTAGCATTTGATGTAACAAATGCACGCGCGATCACTGGCGCGAACATACGAAAAATCTGACATCCCAAATCTACTTAGTGCGAAAGTTTATAGTGGATCCCCAAAAACAAATAGACCCTTCCCCTTTCCGGGTAGGCGAGGTTTCCTAACCTCGCCGGTGTAACCTGTGTTAGAAAACTGGAGAAAGCATCATGATAAAAGGCAGATGTATTTATTGCCAAGAGAAAAAAGATTTAAATAGAGAACACGCTTTTCCCCAGTCCTTGCTTCAGAAAGGCACCCCCGGGTGGACAATTAACAATCACTTGTGCGTAACTTGTAATAGCAACTTGGGAAAACTTGATGTGGTTTTATCAAAGAGGTCTCATATAGCATTTGTGTGGGACCGGCTCCAGCGTGAATTAGGTGACGGAGTTGAAGGTATTCATGATTCTATCTATCATAAAAGAACAGCCGGAATTGATCCAATTCGGTTATTTCTGCCGAATCCTGTCTACGATAATCATATTCTTTTACATGAATTTAAAGAAGATAGCGATGGAACAATTAATTCTGCTTATTCAGTAGATGTCCTACGACCCCAGATTATTTTGACCGAGTACGCTGAAGGACAGACAGGTGAAAAAGTCGTTGCAGATAATCTCGAAAAATTTAACGCTGCTGGTTCAAGTAAAAACATCATTGACCATGATGAGCAAGAAGATATCTACTGCATTCTGGGAAACATCTACATTTTTCCGCCTCAGACTGCCTGGCGTTACTTTAGTAAAGTGGAGGAATTCAAATCTAAGTTCATAAAGGATTTTCCCCGCACTCGGTATAATTTGAGAGTGATATACCCGGAAGACGACAGAGCTTGGAACAAAGTCAATTCTTTCTACAGTTCACTTCAGGGTGAAACGAAGGAAATTATAGAAGGAAAGAAATTTGAAGACCCAGAGATGTTTGCAGCATCCATTCAAGCAATACCAGATCAAGAAGGGATACCATGCTTTACCAGAGCAATGGCAAAAACAGCATTTCATTGCTTCTTGTACCACTATCCTGAATTTAGCGGGCATGAATCTATATTTGAGAGAATAAAAGAGTTTATCTATACGGGGACTCCTAACAAATATGTCGCTCGATATGAAAATTCTGAAACCGAAAATCCTATCTATCATTCTGCTGAACATCTTCATGGTGTTGGTTTCTTTGTTCAAGACAACGATATTGGTTGTAGAATTGATTTCTTCACTGGACTTCTACCCAGCCAATTTTCTTATCAGATTACCCTATCAGGAGATCCAGATAGTTCAACACTAAGTTGCGATCGCGTCGGGTATATTCCCTTCTCTGTGCATTCAGAAAGTCCGATGAAAAGAAGAATCCTCCCTGGGTCTGCTTTTAGCATAATACAAGAACCGCGGTCGGATGAAGGTGTACTCTGGTTGCCCAGATTCAAGCGATAATAGGATATTGAGACTATTTGGGAAACTGAATTCTTCTGGACTGCATGTTGAAATGGAGTATGTAAAGTTTTGACGCGCGAGTAATAAAAGTGCTGCCCTGTAGCATAGGCTGTTAGTCTGTGACACGTATCTGCTGTAGCATAGGCTGTTAGCCTGTGCAGAGTATTTCCCAATTCGTGAAATTCGCGAAAATCCGTGATTTGCGGCGTACTCGACCATAAGCGACCTGAATTCAGACAACAATTGGCAAAATATTTACACACCCGCTGACAACCAGAGCTATTCAATTTTCAAATTGTCTGAATCGCGGATTATCGCGGAGGACGCGGAGGACGCGGATTTTCGTGTTTAGGGATGCCAAAATCATAAGGTAATTTAACTGTTTTCCAGAGAATTGAATGGCCCTGGCTGACAACTATTCTGTATTGACACATATATGTATCTATGTTACAATGCCTTTATATTTTTTGACAGAAAAGGAGTTTAAAATAGGTGAGAAATGAAAATAGAACGCCTTTGAATTCTCTTGAAGAAGTAGTCCCGATGCTTCAAGATTGCATAAACTTGATACAAGAGGAGATAGATAGCAATGAAGGGGACCCCAGCCAGAGAAATCAAATTCTTGTTGTCAGAATACGGGACGGTGCTCCGATACTACGTGAGAGTCAAGCGAAAACTTTCGGTTTTGTCATTGAAATGTTAGAAATTGAGGAGGTAAGAGCCTTGGAAAAAACTGTTGGCAATGATCTCCTTGTATCAACAAATCAACCATCTAATCCTAACATTCAGTATTACCAGTCTGGCCCATATTATATTAAAACGACTATGAACTGCTCTCAGAAAAAAGCCCTTCTTGAGGAGATAGCTAGCGAACTTGATCCTCCTGTCCCTATACAAGTAGACATCTACCAGAAAAGACGGACGTAAGATGTCAAGTTTTGAGATGAAAATCTCACACGTTCAGACGCGACTCACACACAGCATTGGCAAAGCCTCGTCCTGAAATGATGTTGAACTTATCTGACTATTACTACTTTAATATGCGGGAGAATCTAAGTTACAACGGATTAAGAAGAAATGAACACAGACCGGAATCAGGAACTGACACAACTGCTACTGGCAGCATCGACGGATAGTGCCACTGCCGAATCGGAGCTACTTGACTTTATAAGAGAAGAGTTAAAAGAATTTATCCATGAAGATAGGATTGAATCGGCAAGTTCTGTTATAATAGGAGACCGTCCTCCCAACGGTTATCCACTTGAAGATCTCCAAAATAAACTTTTGGAAATTGTCAAAGATCGGGGTGTAGAGGCAGCGGTATCGGCTTTTGATAGATGCACCACGGATACACAGGCTTCTTTTCAATATTGGGCATTACTTGAAGGCATTACTATAGACGAAGAAACACAAATCTTTGATGGGGTTAAACTTGTTCCGCCTCCCGACTCACTATTAGCACTCTCGCAATTATTTAATTTTTCTCTGTATGAATGGCGATCAAACTCTTTGAGCGAAAAAATACTGCTTGTTATTGACGCTTCTGTATCACCTATATTTCATAAACCGGATCTAAGAGGGTTTTATACTGGTGCCGATTTTCTATTTAAGGAAGATAGCGGTAAATTTCCTAACTTCAACGAGTCTACCGTATATAATGATGCTTTCTATACGGACTTATGCCAAGCATTATCCTTAGCTTGCAATTCAGCAGTTCAAATTCTTTTACAGTGGCGATTTGTAAAGAAAAACGAGATCTTCAATCTGACCCCCGGACCTGCGGAAATTACTCAGTTGGGCGGGGGCGATCTATCGGCAAGTTTCGCCGAGGTAAAAAACTGTCATATAGAAAAAGCCAAACGTATCTATGATGAGTTTGCCAAATTCAATCCAAGCGACAAGGAAAAATTGCTGATAGTGATTGATAGGTGGATAAAGTCAAAAACATCTCAGGAAGATGTTGATCGTATGATTGACTTAGGGATAGCCCTTGAGTCACTCTACGTTCCAGACAGCAGCGGTGAAATCACTTTTAAGTTAGGTGTTCGTGCTGCTTTTCACTTGAGGGACGATCTGGCGAATCGGAAAGCATTAAAGAAAAAGTTCGGAGAAATATACAGCTGGCGTTCCACGGCTGTTCATACCGGAGAACTAACCCAGAAAACAAAAAAATTATCACAAGAAGAGATAGATGAATTCATTGAAGAGGCGCAGGACTACTGCCGCGACTCAATACTGGAAATTCTCAAAGAAGGCAAATTCCCCACTAATTGGGACGACTTGATATTTGGTTGAGTCAACGTTTCGCCAATTACTTACCCTATATTTACTTTCATGAGGAGATACTTAACTAATATGGAAAAACAACCCTTTCACGCAAAACTGATCGCACTGCTCAAAAGCAACCCCGACTATGTTAATGAGTCAGGAGAATTTCTCCGCGCAGGCCTCATTGATGATGCATATCAACTTGACG
Source organism: Candidatus Poribacteria bacterium (assembly GCA_022819945.1). Taxonomy (GTDB): domain Bacteria; phylum Poribacteria; class WGA-4E; order WGA-4E; family WGA-3G; genus WGA-3G. The sequence continues at coordinate 8,488 of JAJEGI010000076.1, forward strand.
AGAATCTCATTCGCTTGTTATTGACTGATGACGAGATGGTGGAAAAATTCTTTAAGAACGTTGATGGGCGTTGGATTTTCAACTACAATATCTTCGTTCGCTATGTGAAAAGTAAAGACTTCCTCCCGGGTTCCCATACTCAATTCCGAAATAAGATCAGCTTGAATATTGATGGCAAATCTCTTGATGAACGAGACGAAGTCGCACTTGTTTTTCCTTTTAAGGATTGCGTCTTAGAGGGCGGACAGACGGAAGAAAAAGAAAAACGTCCAGAGGTTTTCTTCAATGAAGTCCTTGACCAAGATGAAATCAACCGGATGTTTCATCCGAAGGTACTTACAAACTGGAAACGCTATACAGCAACCGGTGAACAGGAAGTAACAGAGATTCAACGCGACGAGAACGATACAATCCGAGAAAACCTGATCATCAAGGGCAATAACCTCATTGCCTTACACTCTCTCAAAGAGGAATTCAGCGGAAAGGTAAAACTCATTTACATTGATCCACCGTATAATCCAGATAGTCCATCAAATACTTTTATGTATAACAACAATTTCAATCGTTCCACTTGGCTTACTTTTATAAAAAACAGATTGGAAGTTGCCAAGGAATTGTTGACTAATGACGGTGTTATGATTGTCGCAATTGATGAGAATGAACAAGTTTATCTCGGTGTTCTGTTGGATGAAGTCTTTCCAGCACACGAAAAGCATTGTATTACTATAGTTCACAACCCACGCGGTGTTCAAGGAAAAAACTTCTCATATATTCACGAGTACACATTTTTTGTGATTCCAAAAGGCGAAAGAGTTATTGGTGATAAAGAGATTCCGACTGAAGAAATAACTTGGGATCATTTCAGAAATTGGGGTGGCGAATCAAGACGTGAAGATGCCAAAAACTGTTTCTATCCGGTGATTGTGGAAAATGACAAGGTTGTCGGGTTCGGAGACGTACTTGATGATAAGGAACACCCGTCTGCTCAAACAGTGCAGCATGGAGAAAAATATTTTGTGTATCCAATTGATCAGAACATGATTGAACGAAAATGGAGATATGCGCGACAGAGCGCAGACGGAATCAAGCATTTACTGCGAACACGGAAAGTGCAGAGAGGCTATGAAATTGAGCTAGGGAAGGATTTCGAGATGTATAAAACCGTTTGGAAGGATGAAAGATATGACGCTAATGTTTACGGAACACAACTTGTTAAAAAACTCGTCCCTGGCTGTAAATTCGATTTTCCAAAGTCGCTTTGGAATGTCTATGACTGTCTGCACTCGGTAATAGAAAATGATAAAGAGGCGATCATCTTAGATTTCTTTGGTGGAAGTGGTACTACTGCCCACGCTGTATTGGAATTAAATAAAGACGGAGGCAATCGAAAATTCATCATTTGTGAGCAAATGCACTATGTTGAAACTGTGACAAAGGAGCGCGTCAAAACGGTCATCAAGCAGAACAATCAGGATGATTTCATCTATTGCGAACTGATGCGTTACAATGAGGCGTTCATGGATCGGATCCAGTCTGCGGAATCAAGCGAGGAACTCTTAGAAATATGGCGTGATATGTCGAAGGAATCCTTTCTGAATTGGTACGTCAAACCGGATATGCCAGCAGAAGCGGAGGAGTATTTCATCGCTATTAACGATGTGGAGGAACAGAAACGATGTCTGGCAGAGCTGCTTGATAAAAACCAGCTTTATGTCCATCTTTCCGAAATAGAGGACGAAAAGTTTAAAGTCAGTGAAGTAGACAAGGTCCTCAACAAGAAATTTTATGACGGAGGCGATGATGTCTGAACGATTTCTGTATCGAAGGCTCGCTGATGTGTTCGAGCTTGGAGTCCAAAAACCGGAAATACCGGAGAGTATTACGTTAAACCTGAATCCTGCGCTTCCACTCCGCTCTTATCAAGAAGAGGCATTTGCTTATTTTATTCACTACTTCAATCTGCCGGACAAGGAAATACCGATGCATTTGCTGTTCAACATGGCGACTGGCAGTGGCAAGACGCTTATCATGGCGGGATTGATTCTCTATCTGTATGAAAAGGGACACCGGAATTTCCTTTTTTTTGTTAATTCGGACACTATCATCAAAAAGACAGAGGACAACTTCCTTGACTCGCAAGCTTCTAAATACCTTTTCAATAAGAGCATCTACATTGACGGAAAACCGGTTGTGGTGAGAACTGTGAAAACGTTTGATGGAGTTAACGAGGACGCGATTAATATCTGTTTCACGACGATTCAAAAACTCCATTCGGATTTGAGGACGGTAAGGGAGAACGCCTTAACCTTTGCGGATTTCAAGGAAAAGAAAATCGTTTTCTTGGCGGATGAGGCACATCATATAAACGTCCAGACGAAAGCGCAGCAGGAATTGTTTGAAAACTGGGAAAACACCGTGGAAGGTATATTCAAGTCCAATAAGGGTAACCTACTATTGGAATTTACCGCCACACACGATTATCAAACGTCTACAATGGTGGATAAATACCGGAACAAGGTTATTTACCGGTATGATCTGGTAGACTATCGGAAAGATGGGTTCTCAAAAGAGATTGAGATCGTGCGATCTGATTTCGGACACCGAGATCGCATCTTACAGGCAATCATTATCAGCCAATACAAGCAACTCGTCGCCGCTGAATACAAGGTACAACTGAAACCTGTTATTCTGTTCAAAGCACAAAGGACGATTAAGCAATCCGAAGAAAATAAGACAGAATTTCACAAACTCATTGACGGCTTAACCGCGAATCAGATTGACAAGATTCGGCAGCAGTCAGAACTAAAAATTGTTCAACGCGCATTCCAATTCTTTGACGAAAGAGAGATACCTTCTGACCAGTTAGCACGACGCTTGAAAGCAGAATTTCATGAAGATTTTTGCCTTTCAGTAAACGATGACAAAGAAAAGGAAGCCAATCAAAAACGGCTCAACACTCTTGAAGACGATGAGAATCCAATCCGTGCTATCTTCGCGGTGCAGAAACTTAACGAAGGGTGGGATGTACTGAACCTGTTTGACATTGTGCGTTGTTACGAAACGCGTGATTCCGGGCGAGGTAAGATCGGGAAAACAACAATCTCCGAGGCACAGCTTATCGGTCGTGGTGCCCGCTATTTCCCTTTCAGGCAGTCGGAAACCGATGATAAATATTGTCGGAAATTCGACAACGATCTTTTACATGACCTGCGTGTGCTGGAGGAACTCCATTACCACAGTGTCAACGATTCACGCTATATCTCTGAAATCCACGCTGCCTTAGTCGAGCAAGGTATGATGGATGAAAAAAGTGTGAGCCGTGAACTGAAGTTGAAAGACGAATTCAAGAAGACTGAACTTTACCAGAAAGGTGTTATCTGGCTGAATGAACAGGTGCAGAGAGACAATCGGCATCTCAAATCCTTCAATGACTTACCGAAGAAATTAAGCGTCAAGGAAAAGCACCATGAGCATACAATCCACGGCGGCACCGGCGGCGTGATGACAATCATGGAAGGTATAGAAGATAGCAACACCGAGATAACGCGGGACACTGACAGTAAGGTTATATGGATACGTGATATTGAACGGAACATTGTTCAATCCGCGATTGCACGTAATCCGTTTTTCACGTTTGCGTCCCTCAAGAAGTATTTTCCACATTTGACATCTATGTGTGATTTTATGACTTCAGAAGATTTCTTAGGGGGATTGGCAATTAATTTCAAGGGCAATCTTTACAATTTGGATGATAATCACGAGGAAAAACTCGGCGCATGTTGCGATGTATTAGGTAAAATCGAATCTGACATTCGGGATCAAGTTACCGAGTATAAAGGGACGAAACAGTTTCATCAGAAACGAATCAATACTATTTTTACGGATAAAATCCTGAAATTCAATGCTAACAATCAGCGTGCTGATGAGGATCTGGAAACGAGGGAAATCATACAACGAAATAGTTGGTTCGCTTTTAACAGTCTCTACGGCACGGACGAAGAAAGAGCATTGATAAAGTTGCTGGACACGTGGATTCAGAATGAAGGAGCAGCCTACAAGGATATCTATCTACTTCGCAACGAGCGACATTTTACTATCCATAACTTCTCGGATGGAAAAGCATTTGAACCCGACTTTGCCCTGTTCCTGCATAAACAAAATGGTGAGTCGCTGACCTACCAACTTTTCATTGAACCCAAGGGAACACAACTCATAAAATATGAACAGTGGAAAGAGGATTTTCTGAAAGAAATTCGCGCCGATCACCGTAGTCGCGTCTTAACCGAAAATCATAAATATCGTGTCATCGGTGTGGGTTGCTTCTACAACGACAAACGGGAGCCTGAATTCGAGGAAGCCCTCAATGCTGCATTGACGGAGAATGTAGAGGTCTGATATGAAGAAGGGGAAAGTGCATAAAAGCATGAATCCCCTTCAATCAAACCGAGCGAAATCTGGAAGACTCGGTTCAAAAAAGATTTTTGGGACAACCATCAAGGGCAACGACACGAGAGAATGTTGCTAAAACTCACCCTCTTCGCTGCGATTATTAACCAATTACCAAGTTCGTAGTCAGAAAACCCAACCCGTTTTCTGGAGGTTCTTGTAGGACGGGTTTCCAACCGAAAACTTCCCCTTCCGTTCCCTAATCCGCGAAAATCCGTGATTTGCGGCGTACTCGCTCAAATGTGACGTGCATTCAGACAAAAAATAAATTTGACATCCCAAATTAAATATGTTATCATATATAGACAGGTTATCATATATAATGTAGTGAAGACTTTCTGAAAAAACACGATCTGTAGGCAGCCGAAATTAACGAACGTTAACCGATGAAATTAGCATTTTATGAACAACTTTAAATCGAACCGCATCCATTAGATGCCACCGAACCAATCAAACACTACACTCGTGGTACTTCGGAGAGGCACTAAGAAAAAATTAAAATTGCCCAATTGTTCACGAAAATTACGGAAATCCAAAATTCAACAACGCCATCAACCCATGTGCTAACTAAGTTTATACCCTTTACAGAGAAGAAAAAAGAATCATGAACAATTTCATGAACATTAATGAACATTGTGCCAAAGAATTCATCAGGTACCGAATCGATTACCGCCGATAACCCATGTCCCAAGTGGATTCATCATCCATTACATCATGAGCACGAAAATTGAACAAATTGCCAATGTTCATGAAATTCCGTGCCGTGTTCACGAAATGTTCATAATTTACGCCTTGAAAACCCATTGTCCACGAAACAACAAAAAGTTAACAAATAGTTAATTAATGATATTTGGAGAGAGTTATGCTAAAACGAAAAGACCTCAAATTCAGACTCGCAAATCGACACAAAGAATTCGCTATCATCCAGTTTGCGCAATTCATGAAACCGACCGATGTCGTCACCGCTGTCATGGAGCAATTCAAAACCGAACTCGCCGCCGACATAGAAAAACATGGCGAAGGCGAAATCCGACGCTACCTCTCCCACAACTTCTGGACACTCAACCCGAAAAACGGGAAAATGCCTGAAAAATTCAAAGAACTCTTTGACACACACAAACAGCTATACCTTAATACCTACAGTGATAGTTATCTCCGCCACCCTCGAAACGTCGTCAGAGAACTTGACAACCTCTATGAAAAATGCACGGAACAACTTCAAAACGCCGAGCCAGACAAAGCGCGCCAACTCGTGCCGACAATGCTCAAAATCATCCAGACCATAAAAACCACTATCGACGGAATCCCATTCGACCTCGAAAATGAGGAGGACGAGCTTGAAAAAGCACAAGTCGCAATGGTACTCAATTCAAAAATGGCAATCCCTGATCCGCTTGAGGAGGAAGATGAACAAAAGCTCAAAGAACTCCTTGACACGGACGCACCTTTTGAAAAAATCCGAAACTTCATTGAATATCTCAGATGCAAAAATCACCACATTTTTGCTGTCATACCCGTGCGTGATGATGAAAAGGGAAAACAATTATTCCTTAGAGGCAGACGCATCGAATTCATAGGATTTGGGCACCCAGAACCTGAAGAAAGACAACCCAATACCGCCGTAGTCGGTAGCATAAGGGAGTACATCGATTAACGTAGATAAAATCAAACTATGTCCAAACGCGCAATCCTCACACTTATTGTTATTCCCATTCTACTGATTTCTGGGTTGATCATCTTTCTTGTCAACAACCCGCGAGAACCCGCAATCGAGTTAATCCTCGCGCAACAACACATCGACTTTGGAACCCTCCCCGAATGGGAAGAACCGATAACACAATCCGTAACAGCACGAAATGGAGGCAAAGATCTGCTCCGTATCCAAAGCGTTTACACAGGCTGTAGTTACGCGACAATTACAGGCTCCGATGTAATCCAACCAGATACAAAAGAGACGTTCCAGATAACTATCAACCCAGAAATCCTGCCTGCTGATTGAGGTGCTAAAAGTTATATCCCCTGCCGTTCTGGATGTTAGTGTGATGAACGGGAGCGATAAACAGCATTAGCAAAGAATGAAAGTTGTGTGGCATCCGCCGAACGCGTCTGAACTTTTACGCGAAGAAATCCGAATCCTAACCACAGCGGATCCGAAACCTATCTGTATTCCCGTCTACGGATTCCTCCAAAAAGACTAAACATTCCGCTTCCTATAGGAGCGACTTTCAGGCGCGACCATAGTGTCAATTTAGCGATTTTCGATAACATTTCCTTGTGGATGCGTGTAGATGCCGCCCCTACGGGGCTTAGATTTGTGATGCAACGTTTTTCTACAGAGATACCATCCCTACGGGATTCAAGAGGTTTTTGGAGTCTTCAAGATTTCCGCGTAGAATCCGGTTCGGTTAGGAAACCGAACCTACCGGACCGCGGTGGTTATTTTTTCTAAAATTGACCCTTATGGGTTCGGTTAGGAAACCGAACCTACCGGGCCTGGGGGTGAAAATTCTATTGAAAAATGGACAATTGAATGACCCTGCACTTCTCCTACTTTTTGCTTGAATAATATGGTAAAATAAATTAACCTGTTAACTGAAATGCGATATATGCGTTATTCTCATAGCGTAAAACTGAAGTCTGGGAGATTCACAATGCTACATAGGTGGGCGATATGTCTGGGGATTCTCTGTGTCCTTTTTACTATCTCTACGGTGTTTGCACAATCACAGTCAGCAACCGATACGATTATTGAGAAGATAGGCGAATCAGAGCGGCGAATTCGCGATCATGTGGATACGAAAGTCAAAGAGGTTGAGACAAAGATTGAAACCCTTAGTACAAAGGTTGGGACACTTAGTACAGATGTAGCAGTAAATAAGACCGATATAGGGAACATGAAAGAGGACATACGTGACTTAAAAGGGACGGTGGATCGGATTTGGTACGGCATATTAGGAATCTTGGTAACTCTGATACTTTCTATAGCGGGTTATTTTCTCAAATCATTACTGCAAAATCGAGGTAAAACGGACAATGTGGACGTGGTGGATCGCTTAAATGAACAAATCGCTGACCTAACCTCAGCACAAGCAGAAATTTCAAACCAAATCACCAGACTCATCTCAGCACAAGCGGACATTTCAGCAACGAGAAACGTTCCCGGTCACCCCGAAGTACCGAGTGAGGATGGGTTGGACGAGTTAACAGACGACATCCGGTCTCCACGCCACGATACAATGGGAAGCGTCTGATGAAAAACACTAAGAATCCAATTGAGAACCCTACATCCGCGGAAGCCTACGTCGATAGAGGTAATGAGTTCTACGATCAAGGCGATTATGCGGCTGCCCTTTCGGATTATGATGAGGCGATCCGCATAAACCCAAAATATGCAAGAGCCTACAGCAACCGAGGCACTGCCAAACTTCGACTGGAAAAACATTTTGAAGCGATTTCCGATTTTGATGAGGCGATCCGGCTTGACCCCGAATATACGATAGCCTATTACAACCGAGGAAGGACCAAAAACGAACTGGGACACCCCGAAGATGCTATCACTGATTATGATGAGGTGATCCGGCTTGACTCTAATGATGCGGTAGCCTACCACACCCGAGGTCTTGCCAAAAGCGAACTGGGAAAACATTTTGAAGCGATTTCCGATTTTGATGAGGCGATCCGTATAAACCCTGAATATACGATAGCCTACAACAGCCGAGGAAACGCAAAACTTCGACTGGAACACCCTGAGGCTGCTATCCCTGATTATGACGAGGTGATCCGTATAAACCCTGAATATGCGGCAGTCTACTACAACCGAGGTCTTGCGAAAAGCAAAATGGGAGACCTTGAAGGTGCGATTTCTGATTATGACGAGGCGATCCGGCTTGACCCCGAATATACGAGAGCCCGTACTAACCGAGAAAACGCCGAAAAAGAACTTAGAGAACGCCAGAAAGAAACTTAGGTAACCCGCTTCCGTTCTTTCATCCACCTACCCAATAAATCCCAGTTCTGATGACTGACCGCTCATTAGCAAAATCCTGCTTCAGACAATCAACACCCCGAACTAACAGAAAACCTCTTATAGTAAAATCCGAAAATAAATTGACACTCAATGGTATTGACTCCACACTTCCGATCGTAGGGGCTGGGCGACCCAGCCCCTACGGTCAACCGCGTGTCCAAATAATTATGGGCTTTACTATAAAATCCGCGTAATCTGCACAATCTGTGTCATCCGCGATTCGGACGAAATAGATTTGCGTTTTTAGATTAAATGTGTTATCGTACCTTTCCGTTGATTGGATTTACCTTGTTTGTGGTCGTGCGTTTCTTTGCACATTTTGCTTCAATC
>JAJEGI010000034.1 GCA_022819945.1 Candidatus Poribacteria bacterium
TGAGAACCTCCAGCACGAGTTCCGTCTTAAACTCGGAGGTGAATTGCCTGCGTTTGGCCATTAGATAACTCCTTTCAGTGAGATTGCATTATAGCACAATCTTGTTTTAGGGAGTGGCCTAAAAAACCGTAGGCAGTACAACTACTAATGAATATAATACGGCTTTACCATGGTATGCCTTGGAATATGCAGAACGGATTGCTGAACATACCAAAAAACATCCTTGTGACGAAACCATCGGTACCCTTGTGGAAATCGTAGATATTATTGTTGATTGTGCTGAGGATATAAAGAAAAAGATTATTGAAGATCGGTATCTATGTGAGCGGATAATCAATATCATCTCTGCTTTGCCTAAAGAGAAAATAAAAGATAAGCATAACACTTTCATGGAACCTGCAAGGGAAAATAGATATAATGAATATAAAGATTTTATAGCACGTGGACTTGATGCACATCGTTTGATAGAGAGCATAGAACAAGGGACTAATCCAGCACTTAGAGAATATTTGTCTAATATATCTAGAGCTGACAGGATTAAATTTCCAGGGGAAATACGCGAAATTGTAGATGGGAAAAATCGTCGTATAGCTGAATTAGGAAAAAATGTATATACTGAACAAGGATTAGAAAATATATATAGAGAGTATGTAGTCGTAATTCTGCAACGGCTTAGAAATTGCCTAAGTATGTTCCAAGATGTCCTTTTAACTGATCAGCACTCAATATTGTCTGAATTGTTGATTGCATTACACAATACTAAGAAGATCGATTGGAAGGCGTTACTTGGGTTTATCCATGGAATCCTCTCGTCAGAAGATTTCTGGACTGAAAAGGAGACAAGTTTTTTTAAATATAGGGATCAGTTTCTTGCTGACACTGCAGAGTTGATAGCAATTGGGGTAAATGATGATACCTATGATTTTGATCCGCAGCTTTTACCTTTTGCGGAACAAATCTTGTTGGTGCTTGTAGAGCGGATAGAATCAAAATGTGTTTTTGAAAAAGGACCAATGGATACCTTTTTGAATTCATCCAGAGGTATGGTATTTCGGGCGATGATAAACTATACTTTGCGTTTTGCTCGTACGAATAATAGCCAACAAGCAGACTTTCGGTGGTCACAAGCAATCAGAGCAAATTTCACCAAAAGGTTAGACAGAAACATTGAACCCTCTTTTGAATTTTCCTTCATGTTAGGTACTTACTTGCCGCAGCTGTTATACCTTGATCAGCAGTGGGTAATTGATAACGTAAATCGCATATTCCCGAAACATGATGAACATCATTGGTATGTAGCCTTTTCGATGTATCTCATCACTTCACGCAAAATCTGTAAATATCTGTACTTCCCGCTTAAGGAAGGTGGACACTATCAAAAAGCACTAAATACCAATTTTGATCATCACGCTGTGGAGAACACACTTGCTACACACATTTGCACGTTTTGGTTAGAAGACTACGAGGAATTGAGCGACCAAACCAGTCTCATTTATCAAGTAGTAAATAGCAGTAATGTAAACTATCTTTCTGCAATTGTTGATTTTTGCTGCGATCAAAGGGATAACCTATCCGAGAAAGATAAGGCAAAGGTTAGGGCTGCGTGGCGCGTCATGTTTAAGACTCTTTCCGAAAACAAAGATGAAGAGGTACATTGGGATGAAAAGGTATACCCGAACGTTTTAGATAAATTATCAAAATGGGTAATATTCATTGATAGTATAGATGAGGAAGCACTTGAATGGTTGAAGTTGTCCGTAAGGCACGTTACTTGGGATATCGGTGTTCTGGTTGAGACATTGTTAACTCATGCTTCGGAAACACCGCGGGAAGTTGGGATTATTTATCTAGAACTGTCTAAGAGAGGGATATCGAGTTTGCTTGCCTCGCGTTTTGAACCGGACGAAGTTGTAAAAACTATTCGTATCCTATACAAGGCCGGACATAAGGAAACTGCCAATCAAATTTGCGTTCAATTTGCAGAAAACGGGCTTAACTTCTTAAAGCCTCTTTATAACGAATATCAGCATTAACTACCTTCCTAACGAATTTGTCAAGGCACTAAATGGATGGGGACCATCCTTAATAACAACGCGAAAGCGTCACAAATGGAAAGGAGAAAACTTATGATACCCCCTATCACGAAACTGCTCATAAAAATAGATCAACTTGAATGGGACTTGGCAGAGGTCAGAGAGGAGTTAGTCAAAAACGATTTGAATTTACTTGATATACGTTCTCTTGCCAAACAGTTGGTGCGATTGAGACTTTATGAGACTATCTACCGTTGCTTTAACGAGTAACAAAACACAGAGGTGAAAGCATGGACACTACTACGATTAGACAAAGAATCCGCGATGAACTTCAAATGTGCCAAGAGAAAAAAGAACAGAACATGAGTATCGTAGACATCATCCTTGAAAGACTTGAAGCGAAACATGATGCATGGTTAGACTCAGGTTTCAAAAGTGAGTATCCCCATCTCGCACAATTGGCTTATTCACCAAAAGCCAGCACAGATGAAAAACGGAATACTATTCAAGAGATCATAGACGTATATGAAGAAATCAAAGCCAATTATTAACGTCGCATGTTTACCAGATAAATCCCGCCTGCCACGAGAAGGGCACCGATGAGTAGACTTAGTGTCAGTTCGTCGCCCAAGACCAAATAACTGAATACAACCCCCGAAAGCGGGGTCGCGAAGAAAAGCACGACCAGTTTACTCGCACTGTATCTTTCAAGTATTGCAGTCCACGCCAAAAAACAGTAACCCGCGATAACACCACCTTGATAAAGGAGTGCGGCAGCACTTGCGAATGTCAGCTGCATCGGTTCACCGCGCTCCAATAGCAAATTCATTGCAGCATAACACGGTAGACTCAAACTTAAATACCAGACCAAGAGTCGGTACGGGTGAATGGCTTGAACGAGCAGTTTTGTCACGACGACACGCAGCCCTAAGAAACACCCACTGATGAGCACAAGGACATCGCCGAGGATACTCGTTTCACCTTCACCGAGGTTCGGGGCAACGGTTATGAAAACACCACTGAAGGCGACGATAATCCCTAATGTCTTCGGAACCGAGAGGCGTTCGCCGGGAATCCAGAAATGCGCGAAGAGCGCGGTGAAAAAAGGATAGACGTTAATAAAAATAGTGGATCGGGATGCTGTTGTGAGTTTGGTGCCGGTGTTCAAGCAGATAATTTGAAGTATGAAAATCGCTGTCAGCAGTACCAATCGCGCAAATTCACCGCGGCGTAAACCGAGTGAGACACGGCGAAACAACGACCAACCGCCGACAACAACAAGACCTATCACAAAGCGGAAGAACGCCAACGCCATCGGTGGAAAATCTTGCAAACCGACTTTTATTGAAGGCGAATTCCCACCCCAGAGAAACGCGAGGAGCAGACTGAGAGCAATAATTTTCCCGTGCGGCTCCTCGCTGATAACATTGGGTCTGGACGGTGTCCCGATAGGCTCGTTTCTGTTTGAAGGCAACTGTTATCCTCGGTGGCAGTTATTGTTCTCTGAAAAAATTTAGGCTCAATCGTAGGCACCGGGGCGGTGGTTACCCATTAAACGCTGTTGACGTTCTGTCGCTTGCTCCAAGATCGCTTCATCGAACTGAAATCGGTTCAGGTAGGGTGGGAATTTCTGCGTGATCATCCGATTCGCGTAATGCACTTGTAAGAGGTATCGGGTCTGATCGCTCCGATTCGCGGTGCCTCGGTGCCAGACCTCGCTCCGGAAAATCACGACATCGCCACCATTACAGAGGATACTCTGTTCTTGCGCGCCTTTCCATTCAGTTTCACCATCCGGGCGTCGTCCGGAAAGATGACTACCCGGCACGAACTTTGTTGGACCGAGATCTTCATAGAGGTTATCGAGATAGTAGTGGGCAGTTGTGATGAAGATCGGAACCTTGATACGTGGGTCTTCCAAAATATCCGCTGGCAGTGGAATCGGCAGCCAATCTGTATGCAGGCCTTGGTCGGGGCGGCCCGGACCCGTTACCCAAGCAGTCATACCGATAACATGGCAGTCGGCACCGTGAACCGCTTCTGCTAATTCAATGACCGGAGATTTGTCAAGGTAAGGCAGAAAGACGGGATCGCGATTGAAGGCGTTATTGATATGTTTGTTTAGGAAACCGCTACCATTCTCAGGCAGGCTGTGCCGGTCAAAACTTTCAGGGTTCGCGGTGAGTCGATTCATCGCATCGCGAAGTTCTGCAAGTTCTGCTTCGTTAATAACCTTCGGTAGATAGGCATACCCGTCTTCCTCCATCGCCTTGACTTGGTTTTCGAGGTCAGGGTGGGCAACGAGAGGTAAGGCTTGGCTCATGATTTTTCTCCTATAAAAATAAAGCACTGTAGGCGGGTTTTAAAACCTGAAGAAATACGCAGAAATACGCAGAAATACCCTATCAAAGACCGCAAGTAAAAACCCTGCGAAGCGGGCTGCGTAAGTCCCATAAAAAAAAAAAGTGAAAATGGTATCTCCTTCCTGTGTATTTTACAACTTTCGAGCGTTGATGTCAACTTTTTTTCCGAACAATTCGTTAGTAAAGTGCATCCAATAGAGTGTAAAGAAAAAGAATAATTATCAAAAAAGGAGAAAATAGAGATGAAACATGAAAACGTAACGCCCGAAGTTCATGAATCTGTTAAAAATGTTAACAATAAAGATACTGCTATCCGTGTGCTGGGGATCGTCTTGGAATCCTTGCCGGGTAACCTGTTTCATGTCCAGTTAGAAGAGAACGACCACAAAGTTGTGGCGTATCTTGCTGGTAAATTGATGCAGCACAAAATCTGGGTGCTGCCCGGTGACCAGGTTACTGTTGAACTTTCTCCGTATGACCTCACGCGTGGACGTATCGTCTGGCGGAATCCCGGTAATTAGATGATACCTGGAGAGGTGCGCGGTTTCATGACGAGTGCTAACTGCGTCTAACCGCGCGCCTTCTGTTATGCAGATTGATTTCAACGCCTATTTAAAAACTACGTGCTTCCGCAGATAGGACTAACTATGGAAGGAATCGTCACAAAAGCAAGAGGTGGTGCCTACGAGGTACAAATTGGCAAGCAGTGCTACACTTGCGCCGTGCGTCACCACCTTATCGAAGATGAAAAGCAGCGGCTCGCCGAGACGAAAGAGATGCCGTACGTCGATTTAGTCGCAGTCGGTGACCGGGTACGCATTTCGATACCGGTGTCCACCGAGAACAACGGGTACATTGAGGAATGCCTCCCGCGTGAAACCCAGTTCGGTCGTACCCGTATGGACGGCTGGCGACAGGTGATCGTCGCGAATCTTGAGATGCTACTTATCATCTTTGCTGCCCGACATCCGACACTCAAACTGCGGATGCTTGATCGGTTCCTCGTTACGGCAGAGGCATCAGACGTAGAACCGGTGATCTGTATCAACAAAATGGATCTCGCAAAATTGGAGAATGTACAACGCGAACTCAAATTATATGAAGAATTAGGGTATAAAGTGGTTTATACTAGTATCATGACGGGTCTCGGTGTCGACGAATTGCGGGAAGTGATGCAGGATAAGATTTCTGCGATTGTCGGTTCATCGGGGGTCGGGAAGTCTTCTCTCCTCAATGCGTTACAGCCGGGACTCCAATTGCGCACGGGTGAGGTTGACAACCGTATCCATAAAGGTCGGCATACGACAACGGAAGTCATGCTGCTACCGCTTGAAGTCGGTGGGTTTGTGGCGGATACACCCGGCATCCGAACGCTTGGTTTGCTTGAAATTGATGATGAACAGGGTTTAGACATCCATTTTCCTGAGATGCGCCCTTATATTCCTGAGTGCAAATTCGCGGCGTGTACACACCAGCACGAACCGGCATGTGCTGTTAAAGAGGCAGTTGAAATTGGCAATATCAATCCACTCCGATATGAAAGTTATCTGCGGATCTCTGGATTCAAGGAAGGGAGATATGAACGAAACACAGATAAGAGAAGAACCGATAAGCGAAGAACCGACCGAAACACGCGACGACGCAAACGCTGACCTGCAGAAGTGGTCGGATGCGATTAACAACTTGCTACGCATTATTGAGCGGAGTGAGCGGAAACTTGGATACTTTCAGAACAGAGTAAAACAGGCGAAATTCATGGATCAGCCGAATCAGCGGAAGATTCGGACTGCGGGTGCCCAAATAGGCGAGCACTCGGCGCAATTAGAAGGGTTGCGGAACGAATTGCGGCAGCTGGAACGCCTTTACAGCGGCGGTATTTACCTCCGGCAGACCACTGAGAATGAACTTCGTCAAATTTGGGGATGGATCAACCGACCCGGCATTAGGAATCACCTCTACGCTGAACGGGTCTCGTTTGAGACATTTCTGGCGGATTGGCACAGTTGGGTAGCAAACGCGGAGATGCACGCACTCGCTATTGAAATCCGTACCACGCGCCTCCTCATCGGGTTTATGCTGCTCCAATACGATGCGGACACGGTTACTGTCAAATTCGTCATCATTCGACCGGATTATCGCGCTCGCGGTTACGGCACCGATACACTCATTGAAACTGTCCGTTACGCATTTGAAGAACTCGGTGCTGAGCACGTTACGCTGCAGGTATCACCCGATAACGGTCCCGCGCTGATCTGTTTTGAGAATGCCGGCTTCCAATACCTGAGTTACACCGACATAACGCAGCAAACTTATATGATGGGGATTGAGCGTAACGAATGGGCAGGCGAAGAAACAGTAGAAGAGCAAGATATAACGCCACAGTTAAGTGCGCCGCTTAAATTGTTTTTTGAGTCTGAGGAATGATTTTCACATTTTTCGCTAAGCACTGCCGGCGGGGTTTGAAACCCTGAAGAAATACGCAGAAATACGCAGAAATACCCAAGCAAGACCCCAAGCAAAAACACCCCAAGCAAAAACCCTGCAAGGGGCTGCGAGTGAATCCGATGATAAGGGACAGAGGGAAAATCTCTCTGTCCCTCATTTTTTTTAAAGTGCATCCAAAAGTGTGTATAGACAGCCAAATAGAATAATGTTATTTAATTTTGTTTCGGAGGACACCATTATAAATATGAGAACAGCGCGATTATTTTCTCGGACGTTTATCTTTTTGTTATTTTCCGCTCTTTTTCTGCCAAGCGGTTTCGCGCAAGATTACACCCGATGGGGACTGCCTGAAGGGGCTATCGCGCGTTTTGGAAAGGGCATCATCAGGGATCTCGTCCATTTTCCCGATGGTCATCGAATTGCCGTTTTAAGTTCGATCGGCATCTGGATATATGATGTCCGCACAGGTGAAGAGCTGGATCTACTTACAGAACTTGAAACAGGGCAGATGTGGAACATCATGGAACTCAGCCCTGATGGCAGAACGCTTGCTGCTGCCACTGATCATCAAGTCGTCCTATGGGATTTACAAGCCAATAAACTCAATAAATTTCTTGAGGGACACGAGGACAGAGTCTATTCGTTGGCATTTAATCCGACTGGAGAAACACTCATCGGTGGGAGTCGGGACACTACAGTTCGACTCTGGGATGTCCACACAGGTAAACTGTTAAAAACCTTCGTCGGGCACACGGATCGTGTCCGCCGGGTCGCGTATTCAAATGATGGAAAAACGTTGGCAAGTGCGGGTTGGAAAGACAATACAATTCTTATTTGGGATGTGCAGACTGGACAACTTCTGCAAACCATTACAGAACACAAAGACAGAATCTCCAGTCTTGCGTATGCTCCGGACAGTCAGACGCTTGCGACTGGTGGGCAGGATGCCAAGATACGTATTTGGGACATTGGCACCGGAAAACGCCTAAAAATACTCACTGGACATCTGTCCGGCGTTAATTCTATAACCTATTCACAGGATAGCAAGGCACTTGTGAGTGGGAGTTGGGATAAAACAGTCCGTTTTTGGGATGTCCACACTGGGGACACTTTGAAGATACTTAGCGGACATACGGACGGCATTGGTTCTGTACACTATTCACCGGATCATGAGACCCTTGTGAGTCGGGGATACGATGAGACACTTCGTATTTGGGATGTTGCCACCGGCAAACTCTTGAGAACTATCGGCGGACATACGTCTTTCGCGAGAACGGTGGCATTTTCGCCGGACGGTAGAGTGCTTGCAAGTGGTGAAGCGGCAGACAATACGATTTTATTACGGGAGGTCCAGACGGGGCGACTTTTGAAAAGTCTTGTTGGACATACGGATACTATCGGTTCAGTGACCTATTCGCCGGATGGTAAATCAATCGCAAGCGGGAGTTGGGATGGCAAAATCCGTATTTGGGATGTAGGCACCGGACAACTCATCAAAACGCTTGCAGGACATACGGACGGAGTGATTTCTATTGCCTATTCACCGGATGGTGAGTCCCTTGTGAGCGGAAGTTGGGACAATACGATCCATTTGTGGTACATTAATACTGGACACCTTTTACAAACCGTCAACGGTAACATTTCAGAACTGGATTCGCGTGGCGGCCCCAGATCCTCTGGTGGCATCAGAGCGATCGCACTTAACCCTGATGGACAGACGCTTGCCGTGGCAACTGAGGAAGCAGTGATTCGATTGTGGGATATACCTACGGGCAAAGTTAAGATACCCCTCGCGGCGGATAAGTATGGCGTTTCTGCTGTCGCATTTTCTCCAGATGGTAAGGCGCTTGCAGGCGAGGGTAACCTGCCGGCTGGCGGACGCAACGGCATCTGTTTGTGGGATGTAGAGACAGGTAAACTGCTGAAAATGTTAAAGCCTGTAAGGAGCGTTGTCTATGGCATCGCCTTTAGTCCAAACGGACAGACACTTGCAAGTGCAAGCTGGCAGACGATCGAATTGTGGGATACTGGCACTGGCGAACGTAAGGGTGTTTTCACTGCGCATCCGGGCTGGAATCGAGTTGTTGCTTTCACTCCGGATGGACAAATACTTGCCAGTGGCAGCGACAATGGCACGGTTATTCTGTGGGATATGAACCGAATTCCAGTTCCTGATCAATAGGGTATTGCGTTTGTGCGCGTTGAAGTGTAATATAGATAGGACTCTGAGTATTCCAGTTTACTTTTTTAAACCTTTCTTCAAAAAAATCCCCTCTTAAAATTAAAACCAGTTAGTAATCTGTTGATGTACAACTTATGTCCAACAATTTATCCACTCTCAAGGATCTAACAGATGAAGCCCTCATTCGGCTTGTACAAGACCGGGACGAGGCGGCATTTACGGAGTTAATATTCCGTTACACGCCACGGATCTGGACGCTTATTGTCAGAAATTCGAGGCAACGTCAAGATGCTGAAGAAATTCGTAATGATGTCTGGATAGCTGTGTGGGAAAACATCAAAGGCCTCCAGACAGTGGAGAGTTTTGGTGAATGGCTGCAGCGTATTGCTTATAATGCTTGTAAGCGGTACTACGCTTCTGGTAAGCGATCACGGCATGAAATTCCGCACACATACGCAGTATTGGTTGAACATATTGACCGAAATGCTACTGCACGGCACCGAGAAACGCAATTAATTGCTGAGGTGAAAGAAGCTGTGCACCACCTACCCCAAAAAGTCCGATCTGTAGCGGAATTGTACTATTTAGAATCTTGGAATATCAAAGAAATCGCGGAGGCGTTAGACCTACCGATAGGCACAGTTAAAACAAAATTAAGAGAAATACGCGCACACCTACGTGAGGAATTTGATGTTGAACCTAAAGGAAGCGTAAACACAATGCAAAACCGAAACTCTACTCAGTTTAATGCTGTTTCAAATGACCTTTTACCAAGCGGTTCCGCGCAAGATTACACCCGATGGGGACTGCCTGAAGGGGCAATTGCGCGTTTTGGCAAGGGCACGCTCACCGATTGCGTCTATTTGCCGGATGGTAACCGCCTTGCCGTTTTGAGTTCAATCGGTGTATGGATATACGATGTCCGTACGGGTGAAGCACTGGATCTCATTACAGAACCGTTCACTGAAGATATGCGCCTCAGCCCGGATGGAAAGACACTTGCTGCTTCGAGTGACGGCAGCGTTTATTTATGGGACCTGCAGGCAAAGAAATTGCGTAAAGTGCTTGTAGGAGACGCGAATCGAACCCATTTATTAGCATTCAGCCCTACCGGAGAAACCCTTGCAGGCGGAAATTGGGACAATACGGTTCAGCTGTGGAATCTTGAGACCGGTAAGCCGTTAAAAACCCTTATCGGACACACAGATCTTAACACAAAGGCTACGTCTATCCGTTTTATCACGTATTCAAATGATGGAAAAATGCTGACGAGTGGCGGTTGGGACGACAAGACAATTCGTATGTGGGATGTGGAGACAGGACAACTCCTGCAGACTATCGATGCGCGTGCAAAAAGGATTTATAGTGTTGAATACTCGCCCGATAGTCGGACCCTGGCGAGTGCTGAAGAAGACTCCAAAATTCGTATTTGGGATGTGGACACCGGAGCACTTCTAAAAACACTTACTGGCCATACATCCGACGTTAATACTGTGACCTACTCGCCAGATGGCACTACGCTCGTAAGCGGCAGTTGGGATAAGACAATCCGTTTTTGGAACGCCAGCACCGGTAAACTCCTGAAAACCCTTACCGGACACACGGATGGTGTTGATACTGTCATCTACGCACCCGATGGCAAGACCGTTACCAGTATGAGTGTCTACGATGGAACGATCCGTTTTTGGGAGGCAGCGACGGGCACCCTGTTGAAGACGATCACCGGACATACCGGTTCTTTTGGAAGAGCGGTGGCATTTTCACCGGATGGAACAACATTGGCGAACGTTGGAACAGGGGACGATACAATTCCGATCCGGGGTGTACAAAGCGGACAACTTCTAAGAACTCTTGCCGGGCATACAAATATAGTTGCTTCAGTCGCCTACTCACCGGATGGGCGGAACCTTGTGAGTGGGGATTGGGAGGGTCATATTCTTATTTGGGATGTGGAGACAGGACAACTCCAAAAAACACTCACTGGACATGAGGAAGGTGTGCCTTCTCTCGTCTATTCACCGGACGGTGCGACACTTATGAGTGGGAGTTGGGACAATACCATCCGTATTTGGGATGTTGACACGGGTCAGCCCCTGCAAACCATTACAGGGAACATTACAGAACTGGAGCCCAGCCAAGGCGTTAGAGCCATTTCGCTGAGTCCCGATGGACAGACGATTGCCAGTGCAACGGATGAAAAAGTGATTCGGTTATGGGATGTGCACACCGGTAAACTCAAAGACTCACTCGTCGGGAGCGCGAATGCGGTTCCTGCTGTCGCATTTTCCCCACGTGGGACCGTGCTTGCAAGTGGCAGTGATAGAGCCACATCACGTTTATGGGATGTAGAAACAGGTCAACTGCTGAATGCCTTTGAAGAGCCTACAAAAAGTAGTGTTTTATCTGTTGCCTTTAGTCCGGATGGACGCATACTTGCGAGTGGGTGTTATGAAGTGATTCGTTTGCGCGACACATTCACTGAGCGAAGCATGGTTACCCTCACTGGGCATACGACCTGGGTCCGGGCGTTAGCGTTCAGTCCAGATGGACGTATACTCGCCAGTATAGATGAAGCTGGTGTGGTTATGCTGTGGGATATGACCGAGGTTATATGGCAATAGCAATTTGCAAAAGGGATTCGCAACACTTTCCAACCCAAAAAAATAATTTTAGGACTTACGCAGTTTCCCTTGCAGTCGGGGTTTATAGTAAACGTTAGAATTAAAGATACATGTTTACGACTTCGTCAATGGTTATATCAGCATTGTATTCTCTGAGACGTTTGATATTCGCAAAGTCGTGTTCAATCGGATTGTAGTCGGGTGAATAAGGCGGCAAAAACAA
>JAJEGI010000026.1 GCA_022819945.1 Candidatus Poribacteria bacterium
AGAGACCGCTGGTGACGAGCCAGAGGAAGGTGGGGATGACGTCAAGTCCGCATGGCCCTTATGCCCTGGGCTGCACACGTGCTACAATGGTCGGTACAGAGGGACGCCAAACCGTGAGGTGGAGCAAATCCCAAAAAGCCGACCCCACTTCGGATTGCAGTCTGCAACTCGACTGCATGAAGTTGGAATCGCTAGTAATCGCGAATCAGCAGGTCGCGGTGAATACGTTCCCGGCCCTTGTACACACCGCCCGTCACGCCATGGGAGTTGGTAGCATTCAAAGCGGGTGACCTAACCTTCGGGAGGGAGCTCTCTAAAATGAAACCGATAACCGGGGCGAAGTCGTAACAAGGTAGCCGTAGGGGAACCTGCGGCTGGATCACCTCCTTTCTAAGGAGCCTTAACATAAGTATTCTCACACAATCCTTATGTTCAAACGCTCTGAACCTTACAAAGACACGCACTGACGCTATTTAACTTTCAAGAACATTTTTCTAACCGATCCAATTTCCCTTATATTCCCAACTTGATTTTTCTGAGAAGCGTATTTTAAATCTGATTTTCTCTGTTTTCCAATTTCACCTGTTAGTTTCTGACCACTGACGCAGCTAAAGGAGAGATGAAATGAGATGTGTAGTATTTGTTGTAACGCTTGCTTTCATAACGGCGTTGGGCATCGCAAACGCGGAGATTCTTTTTACGGATGATTTTGAACAGGATGACATCGGCAAAGAGCCATCGAAATGGGAACACCTCAACTTTAACTCCGGCAACTCAAAAATCATTATTGAAAAAGACCCGACCGACCCGAAAAATAAGGCAGCCAAGACGACGGGTATCGGGCTTTACATACCGATCGCTGATGGCAGGGAAGCATGGCGGGATTATATTTGGGACTTTGATTGGATGTGGGAAAATGATAGTTTTGTGGGTACAATCTACCGGGTGGAAGGTGGGCTTAAAGGGGCTGAATCCCATTTTCACGGCAGCCGTCGCACCGGCGCAGTCAATATTCAGATTTATACACGCAAGGCTGGTGCTTGGGCACTGGTTGGCACTGGACAGTTTCCCAACGAGAACAATGTATGGTATACGCATCGCCTGGTTATGAAAGGTGGAAAACATCAGATATATCTGCGGAAACGGGAGGACGCATTACCGCCTTCGGATTGGCATCTCGATGAAGAGCCCGTTGTGGAAGTTGATGATGACACTTTTAAAACGGGTCCCGTCGGTATGATGGGGATTACCGGGGGTGTTAGTTATTTTGATAATATGGTTGTTGTGGAAAGCGTCGCCGATATTGATAAGGTGCGTCCTGTCTCGCCACGTCTTAAATTGACAACGACTTGGGGTGTAATTAAAAGCAGATTTTAGCAAATTAATTTGACAAATCCGTTTTCGAGGTGTATAATTAATAGTGCTTTTGACAGACGAAAGCGCGACTGCGGTTTCGCGAACGTTTTTCCTCTCAAAGACCCTTCTCGTGGGCTTATAGCTCAGACGGTTAGAGCGCACGCCTGATAAGCGTGAGGTCCCTGGTTCGATTCCAGGTAAGCCCACCACTTCTTTTTTCCCGATTGTTTTTAAATACATACCTGTCCATCATATTCCTGACGCATGGCCCCATTCCACATATTTTCAAATCTGTAGATATCCCTTCCAATAGTTTTATCGAACTTGGATAAAATTAGGCAACCTTTTTGTCCATCGCGCGCGTCACTATATATCGTAAGATTTTTGTAGGTTGGGTTGAACGGTGGCGAGAAGTTGACTATTGATATACCCAAAACGCCTGAAAGTCAATATACCGCACATCTACTCAAAAACATAGTGAAACCCAACTTTTTAGAGCGATCAGATTTTTGTAGGCTGGGTTGAACGGTGGCGAGAAGTTGGCTATTGATATACCCAAAACGCCTGAAAGTCAATATACCGCACATCTACTCAAAAACATAGTGAAACCCAACTTTACACGGGCAGCACACTCGAAACTTCAAAGCCAAAGCGTTGGGTTTCACTCGGTCTCGGATGGATGTGGTATATCTGGAAACAGTTGTGTTTTATATGATTTTCACGGTTTTGGTGGAACCCGTTCAACCCAACCTACGGAAATTATAGATTCTATATATCGTAAGTATTCGTATTGAGCACAGATTTCTAAATACGAATGAAGAAAACGCGTTAGATCGGATTATAACATATCAAGGACACTGATCAAATACCACTATATCCGTACGCCAGGACTATTTAGTTTTCCATTTTTTTAGCAGATTTTCAACCCCCAGGCCCGGTAGGTTCGGTTTCCTAACCGAACCGGATTCGTGAAAAGAGGCACGAAACTCAAGAATCTCTTAAAACTAAATGACCCTGATCCGTACGCTAAGACCTACAAGCAAGATTTGAAACGTCGCCGGTAAAAGCAAAGTCATTTAGTTTTCGGTTTTTTCGTCCAATTTTAGAAAAAATAACAACCGCGGACCGGTAGGTTCGGTTTCCTAACCGAACCATAGGTGTCAATTTAGCGATTTTCGATAACATTTCCTTGCAGATTCGTGTAGATGCCGCCCCTACGGGGCTAAAGTTTCTACACAGATGCCGTCGCTACGCGACTGAAGAGGTTTTTGAAGTCTTCAATGTTTCTGCGTAGGATCCGGTTCGGTTAGGAAACCGAACCTACCGGACCGCGGTGGTTATTTTTTCTAAAATTGACACTTATGGTGCGGTTAGGAAACCGAACCAGGTCGTTAAAAAAGGACATAAAACCCGAGGATTTCTTAAAACTAAATAGTCCTGCCGGTAGAAGCGTTTTGTATTTGCTGAAAAAGGATGAAACTGGTAAACTGGTAGCGGGGTAAACTTCACGATGCTAACACTGATCCGTCGAGAACTTCTCGATAACTTGATGACCTTTCGATTTGCGGCAGCGACCTTCATAACGTTGTTGCTTGTGGTTGCCAATACCTTTGTGTTAATTATAGATTATGAACGCCGTCTGGCAAGTCATAACGATGCTGTCAAAATGCATCAGCGTCAACTGCAGGAGGAAATCACCTATTCCGCAGGTGAAGTGCGTGTTGACCGTCCGCCGAACCCGTTGAGTATCTTCAATGTCGGGTTTGATAAGCGTCTCGGAAATGAGATAGAGGTATCTCACAAATTGGTTCCGTCGCTGTGGGATGCTGGCATGCACGGGTCGGATAACCCGTTCATGGATATGTTCGCTTCAATGGATATTGTTTTTATCTTTGAGGTGATCTTGAGTCTGTTCGCACTCATTTTTGCATATAATGCGTTTGCCGGAGAATACGAAAGTGGAACGCTGCGTTTAGTGCTGACGCATCCGATTGGACGCGGTCAGATATTGGTTGCGAAATACATTAGCGCGATGGTCTGCCTAATTGTGCCGTTGTTGATGAGTCTGCTCCTGGCGATAATTTTGCTGACGACATCCACTTCCATATCCTTGAACAGTGATGATTTTCTTCGTATCGGTGGGATAATTTTAACATCGGTTGCGTATCTTTCGGTATTCTACCTTATCGGATTGCTGATTTCAGCGGCGACGCGTCGAACAAGTACTGCCTTGATGTTGTCAATGTTTGTTTGGGGGTTTTTGGTGTTAGTCTATCCTAACGTGATTCTGACGGTGCTCCCGCGTCCGGAGTCTCCAGAAGCTCTCAGAACGTCCGCTTTCAACCGCATCGAAAATATATGGGAGACATTCGACAGAGAGCGCAAACACTATTTGGCGACCGACGATTTTCCTGGTGAAGATTGGGGGTATGAGTTAAGAGGGTGGGGTTGGCGGAGTGAAGGCTTTCGGGATTACTCTCGGATCCTGCTGTACACCTATAGAAGTGTCATGGACTTTGAAGGATTTGGTGAGAAAGATGAACCGAAGATGCCGCATGCCCAGAAACATTTTGGGTTCCTTGGCGCGCAGACGATTGCTGCAGCGGATCGCACATGGCTCATCCGAAAGCCCGCCCTTGAAGAAATTTTCATTCAACCCGCAAATATGGAGAGAGTCTGGTTGAAACTCTCGCCTGTCGGGTTGTATGATGCTGCGACGCAAGCGTGGGCAGGAACGGACCTACTCGGGGTCAGAGATTTTTTTGACGCTGCGAGACAATATAGACAGAGCGTCATTAACTTTTTCTACGATCATAAGGTGTTTGAATCGAGACAATGGTTCTCTGGGGACAAAGGCGCGGCGGATTGGAGCGGTCTGCCGCAGTTCTCCTTTCAAAGAGATGACATTAACACATACGCGAAGCGAGCATTGCCGGATGTATGTCTACTGCTTATGATTAATATCGTTCTGTTTATTGTAATATTTCTAATTTTTATCAAAACCGAAGTGTGAAGTAGGTAACAGTTTCCAGTAACCAGTAACCAGTTACCAGTTAAGAATGCCTCGCAGTGAGAGTTTGACTGGCAACGGTTAACTGGTAACTGAAAGGTTTTTCGCAGAAAAACCGAACTTATAACTATTCCCTCTGGTTACTGGAAACTGGAAACTGGAAACTAAAAAATGATTTGGCATATTGCAAAACGTGAACTGTCTAACAATCTTAATAGCCTCCGATTTGCGCTGGCAACGGTGTTGCTGCTTGGATTGATGCTGACCAACGCTATTGTACATCTCAGGGAACATCCAGAGCGGGTGCAGCGATATCGCGAGCGTGTCTCCGGACACCAGAATCACATCACAGCGCACGCCTCAAACGGCCTGTATGACCTTGCGCAAGAAGGACCTGGCAATCTTTACAAGAAACCGTCTGATCTCCGTTTTTGTGCAGAGGGTGGCGAAACGTTTATGTCAGATCGGGCACAAGCGGGTTACCACCGTTGGAGTACCGACACACTCAAAAGTTTTTGGATACTCGCGTACCCATCTGCCACTCCGAATCGGGATAATGTGCGTCCGGAGGTTACCAAAGTGGATTGGGGTTTCATCATCGGCTATGTTTTAAGCCTTGTTGCCCTTCTGTTTACGTTTGATTCGATTTCGGGTGAACGCGAACGTGGCACGCTCCGACTGACTTTGTCTAACGCGATTCCGCGGCACACCGTGCTAATTGGTAAGTTTTTAGGGGCGTTTATAAGTGTTAGTATCCCTTTCATTCTTGCTGTCTTGGTGAATCTTTTGGTAATTTCTACATCAAGTGGTGTCCACCTTGATGCGGAGGCGTGGGGACGTTTAGGCATTATCTTTTTCGTTGCTGTGCTTTACACCTGCCTTTTTCTGGCATTGGGGATGCTCGTGTCGGCACGGGTGCAACGGAGCGCGGTGAGTCTGGTTATACTGCTCTTGGTTTGGGTTGTCCTTGTGGTATTCATGCCGAGTACCCTGGCTTCGATTGCGGGTAGATCTACATCATCAGGGCCTACTTATGACTTCTCGGAACGTTCATGGAAATTGCATGAGGAACTCTCAAGTGACTACTATTCCCGTCACTATAAAGAGCCAGAAGGTTCAACCAAGCGAATAGAGATTGATGGTGCGTACGTCACCAAAGATGCAGAGCAGCAAGAGCAGTTACACGCAGAACGCTTAAACCGGCGGATTGCTGAGGTAAATCGCGCGCGTGCTATCACCCGTATTTCTCCTGTTACAATCGTCCAGAACCTTCTTGAATCTTTTGCTGGCACAGGGTTTGAGCGGCATCTCCAATTCTTAGAAAATGTCCAAACTTACGTGCGAGAATTTCGGACATTCATTATTGATACAGATGACGCGGATTCAGAGAGTCTTCATATCTTCGGTGTTAGAACGGGTATGTCGCAGAAGCCAGTCAACCCAGACGCTGTTCCGAAGTTTGAAGATACGCTGAATCTGAGTCAGGATTTCGATACGGCAGCAACGGAATTGTTACTGCTAACGTTATTCGTTTTAGTGCTATTGTCAGGTGCGTATCTGGCGTTTGTGCGCGTTGAGGTGTAATAGAAATGTTGATGACACTGATCCGTCGAGAACTCCTTGATAATCTCATGACGTTCCGATTTGCGGCAGCTGTTTTCATTACATTGCTGCTTGTCGTCGCCAATACCGTTGTGCTTCTCAAGGACTATGAACAGCGACTCACTGCTTACAATACGGCTACCCAAGAAAGTCACCAAGAATTACGCGAGCAAAAAGTCTACTCCCGTTACGCTATGGATTTAATTGTCCATCGCCCCCCGAACCCCTTGAGCATCTTCAATTTGGGATTGGATAAGCAGGTGGGTAATGAAATTGCTGTATACCACGCATTTGTGCCGACAGTTTGGGATGCAGTGAAGCACGGGGCAAATAATCCGTTTCTCAACCTCTTCACCTCAATTGATATTGTGCTGGTTTTTCAGGGAGTGCTTAGCCTGCTCGCGCTGATTTTCGCTTACGATGCGCTCGCCGGTGAACGTGAACGCGGTACATTACGGCTTGTGCTGACGCACCCCATCCAGCGCGGTTACATCCTATTTGCCAAGTACATCAGCGCGATGCTCTGCCTACTTGTGCCGTTGTTGATAAGCCTTCTCCTGTCTATCATCTTGTTGACCATATCCACTACAATTTCCCTGAGCGCGGACGATTTTCTTCGCATCGGCGGGATTGTGCTGACATCGCTGCTTTATGTGTCGCTGTTCTATCTCATCGGTATGTGTATTTCTGCGCTGACGCGTCGCACCAGTACTGCGCTCATGCTTTGCATGTTCGTCTGGGGAGTCTTAGTGCTTGTGTATCCAAATCTGATTCTTACTGCAGTCGACATCGTCCCGCAACCGAACACACAAATCTCCGCCTATCATCAAATCAAACAGATGTGGGAAGAATTGAACAGAGAAAAAAAGCAGTTTCTCCGCAATGATACCGTCTTAGGTCCGCTATCGCGTGACGGAGAAAGTTGGGGATTTCGTTTGAAAGGCAGTGAATATTCTTTTTTGAGGGATGCAGACAAACCGTCAACACTGCTCTATTTCTATCAAAGCGGATTCTATGCTGGAAAAATTAAGGCGGAATCTGAACCGCATGTATCACTCGTACAGAACTATTACGGTTTCTACAATAGAGAGACTGTCAATACCGTAGAACGGACGTGGCTTGTCCGGAAACCGGCACTCGAGGTGATCTACGTCCAACCCGCAAATTTGGGACGAATGTTGTTGAGGTTTTCGCCAGTCGGTCTGTATGACGCAGCGACCGAAGCCTGGGCAGGTACTGACTTAGAGGGTATTCAAGACTTTTTCAGCACGGTTCAACGTTATCGGCGCGCAGTCGTTGACTATTTCTATGACGAAAAGATATTTGAGTCGCGACAGTGGTTCGCTGCCGACGAAGGCACAGCGGACTGGGACGCGCTCCCGCAGTTTTCCTTTCAGAGAAGTGATACCGGTATCAATGCGAAACGTGCTCTCCCGGACATGCTTCTGTTGCTTACAATGAATGTTATTCTCTTTACAGTGATAGTGCTGATTTTTATTAAAAGCGAAGTGTGAAGTTGTTAACAGTTTCCAGTTAACAGTTAAGAATGCCTCGCAGTGAGAGTTTGACTGGCAACGGTTAACTGTTAACTGAAAGGTTTTTCGCAGAAAAACCGAACTTATAACTTATAACTATTCCCTCTGGAAACTGGTTACTGGTTACTGGTTACTGATCACTTATGTGGCATATTACGAAACGTGAAATCTACGATAATTTGAATAGTCTCCGATTCGCCTTGACAGCTGTTTTATTGCTGGCCCTGATGGTAACCAATGCCGTTAGGCATCTCCGAGAGCAGCCAAAACGGGTACAGAGGTATCGGGACGCTGTTACTGAATCTTCGGATCGTTTAACGACCCACGCGGATGGCAGCCTCTTTAAACTGGCACAATACGGGCCGGGCAACTTCTACAAAAAACCGTCTCCGCTGCATTTCTGTGCAAACGGGGGTGAACTCATTTTACCAGATACGATCAAAGTAGGTGAACCTCCTGTGTTCGCGACCGATGGAGAAGGTAACGTGACACTCCAAGGTGTCTGGAGCCTCTCCTATCCAGATGCCAACCTCCAGAATAAGAGCGTTGGACCGAAGGTTTCACAAGTGGATTGGGCATTCATCATCGGTTCCATCTTGAGTTTGATAGCCCTCTGGTTCACCTTTGATGCCTTCTCCGGTGAACGCGAGCGCGGCACACTCCGATTGATGTTAGCCAATTCAATTCCGCGGCACACTGTGCTTATCGGCAAATTCTTAGGGGCATTGCTCAGCATTAGCATCCCGTTTGCACTTGCTGTGTTGGTGAACCTTTTATTGATTTCTACTGCAAGTACCGTTCACCTGACGACAGAGGCATGGGGACGCTTATGTATCATTTTCTGTCTCGCGCTTTTGTACACGAGTCTGTTTGTGGCGTTAGGGTTGTTAGTCTCGGCGCGTGTGCGACAGAGCGCGGTGAGTCTGATGATACTGCTGTTGACGTGGGTAACCCTTGTGGTTTTTATGCCGAGTACCCTCGCTTCAATCGCAAGCAGCTTCTCACCTGCGACATCCTTCGACGAAGTTTGGAAGCAGCGGAACCCCATTAAAGAGGACTTATGGGATAAATACGACGAGTGGCTCTGGTCGGATGCGTTGGACGACAAGACGTTAAGGGGGAAGAGTGCGTTTTTCAACGAAAACGCTGAAAGATGGGAACGCAAACATGAAGAACGATTAAAGTATCGGAGTTCACAGGTGTATCGTGCGCGCGCAATCACCAGTATCTCACCTGCCACACTTCTACAGCACCTTATGGAAGGGTTTGCTGGCACCGGATTTGAGCGGCATTTGCAATTTGTGGACAATACGCAGCGTTATGCCCGTCAATTGCGTGAATTCGTTGCTGACACGGATAGAGCCGATCCGGAAAGTTTTCATATTTTGGGCGTGCGTGAAGGCATGTCCAAGAAACTTGTCAACCCAGAATCCGTTCCGAGATTTGAAGATACGCTTAATTTGAGTAGGGACTTCAATACGGCAGCAACGGAATTGTTACTGCTAACGTTATTCGTTTTAGTGTTATTGTCAGGTGCGTATCTGGCGTTTGTGCGCGTTGAGGTGTGAT
>JAJEGI010000033.1 GCA_022819945.1 Candidatus Poribacteria bacterium
AGGCTGTACACGTCCCAATAGAGCCATCCGGATTCGGTTGACCTATATCGTGGCACCCCAAGCATCCAACGTCAATAGCACTCTCACCCTCTGCCATCGCTAAAGGATTCGCAGGACGTTCCACCGCTCCCTTGTGATACCTTTCAGCGAAGGCGATCTGTTCCGCTGTAAAATCCTTTGCACCCCATACCGCTGCCCAAGCCGGTGCAGCGTGTCGGCTTCGGAGGAACTGTGTATACTCGGTTGTATGGCACTGGCTACAATTTTTTGCCGTGAGATGCTTCGCGATTGTGAAACTCCGATGTGCTTGTGTTTCCTGATTTTCCACGGCTTTGTGGCAGTCCAAACAACTTACACCGTGTTTTGCATGCTCACTCCGTTCATATTGATGAACAACCGCAGCCGTTTCCCGGCGATGGCACTCCGCACACTTCCCCGTTGCCCGCACAAAATCAGCACTCGGCTGTTCTACTTCCATTGTCGGGCGTTTCGCATTGAAGATTAGCACAACCGTAATCAGGACTGCCCCAAGAAATACTGAAATGAAGATAGATTTAAATGATGTCATATCGAATGTATTGACTCCAAAGTTCTATTATGAAATATGAATCTGCAAAAATCTGTGACTATTTTATCATAATCCGTCTTCCTTTTCAATCTAATCAGGCACGATCCAGAGGCATTCAATCACTGACCAAACATATCGAAGTTGTTGGAGTCGGAGTCCTCAGAATCCATTGATAGATAGCACATCAAGACGACATCAACGCCAATAATTGGCTACGTATCTCCTGTCGCTCTTACACCTTTAGAAAACCCTCTCCGAATTGTGCTTGCAGTTCTGCCAGTATTTTTTCCTTAATATCCGCCATCATCTGTTCTGACACTTGCTTAAGTATATCCCTGCCTATTTGTGTGTCGGGAATACTTTTTCCGAGTTGCCCTTGAAGTTCGGCGTGAATCTCTTTCTCTATGGTGAGGCTTAATTCTTCAACCACTTGCTGAACCTGTTTAAGTTCCTGTCCACCTTCTTGTGTCATGGGAAATCCTTCTCCTTGTAAACGTTTTCGTGCCCGATGGAGCCGACTATGAACCGTCTTCACGGGCACGCTTAAGAACTCGCTAATCTCTTTGGTCGTCATTTCATCGAGATAGTGGAGCGTCATGACGGTTCGCTCATGCTCGGGGAGTTTTTCCAAAAGATTTTTGATGATTTCATAATGATGCTCACTCGCTTCTGTTTCGCGCTGCTCCGACATATAACGTGTATAAGAGAGTTTTTCCACTATATCCGTCCGTGTATCCTCCAGTGATTGCATGGCTGGTTTTTGCTTTCGCAGCCAACCGATGCAAAGCCGATCGGCGATGACATAGAGCCATCCGGCAAACTGATCCGGATTTCTAAGCGTTGAGAGTTTTTTGTATGCCTGAAGGAAGGTGTCTTGTGTGATTTCTTCCGCATGATGAAAATCGTTGATCTTCCGCCACGCGAAGGCGTGAACACTTCTATAGTACTTTTCAACTAAGGTAGTAAATGCTGTATTGTCGCCCGATAAAATACGGCGAATGAGTTGTGCATCATCTTTTTCCATCAGGATACTCCGTGATTAATCAGTAGTTAGTCATAAATTTTAGAATTACCGAAACACGATGAACAAGCGATGTGAGTAACCTCGCCAGCACCGAAACGCTCTCCCCTCAGATATCCGATCTGAAGAATTTCAGGAACGCCACACTTGTAAAACCACCTGTGAAGAAACAGAGCAATAGCAGATCCAGAGCAGCGTGTTGGAGCATCTCTTCCAAAGTCAACGTCGCCAGTGGCGGCGGAGATGGCGGGGACGAGATATCCTCTGTCTCAATCAGTGCCGCGTCTGACATTTTGCTGAACATCTCTGCATCCAGCACCTCATAATAGCGAGTGCCTGTTTGAAAGTAGGTATCTCTTTTTACTTGACCGGTTTGAGTGGCATCCGTTGCGAGAAAAATGAAGGAGGACGTAGGCGTGATTCGGGAAAAATTTATGCCGATTTTATCTTGGTGCTTTCTTTCTTGCGCATAACGTCTATCGAGTTGTGTCGCGATATCTCGGTATTTTGACCGCGCCGCCGCCTCAAGCGGACGCATCTTCTCATTCATTTTCGCGACGAACGCTTCGTCTAATCTAAAGAAACCGGTCGTTTTCTCTCCCCGCTTAGATTCCTGTATCATTTTACCCATAATTTTGTTTCTTTCCGCTTCGAGAGTAGCACGCAATTCTGATCGCCTCGCTCCTTTTTCCCTATAGACGCTCTCCGCTGTTGAAGTCGGCGCGACGATTTGCGCCGCGAGAAAACCGACACGCGGTAAAATCAGGACAGCAAACACCCAAACGGTAAAAGCGACGATGAGTGCTGTTTTGGAACTGTCAAAATAAATCGAGATCACTGCCCCGATGCCAAAAAAGACCGCAATGTAGAGCAGTGAGATGCCGATGAGACAGAGGACACGCGGAAAGATATCCGGTTCAGATAGTGGGAAGCCTTGCCAGACAAGCACAAGTAGACCGGTGATTAACGAGACTAAGAACGGAATGATGAATACGAGGTATCCGCCAATGAGTTTGCTCCACAAAAAGATATCGCGTGGAAGAGCGTTAGCGAGATTTATCCGAAGTGTTCCAGCTTCTTTTTCTCCCGTAACGGCATCAAAGGTAAACAAAAGTGCAAGCAGACTAAAGACGGTACTGACAACGAACACAAAGTCGAGATGCCCTAAAAGAGAGGCGATTGGCGCGGTAGACAGTGCCGCTTCCCCTCGTTGTATGCCGTTACGCGTCATACCGAGATAACTCGGTAAGGCAGATTCTAAGCCTGTCCCAAATACGCTTAAAGGTGTCGGCTTAAGAATCAATTTGGAAACTTCAAAATTCGGATCCGTCCGCTGCTTCTGTAACCAGGGTTGTTCCGCCGGGTCCTTACTATTTTCGTCTTTGACAGTTTCTCGATAGTCAACTTGACGTTGGAGATAACGATGGTAATTGATATGGAGGTTGAGCGGGATGAGCAGTACGCACATCAGAAGCAATGCTATAAACCGAGCACTGAGAATGTGATGCATCATCTCTTTCCGAATGAGGGTAATTAACATTATACTACCTCCAGTCCATAGAGCATTGTTTATGTCAGCATTTCAAATTGCAGCATACGGTAAAGATTAGACCCACTTGAACAGGGCATGATACCCTCGATTGTTAAAGACGCGTTTTTGAGCGAAATGCTTGCATAATGCAAAAAAAAATCTAAGGATGTTTGGTAACTTCGTCAAGCCTCAGTTTCGGCGCAATGATCTCATCAATGATGCGATCACCCAGAACAAGATAGTGGGCTTCTTGAAGTCGGGTGGGAATAATTTGAGGCGTAGACACCGCTATCTCTTTAGCCGTCAATATGAGAAGGTGTTAAGTAGGCAATTGAGATGCTATCTATTATGGGTAGACGAGGCGAGGCTGAAATGCAGATCGCATTTGGGGTTTTTGCTTGGGTGTTTCTACGGATTTCTTCAAGTACGCCGCAAAACCTCGCCAGCGAGAGAGATAACATTGCACGTGCGATTTTATCAATAACTGCGTTTTACTTTTGCCCAAGTCGTTGAGAGTTTATCTGCGGGATCAACAGCAAATGTGCCACCGATGTTTTGATTGATTTCCGCCTCTGTGAGTGCCTGGTCATAAGCGCGAACGATCGCGAATGATCCGTTGAAAGTCCGACGGCGTTCATCGAAAGAATTCGCTCCGATCGAGATGTCGTTTATTGGTAACTTCTTATCAAACTCAAAACCGGCTTGTTCGCTGACCTTTTTACCGTCTTGATACGCAACAATCGACTTGCCGCTCGTCCCGACAAGTGCGATCCAGGTCCATACGCCTTCCTCAAGTTTGAGGTTAAGCGTTTGAACACCTTGCTTTCCACCCTTGGCATGGATAGACATATCCAAATTCTGACCGCCGACGATCCAGAGCCGAATCCCCTGCTTGCCTTCCCTTGGGCTGTTCTGGAAACCAGCGAAATGATGCTCCTCAACAAAAA
>JAJEGI010000028.1 GCA_022819945.1 Candidatus Poribacteria bacterium
ATTGAGATTATGAAAAGGTGAAAAACGACGGGAGTTGGTTTCTCCTTTGACTGGCATCCATCCACCGTTTAGACCTCTTTCAGCAGAGACAATAGGGGTGTACGGACGGCCACTGGCATATCGAGATGTTAACGCGATAACAGCGGGCATATACCACTTCGACTTATAAGACTCGGGAAAATTGTATGAAAGCGTTAAGGATAAAAGGTGCCGTTGATCAAAGTCGAAATCATACTCTTGTGTGTCTAAATACTCCCTGCGTTTTGCTACCGACAGGGCATAACTCAGCCAACCCACGAGTGCCCCCGTTTTCTTCTGTAAGAAAAATTCAATTCCTCTGGCAAATCCCTGCCCATCGTTTGAATACTCTTCCAGAGTATTAACCACAACCAAATTTTGATAGTCCTTCTGGTAAACCTCAACCCACCCGTGAAACGCATTATTAAATTCATGGTTAATTCCAACGATATAGTGAATCGCCATCGGAGATTGAAGTCCAGGCTCTCTGTCGATGTCCTGCAAATTCGGAAATTGATAGTAATGTCCCCAAGCACCTCGCAGGGCGGTTTTTGAACCCAGTTCATAGTGGAAGGAGAACCTGGGAGACAGGTCTATCTTTTCATTGAGGGAAAGATAATCAAATCGGCCCCCTCCAGTCAAAGTCAACGCCGGAAGGAGTTCCCATGAGTCCTGTAGATAGCCGCCGCCGGACCATGTGTCCTCTGAAAAATCATAGGAAGTCAATTGGACAGAGATATCTGTAGGATCAATCTCTGAGGGGTCTAAAGGAACATTCCCTGATGTCTCAAAGGTCGTCCGTGTCAGCTCAAAGCCGGTCTTTAACTCGTGATTTGGATGAAGCTCCCAGGTCAAGTCCTCTCTAACGCCAACCGTTGCTGCATCAATCTGAAAATTAAGGTTCCTCCCAACTTCCACATTGTATGTGGGCTGCGCTCGAAGTAAGGAGAACTTAGAGTAAAGGTTAGCGTTGAAGAGTGCCTTCCATTCAATGCTTTGGGTGTTTAATTTGCCATCTGTTGTGGTCCTATCCGGCATACCTGGGTCCGGATCGGCGGTGATAAAGTCAACATTTTCCTTGGATAGAAAAACATTCACGTCAATGTGGTGCCCAGCGACCGGTTCGTAACTGAACTTAGAATTAAAGTCGGCGAAAAATGGTACGGGAAACTCAGCATTTTCCTTGAGTATTAAATCAAGGTAGGTGCGGCGACTGGTAACGAGATAAGATGCCTTTGATGTAAGGGGCCCCTCTATGCGTCCTTGAGTGTTCATAAAACCGAGAGAAAGATCTCCAGAAACTCGTTCTCGATTCCCTTCGCGGGTGGTTACACTCAATACCGATGAAAGCGCGTTACCATATTTCGCTGGAAAACCGCCTGTCAATAGTTCAGCAGTTTCCACAATATCTGTGTTGTAAACGGATTTTATCCCACCAAAATACCAGGGCCAATACACCCGTACCCAATCGAGTAAGAAAAGATTTTCCTCTGGTGCACCGCCTCGGATGTAAATTTGGGAGGCTGAAAATAGATCGCCCTGCGTCATCACCCCCGGCATTGTATGAATGACACGTATGGGGTCTTCCATCAGACCATGTCTGGATTGCAACATCCGTTTCGTCAGTGCCATGTCACTGACGGAAGTTCTCTCAACTAACTTTTCGGATGACACAACAACTGGCGGTAGAGATATAATTGATTCCTTCAGCGAAATATTGAGCTGTGTATCCCCATTGGGAGAAACGGTGATTCTTAAAGATACTGATTCATATCCAATCCGACTGATTTTGATTTCATACTGTCCAGGAGGAACATAGGTCAACTTGTAAGAACCATCCTTACCTGTCGTTGTTTCCAATGTGGTTTCCACGATAACAATTTTAACACCAGCAAGTGGTTCTTGAGTTGCTTTATCTGTTACAATTCCTGAAATTTGGTCGGTTGTTTGCCCAAAGGCAGCATGCACGAGAAATAATACACTTCCCAGGATTAATGTAAGTTTTGTCACCCCTACTATCATGATATTTTATATTCCCTCCATAAGGATATTGGCTAAATAACGAAATTACTACGCTGTTGAACTGATTTCTTCCTGAGTAAACTCATGGTACTTTTTACAGATTACGCATTGGGCTTGTTTTTGTGGTGAACCATAGATAATGTCAGGGTTTTTATCCCATGTGTGTACAATGAACCCAAACTTTTTACAGCTTTTTGCCGTTTTTTGTACGTAGGCATGTGTTCAGCTATGGCAAAGGCTATTGTTATTGAATGTGGAATAATAATCAGGAATCACAGGATTATTCCACACCATATCGTATATTCTAAAAGTATACCAATGGCGATAGTATATAGCCATCCGAACCAGAATATAGATCCGATAACTTTTTCCATCACAAATCTCCTTTTGGGAATATGAAACTAATTATTGACAATACCTTTCAATTCTGGCTTACAATGGTTGCTTAAATGTTTGTAGAATAATTTGTAGATAGCTCTGATACCGTTACGGTTTCTGAAAAATCGTCGGATCTAATGCAGTATTAATTTCTGTCTTTGTAAAGGTGTAATTGACCGATAACGCACCGTCCCCAGTGAAGATTGCGTAGGAGTTGGGCAACATCACACCTTCATAATCCATATAATCGGCGTAGTGAAAGACTAACATAACATCTTTAAGGTTTATGCCTGTATAGGTGGTCTTCCCTCCGACGAGTAGGTTAGAATTTTTATCAATATAGAACACATTTTCCGTCCCAATGACGCGAACCACTGAGCATTCCTTACCTTGGAACAATTCATCTTCATCTTGTTGAAACACGCTACTACCAAGTTCTTCGTAAATCCCCTGTAACGGATCTATATAAGTCTCATATCTGGCATACTCATATTCTGTTTCAGGAAGGATTGTCGGGCTGTTTCCCATAACGGATTTCCAACCTTCTGAACCATTCCATACAGTGGTTTCAGTAAAGGGTTCGCCGAAGTCGATTTTGAGATACGATTTTTTTCCAACGACTGTTACCATTTCAGCGCGACCCGATTCGTTCATGGTTTTTCCATTCCGTTGCGTCAGTTGTCCCTCGGCAAAACGTTGAACATTCCGAATTTCTGAGAGCCGCGCGAGACCGCCGATAGCATTAAAGTGCGATTCAAGAATATCGTTAAGTTTCATGCCTGTACCACTCTTTTTAGTCGTACCGTCGGTATTCCCCAGTTGGTTTCGGACATCCGGTTTTGATAAGAGATCAAGGACAATAGGTGCGTCAATGAGCTCCACTGTCATCTCCGAAGTGGCATCAAAGCTATAGGGCTGCTGAAAACGCGCTAAGTATTGGTTGCTGATGCCGAGCATCATCACAACCAGAATAACGGTTGAAGTCGCGATTGCCCACGGGACAACAGGCGGGTTTCCGCCAGTAGGCGGTAGCGGTTTGATACGCGGAATTTCGCGCATGATATTCTCGGTTAAATGCGGAGACAGTTGAAAACTACCGAGTGCTTCTCGAATCATCGGCTCGTACGCTTTTAACCGCTCCCGCGCACGGTGAATACGCGTCGCGACTGTATTCACAGATACACCCAAAAATTCGCTGATCTCTGCATAAGTCATTTCACCGAAGTAGTAGAGCGTCAGAATCGTCCGATCACTCTCCTTCAACTTCGCCAGTAAATTTTTAACCAGTTCGCGTTTTGTTTCTGCTGCACTTTCTGCCTGCGCTGCAGCGACATGTCTGGAATAAGAACTCCGCTCTGTCATGGCTATATCTATGTCCTCCAAAGATTGCGTTTGTACCCGTTTCTTGCGGAGCCACGCCAGACAGCGGCGGTTAGCAATCACGTAAAGCCACCCCGGAAACTGGCTTGGATCTTTCAGCTTTGCCAATTTCCGATAGACTTGTAGGAACGTTTCCTGCGTAATATCTTCAGCGATATGGAAATCCCCGATTTTCCGCCATGCGAGCGCGTGAACACGCTTTTGGTACTTTCTAACCAAGCACGCAAAAGCAGCATCATCGCCTTCAAGGATACGTTGGATCAGTTCGGCAGTGTTGTTTCGCATCAAATGCCTCAAAAAAAGAAAGTGCTTTATTTGGAATATATAGACGCGACTTAGAAATAAAAACTTACATAATTCCGCGAAAAAGTAGTATTTTATGGAAAATATCGGTCGGAAGGGATTAGGATTGCGGATTAGGATTTATGTTGAGGTAATTGTTTCGTTCACGGTTTCATACCATGAGTCTTCAAATAGCATTCGGAAAGACATCGTTCTATTATTGGGGGCAGTGATATCCATCGTGCCGTGTTGTGTAGCGTTGCGATATGCCGTTTCTAATGTTTCAATGAGTCTCTGTTTATAGGTAGTATCGCTATTGCCTTCAAGATGTTGTCCCTTGGTTTCAAAGATGCAGAGTCTTTGGGGTCCGGTTCTACTCCGTTGGAGACACGCTATAAAATCAGGATAAACGCGGTCGCGTCGCCAGCCTTGCAAGAAATATTCTTGCTTTGCGGCGATGCGATGCCACCATTGAATGGCACTCTGCTTATCTAAATAGAG
The DNA here is from genome assembly GCA_022819945.1 of Candidatus Poribacteria bacterium. GTDB lineage: Bacteria > Poribacteria > WGA-4E > WGA-4E > WGA-3G > WGA-3G. The sequence continues at coordinate 4,582 of JAJEGI010000028.1, forward strand.
GGCGAAGTCCATTTCTAAATTGTTGAATTCTGCTTCAAATACTTGTTCAAATAGGTTAAGTTGTAACGGATCCCCGTGTGAGTGCCTCAGCGGTCTCGCTTCAGGTGCAAGACTAACCTCAAGCGTTTTTTCGAGTTGGTAGTTTAAGGCACCATCCGCTTGTAGGTTAAATTGGATTTGCCCGGCTTCCAACTTTTTTCGGAAAATGGTTTCTGCGAGTTTATCAATGCGATCGCGCAGACGACGTTTCAGATACTCAGAGAGATATAACCGATGTGTATACAACGTTTCTTCATCAACGCCCTCCTCGCGGTAATTCGACAAGGTCGCTTTCACAATACGAGCGGCATGCCACGGGTTCGGCAGCACATCACCTAACCGTCGAACGAAAAACGCTACCTCTAAGTTGTGTGCCGCACTCTCTTGCAACTTTTTATCAATTACGGCTTCATCTTCGAGGTGAATAGTGGCGCGGATCTCTTGAAGTTGTGCTTCCTCGCCTAAGTTGATAGGTGCCACCGCACCGAGTTGATGCCAGTTGATTGCACTCAGGATGTCGCGTTCATAATTGAGTTCCCGCCAGTTCCGCCCGTCTCTATGAAGCACACGCGGCAGAAAGATGTCTACATCACGATAGTCCGCCTTACGTTCGATAATTCGCTGAACACGCTCTACACCTGTCCCATCAACAAAGTTGCCCAATCCTGTCAATCCTTCTGCCTCTAATCCTTTCTTGACATTCTCTACTGCGCCCTTGACTTCCTGATTGTAGCAGAAGACGTAACAACTATCTAAGTCTGATCGATCTGTAACACGCGCGTAGGGTTGACGCATCACTCTACCGATAAGCTGCGTCATCGCTGTCGCGGCTGTGGTGTTATCGAGAAGCGCGAGCAGGTAAGCAAATGGGCAGTCCCATCCCTCCTTCAAGGCATCTTTGGTGATTATATATCGGACAGGACAGAATGGACTCATGAGATCTATCCCCGCGAGTTCATCTTGCGCCGATGATTTTACCTTGACTTGTTCTTCTGGCACACCCAGCGCGTCAATAAGTTCTTCGCGGGCATCCTCGGCATGCACCCGCACGCCGTCACGCTGGTTTTTGCCGGTGCGATCTACGCGAATCACGGCAATAGGACGGATATAGCGATCTTCCGCTTCCTGAAACCGTTTCGCAGCCTCTTCAAGTTTATCACGTTCTATTTTCGCCTGTGCAAGTGTATATTTCCAATCCGAATTCGGAAAATTCCGAAGTTGGATCGGGAGTTTAATCATCTCTTCCTCTTTGAGTGCAAGACCGGAGACGTTGACAAGGATGTTGCTAATGCCGAGTTTCGGTGTCGCAGAGAGTTCCAATACGAAACGTGGGTTGAGCCGATTCACTGCTTCTACAAACCCTTTATTGCGTACTGCGTCTGGGCTACCGTAAGCCTTGTGTGCCTCATCTAAAATTACCGTTGGACGAAGCAGCTTCAGGACGTTAAAAAGGCTCTGTTTGATGAGTGTGTCTTTGGGGTTTCTGGCGAGCCGTGGTTGTGCGGTTTGATCGTCTTCTGCTGTTTCAAGGTCGGGATGTTTTTCTGAGAGTGCCTGATGCTCTCGTATATCGTCCTCAACGGGGAAGAACGAGGCATAACCGCTGCTATCTCGGAAAATCTTGAGGAATTCCTTATTTCGGTTGCGGTTTGCAGCGGGCAGCATGAGAAGCATGACACAGAGATGGTTCTCAATGTCTTGTTTCGTGAATCTGTCGTCTTTTTGGAGCAGCTTGACGCGTCCTCCCGAAGTATGCTCCAGAATCTGCCGATAGGGGTGCTCTTTATTCCGAAAAGCGTCCCACGTTTGTGTATAGATGGCTTTGGTCGGCACAAGCCACAGCACAAAACCTGTACCAAGTTTCAAGTGACGCACTGCCTCTACACCTAACAAGGTTTTCCCACCACCTGTTGGGACTTTTAGGCAGACATGCGGAATAGGTTCACCAGAAGCACTCTCACGTGGAATGTGGTCTGGAATCAAGTCCTGCCCCTGTGCATCCGTGATGCCCGGTAGGACAGATGCTTCTCGTAAACTTTCCCACGCTGCAAGGGGATAATCCATAGCTGCACGCGCTAAAGCAGCGGACTGCTCCCTTAAAACTGCCGGTAAGTCGTCAATGTTAAGGACAGAAAATTCATCGGCTTTCTGACGCGCCTCCTTGAGTGCCTCCAGATAGCGGTCCAACGTATCCAATGCTTGTTGCTGGTAGTCTTTGAGTTCCATTATGTGATTATTCCGTGATACGGTGGATGTTATAGGGAAGTTGACAGAAAGTGATACCCATATCTGTCAACTCTTTCTGACTGACGAATTTTTGGGGTGCATAGACATAAGCCTTTTTACCGGTTTCCTTACACTTTTCGGCGATCTGCTCGGCACGTTCTCCTGTGAGCGCAGACTGATTGCTCTCCAAAAATTCCAAGGTTGGTTCATAGATAAGATAGAAACGGATGTCGTTGGTTTCGCCGAAGCAGTAATCTTGCTGTTGGACGACTGAAGTGAGTGCGTTACCGGTTGCGGTATAGGCAATGTAATCCGCTAAAGTTTCATAGGTGGGGAGCGTTTCACCGGTGAGCATCCCTTCTTCATCAATCGGTTCACCGAGGGTGCAGTAGGTGAAGGAACCGCCTAAGCCGTTTCGAAGGGTTTCATTTGTGGCATTTTCAACACCGTTTATAACGCGGCGGACGCGTTCGGCAGTGATGGTATCCGCATAGTCCTCGCATTCAACGAGGATAAATTTTCGGTTACCACCATCT
>JAJEGI010000085.1 GCA_022819945.1 Candidatus Poribacteria bacterium
CATAAGCGCGACAGTGTTCAATAATCGCGCCATCTACCTGTCCGAGAACGATACCGTTCCCTGAATGAGTGCCCTTGCCGGGGATACCCGCATTCCTGTAAGCACTGCAATTGCCGATATAAAAATCGGCGTGCGCGTAGCCAGCTTGCTCTGGATGCCAAGCACCGATACAACTCATCCCCGCGTCACCGTTGTCGTGGCTTGTGGTGTTCGTGATTTTGACATCACGAAACCCGCTCCAACTGTTATCAATCGGCTGTGCTGTGATGCTGATTCCAGAATGCTTAAAACCGCTGACATCCACCCGATGTACCCGAATGTTTGCGAATGTGACATTTCCGGGTAGGGTATTACTGAACAAAACGCCGGAACCCGTATTCTTTGACGCGCCTACACCGACAAAATTGAGGTTGACGAGGTGCACACCCCCCGTATTTCTCGCTATGAAACCCGTCCCAGTGCCTGCGTCAATTGTTGCTCTACCTGAACCGTAAGAACCAATTGTTACAACACGCTCCGTATGCCCGTTGTTATGATTTACTTTGGGCAGACAGAGATTTCCGATAAAGGTGTGATTCGCGTGAAACCGGACCGAATCCCCCGGTAGCAATTCGGTGGCATTCACGCGTTCGATACTTCGCCACGGTTGCGTTTCGGACGCACCGGTGTTTGAATCGTCGCCGAGTAAACTAACGTAGTAATCCATTGAAACAGTCTAAAACACATTCACTCCACCGAGGGGGTGGTTCGGAATATAGCGGAGTTCGCGATATGGGTCGCTCTGGAGCATCATTGGCACTTCCAATTTCGGGAGTTTCAGTTCAGCGAGTTTAATACGCTGGTCGGGCGTAAGTTCTGCCGATACTTCTTGAATTATCTCTTTAATTTCGTCAAGATATATGTCGCGCTGTCTGAGAAATTTCCGTGCTTCTTCCCGAAATTGGATGAGTTCCCGCCGCGTCCGAGTATCCGCGAATCTGTCTTCGTATTGACCGTACTCCCGTTGCGTGATGCCTGCCCGAAATATCTGATAATCTGCCTCTAACTGTTTCTTCTCAAAATCATAGTCTTCAACGATGTCGCGAATGAGATTCAGTTTCGGGTGAATTTTCTGCTGCTGGTCGGTTGTGAGTTGTAGTGCTGCGGAACTTTTGGAAACATCAATCAGCTTGAGTCCGCCACAGGCTTGTAAGAAGCCGCAGAGGATTAGGATGAGTAGCGTCCGTCTGTTTCCCATAATTTAGTCTCCTTACAGGTGGGAGCGTCCTTAACTCTCTAAGTCGTATAATTCGCCGTACTTCGTACGTAGGTATGTCATATAGGGTTCTATGGACAACGGGCTTCCTGTTGCCTGTTCAATAATTTCAGGCGCGGTGTATTTCGATCCGTGTTGATAAAGATTCTCTTTTAACCAATCGTGGAGTGTCTGGAATTCGCCGTTTTCGATTTCAGCAGGAATTTGTGGATGTGCTTTGACTGCAGTCGAGAAGAATTGTGCCCCTAAGATGTTACCGAGTGTATAGCCTTGAAAGGAACCACCTATCAATCCAAAGTACCAATGCACATCTTGCAGCACACCGTCCTTGTCATCTGGTGGCACGATGCCGAAATCAGTTTCAAATCTTTCACGCCACACGTTTGGTAGGTCTCGGATCTCCAATTCTCCTTCGAGCAGTGCCAGTTCAAAATCAAAACGCAACATGACGTGGAGGTTGTATGTCACTTCATCAGCGTTTGTGCGGATGAGGGAACGTTCCACCTTATTAATCGCGCGATAAAATGTGTCTAACGGGACATCACCGAGTTGATCTGGGAAAACGCTTTGAAGTTGCGGATAATAGTGCTTCCAAAACCCTCGACTTCTGCCGACGATATTTTCCCAAAGCCTTGATTGACTTTCATGGACACCAGAGGAAGTGCCGCGCGCCAGTGGTGTGCCTTCAAAGTCCATACGGATACCTTGTTCATAAAGCGCGTGTCCGGTTTCGTGTAACGTGCTGAACAACGCATCGCCGAGGAAATTCTCTTTCGTCCGGGTTGTGATTCTCACATCACCGAGTGAGAACTTCGTCATAAACGGATGGTGAGTCTTGTCCTGTCGTCCGCGATTCATGTCATAGCCGAACTGTTCAGCAACTTCCAAGCCGAACGCGAGTTGTTTTTCTTCGGGGAAGTGTTGGTGCAAGCACGCATCGTCCGCGGGTTCCTGTGATGTAATCGCGGAAACAAGCGGAACGAGTTCTTGGCGCAATTCCGCAAAGACACGGCTAACATCCGCGGCTTTCATCCCGTAATCACTTTGTTCAATAAATGGATCCGCAATGTGATCATACCCCGGAAAGAAGTTCGCAGCCTGCCTGCTATATTCGAGTGTTTTTTCGAGGTAGGGACGTACCCGTTCAAAATCATTTGCCGGACGAGCTTCAGTCCAGACCTGATAAGATTCGGAGGTGTGATTCGCTACTTCCGCTGTGAATGCTGCTGGTATTTTAATCGCGCGTTCATATTTTCGCCGTGTGAGGCGGAGGAGACTGGCTTCATCGGAATCATAAGCGAGGCTTTTTTGATAAGGCTCAAGCGCGTCCAGCAATTTTCCGATTGCTGGGTCTGTAAATTTCTCGTGCGACAATCGTCCGAGTGTCGCGGTTTGACGTGCCCGTGCGGTAGCACCGCCCGGCGGCATGTAGGTGGATTGATCCCAATAGAGCAGTCCAGCAGCGGACGATATATCATTCACTTCAAGCAGACGGGCTTTGAGTTCTTGAAACTTGGTTTCCACAATTTTACTCCTCTTTTGTAATCTAATTAGGACAGACGCAGTTTGCGTGTTTTCGCGCATCCTTGGTTTCGCAGTTGCACAATTCATCGGTTTACAAGCCGATTTCATCAAGGTCTTCTACCGTCAGTGCCTTCTCAAAAAGCGAATCAAGTCGAGAGCGATCCTGGATTGCGATAATCCTTGTGGCTACCGATTCTGGAACCGTCTCAAATCGGAACTGTAGCAGTTTGAGGAGTAACTCGCGTTTAGCGCGTGTTTCTCCCTGTTCTATGAGAACCTCAGCCATGGACTGTGCCATTATTTCTACCTCCATTTCTTGACTATACTGATCAATAAGCGTTATCAACTCTTCGTGTTCCTCTACTGGACGCCGATGCATGACCATCAAAAGTAAATAGATGATCGCGCGCCGCCACTGTGCTTGTTCTGTATCAAGCGTATTCAAGTGCGACAATGCCGAAAGCAACGCATCACTTATTGAATCCTTGTCAGCATCTTCCTTCTGAACAACGGTGAGCAACCATCCGAGTGGATGATCGGTTTCTGTCAGCCTCGCCGCTGCTGTCTCCTTGACGCTGAGAAATAGCGTGTCAAACGTCGGAACAAATCGAGTCAGCACCTCAGGGATATCCATTATTGCTGTCAGTGTCAGTGGGGTGTTCCACCGTTGTGTACCCGTGTACAACACAATCGGTAGAATTGGGCGCAAACGCCATTGACTTTTCGGAACATTCTCTGACTGCCATTCCTGACGTTGTGAATCCCATATCTGCATCATGTAAAAAAGCACCCGAAATCCCATCGTCACATCAACAGTAGATTGGTGTTCAATTAGGATATAAATGAGTAGTTCATCCGTTTCTGAGTCGCTCTGAAATGGCACGCTAAACAAGATGTCTGATTCTTGTTCTCGAAGCGTATCAGAGATAAAACTTCTGTTGAGGTGTGTGATCCGACTAAAATCTAACAGTGCCACGAGGTCATTAGCGACGATTTCTACCAAGCCGCGGACGTTTTCTTTGTCTTGAAGCAGCCACCTTGTACTCCGGTCAGAGAAGTGCTCAATCGGGGTCTCGAAAAAGTCTCGTATCTCTGTTTCCTTCGTTTCCATAATCTCTCCTGTCGTGTGATGTCTATATAGCATAGCACAATTCGGCTGCCAAATCCAACCTAAAAGGATAGGAAAGAAGATTTGTAATTCGTTTATTTTTCTGCTATACTCTTACTTATCAGTTTTGGGTGGCACATCTACGGATGGGATTCGCACTTCGTTTCTGCCACCCGCTTGGATCCGAAGAATGATTGCAACTTAATTTTGGTTGAATGTTGAGAGGAAGGTTTCATGGCAGATCAAAATAGTCCAGATGTATTTGAACTTAAGGAAGATGCTGTTCGGCTTCAAGCAAGAATGGAAGAAGTCGATAAAGTTGAATCACGCCTCGGTGCTCGGATTCAAGAAGTAAAAAGCGACGTGAGGAGTGATATTCAGGGGATCAAAAAGGACCTCCATGACAGAATAACTCGGTTGGAAACACGCTTGCAGTGGTCTGTAACTATAGCGATAGGTGTTACAGGCATCGTTGTTGCTATAATCGTTAAATTT
>JAJEGI010000144.1 GCA_022819945.1 Candidatus Poribacteria bacterium
CATAAGCGAGCGCGCCCATAATGCGTCCCGGAGGACCGACTGGACTTCCCGACATACCTTGTGCGATACCACCCATCGCCTCACCTATCTCATCCGTCAATTCAAATTCGTAGAGTGGGAATCCGAATCCAAAATCTCGAACGCCACGAAATTGAGCGTCAAGAACAACTCTATTTGTTCCTTCAAGCACAGTGACGATTTGAACGGGTGTTTTATCCGTCAGTTTTCGCGCTTCATCCTCATACATATTTTCAAGGACGACATCGCCTAAGAGCGGCGCGCCACTAAATGCTGATGCTTCGTCAATTGCCGCAGGGTTCTCAAGTTCGGCCTGTTCTTAGTCAGAGGAACAACCGAATTGACTGAGAAGCACTATCGCAATACCTGCCAGCAGAAAAAATTGTCTCATTATTATCCCTCCAGAATAGAGTTTCCTCTATCTGTTTCTTATTGTTTTTTTAAAGATAGGATTTACGCAAAGTTCATCAGTTTCCCTGTGAAGATCAATTGAACGCTACGTGAATCTTTCTAAAAGAAAGCGTCGTGTATTAACGACGCTATTTATAAAATGAGTGCAAGCTTTTAATCGTGTAGTTGTAAATTAGCCAGATCGCGTGAATTACCATGCAACCCAGCCACCATCAACTGCGATCGTTTGCCCCGTCACCCAGTTCGCGGCATCTGATGCTAAAAACAACACAGCGCCGACAACCTCGTCCACCTCACCGACACGCCCCATCGGAATACGGCGGACAACATCTTCATAAAATTCTTTACGTTGCAAAAGGACATCGGCGAGCGGTGTCCGTGTAAACGCAGGAGCGACAGCGTTTACTGTGACGTTATGTGGTGCCCATTCAACAGCGAGTCCTTTGGTTAATAACACAACGCCGCCCTTGCTCCCAGAATACGCAGTACGCAGCGGACCGCCTACCAACCCCATTGTCGAAGAGATATTGATAATCTTACCGCTCTCTCTCTCAATCATCGGTTTCACAAGCGTCTGTGTCAAGAAGAACAATCCTTTAAGATTGAGATCGTAGATCGCATCCCAATCCTCTTCGGTTAACTCAAGCGCAGGTTTCGGACGGTTCGTACCCGCATTATTAACGAGCACATCTACTCTGCCCCAGATATCGATCGCTTCTTGCGCACCTTTGGCAACCTGTGCCATATCGCTAACGTCAAACACAACCGATTCCGCTTCACCACCGGTACCCCGAATCTCGTTCGCCACTTCCTCAAGGTCAGACGGTGTACGACTATTCAAAATAATCTTTGCACCCATCTGTGCAGCCGCAAGTGCGATCCCTCTGCCGATCCCTTTGCCGGAACCGGTGATTAACATCACTTTGTCATTCAACTCAAATCCTGGAAATGCCATAGTTTAATCTCCAATCGCTAATTTCAGCGTATTTTCTAACAACATCGCGCGCGTCATAGGTCCTACGCCACCCGGAACAGGCGTGATAAATCCCGCCACTTCTTTAACCTCCTCAAATTTCACATCCCCAACAGCACGTCCGTTCACGTGATTAATACCAACATCAATGACCGTTGCTCCCGGTTTCACCATATCTGCAGTGATAAACTCAGGTTTGCCGATTGCGACAACGAGAATATCCGCTTTTTGGGCTTCTGACTTGAGATCTGCAGTGCGGGAATGACAATAGGTTACGGTGGCGTTCCGGTTCAGAAGCATCAATCCGACTGGCTTGCCGACAAGCGGGCTTCTACCGATGCAAACCGCATGCCTGCCTTCTATCTTTGCTCCCGTCAATTCGATAAGCCGAATGATACCCGTCGGTGTACAAGGTGTCACACCTTCGCGGTTGATAAGAAGATTCCCTAAATTGACCGGATTTAACCCGTCTGCATCTTTGTGTGGAACAATCGTATCAACAACTGCCTCTTTATCTATATGATCCGGCAGCGGCATTTGGACCAACATCCCATGAATATCCGATCGGGTATTCAGAGTTTCAATCTGCTGAGTGAGGGATTCTTGGGTGATGTCTACAGGGAGGCGATGAACTTCGGAATGAAAATGGACCTTCTCACAATCACGCTGTTTATGCTTGATGTAGAGCGTTGATGCAGGGTCTTCGCCGACTTGAACAACTGCCAGTCCAGGTGTGAACGTAAGTTTCTTTAATCTCCGCCGGATCTGGCTCCGGACACGCTGCGCAAGGCGGCTCCCATTAAGGAGTTCGGCTGACAAATTCCTTTTCCTCCAGATTACGCTTCTTTTAACTAACACAAATAGGTTCAGTATAGTGCTATTATGTTGAATGATAATTAGTATACCATACATCCTAATTTCATGCACCGTTTTTTCTATTCTTGTGAGAGTCGATCGTTCAATCATTGAATATGACTTGAATTTGAGTAAGGCGCAAGCGCGCAACGTTGATAGTTTGGAGACCAAAAAATCGAATTACATTCAATCTATCGCGGCAAATTTCGTGCCAATTTATCTAATAGGAGGCATCTTTCAGGTAAGACCTTTGCTAAAATGCCAAGGGTGATTTACTATGATACATCCAAAAACATAGGTACACACTCAGTTTATTTTAAAGTAAAATGAGTGTTGACCATTTTTTAACGAGTTATTGTTCAATAAAAAGGGTGGACGTTTAGTGGATGTCCACTGCCACGAATTTACAAAAATTGTATAATACCCTGCAAAAATTGCATTGTTAGTGTGACCTAAGTGTTATATAATAAAAATAACTTAAAACTGCTAAATCGTAGAAATAAGAGTTGTCATGCAAGCAAGGAAACCGGTTAAATCTCTAAAAGGTATATACATGTATATCATAAATTTTTTAATATTTATTTTTCTGTATGTTAACATGACTATTATACATTTTTTTCAGTTGTATGACAAATTAAAATGAGAGCAGCGCGTGAATGATCAACTATAAAAAATTGACTTTATGCGTCGTATATGCTATAATTATTGAAGCGATTTATGGTCGCAAGACTTCTCATATTTTAATATTACAACGCTAAAATTGATACAGGAGGAATTCAATGCCAGCAAAGCAAATTATCTTTGACGAAGAAGCGAGGGTAGCTCTCAAACGCGGTGCGGATATACTCGCTGATGCCGTGAAAGTTACCCTTGGACCACGCGGAAGAAATGTAGTCATCCAAAAATCTTTCGGTGCCCCGCTGGTAACGTGTGATGGTGTCACCGTCGCCAAAGAAATTGAACTCCCGGACCCATACGAAAATATGGGTGCCCAACTGCTCGAATCCATCGCAACTAAAACAAATGACATTGCTGGAGATGGAACCACTACTGCCACGCTCTTAGGACAAGAAATTCTTCATGAGGGTTTCAAGAACGTTACAGCCGGTGCCGATCCGATGCAGTTAAAAATCGGTATAGACAAAGCTGTAAGTGCTGCTGTTGATGCGATTACCGCACAGAGCCGTGCTGTCAATACACATGAAGAGATCCTACAGGTCGCCTCAATTGCCGCCAACGACCCTGCAAATGATAGCGACATTGGGACAATTGTGGCTGAAGCGATCGAGAAAGTTGGAAACGACGGAGCTATCACTATTGAGGAAGGTAAAACCTCAGAAACTGCTGTTGACATTGTCGAAGGGATGCAGTTCGATCGTGGTTTTTTATCACCGAACTTTGTAACAGATATGCAGGCACAAGTCGTCGAATTCGAGAATCCTTATATCCTCATCAACACAGAGAAAATTACCACAGTTACAGACCTCGTGCCGATTATGGAAAAGGCGATGCAACTTGGGAGACCCTTGTTCATTATCGCTGAAGATGTAGAAGGCGAAGCACTTTCGACGTTGGTGGTGAATAAACTCCGCGGCACGCTTCAGGTCGCCGCAGTTAAAGCACCGGGGTTCGGAGACCGGCGCAAAGAGATGTTAGAAGACATCGCTATCCTGACCGGCGGTCAAGTCATATCCGAAGAGACCGGTATCCGCTTGGAAAACATTGTCGTCGGTATGCTTGGTACAGCCCGACGTGTCATCGTTGACAAGGATAACACTACGATCGTTGGTGGGAGTGGCGAAAAAGAGAATGTTGACGGAAGAGTCGCACAAATTCGGCAGCAGATAGAGGACACAACTTCCGAGTACGATCGCGAGAAATTGGAAGAACGCCTCGCGAAACTTGCAGGCGGTGTCGCTGTTGTCAATGTCGGTGCTGCTACAGAAGTAGAGATGAAAGAGAAAAAGGCTCGCTTTGAAGACGCACTCGCTGCAACGCGTGCTGCTATAGAAGAAGGTATCGTTCCAGGCGGCGGCATCGCGCTCTTGCGTGCAGCAGCCTCGCTCAGTAGTTTGGAACTCGAGGGCGATCAGGAGACGGGACTCAATATTATCCGCAACAGCTTGATTTCGCCTGTCCGTGCTATTGCAGAGAATGCCGGAATGGAAGGTTCAGTTGTTGTCGCAGAAGTACAGGCGGGTGAAGGCAATTACGGTTTCAACGCTGCTACTACTGAATACGGCGATATGCTCGAAGAAGGGGTTGTTGATCCGACAAAGGTTGTCCGCTCCGCACTACAGAACGCCTCCAGCATCGCAGGTCTGCTCTTAACCACAGAAACCCTCGTTACGGAGATTGAAGAACCCCCGAATATGGCTGCTGAGGCAGATCCACACGCGGGTCATTTCCATTAGGCATTAAAACGACTCATAAGAAGGCGTGCTTCGTAAGCGCGCCTTCTTGCACCACAGCACAGAACGTCAAGCACTACTCACTGTTACGCTGTATCTGATACCTTGGTTCCATCCCACTATCCCAATCACAATCCAAACAAAACATCATATCCGATCCCAAATACTGGATATTTTTACCCTTACACTCCGGACACACCTTAACCGGCTTTTCCAGTTCGGCCCCCGCGTTGTGTTGGAAAATACTCAGATAGTACACCTTTAACTCACCCGGATAACGGTGACCCATTGAACAACGAATCTGATTCGAGTTATCGCTTTCAAAACGGTCAATTGTTTCCCGAAGAAACGTTAACCGACGATGGCAGATAGGACATGGGTTCGGGGTCAACTCCTTCAGGACAACCAGATCCGTATTTTCTTGTTGGATAGAAACTACCAAGGCGAGATGATGCGCGAGTTGTAAATGCGAAATGCCTTCGGAACCGAGCGTTTCAGCAAGTTCCGAGACAACTTTCGCATAACTTTGCGGACTCAGCACAACCTCTGTAGGGATCATTGTTCCGCCCTTTAAACTTGAGAGAAGCCGATAGATACGTTCCAGAATGGGCAGTCACCCCCTATGCTTTCCAAGCGAAAGCGAATTAAGCTGTACTATCCTCGGACAGTTCAGAAGCCTGTGTCCGATCAGTGTTCCGAGCCAGTGGCGATGCTGACACATTTCTTTGTGACCGATAGGCATCTGTCGGTTGATTCCGTGTCAGAATTAAGTCGTCTCCGTCACGTTCAATGGTATCGTCCTGCATAAGTGTAACCTCATGCTTCCGCATACTTGTTATAAAGTTGATAGTGACGCGAGCTGATGTTTCCAATTTAATACACCAACCGGTTTCCGTTATTGTCCGTGTGAACCGATCGCTTATATCAATGGACTGCATCTGTGCAGCGTTGATAATCGTACCACTTGCTGCCTCGGTTTGCGCTTGCGTCTTAACCACGTTTTCGTTATTACTTTGTTCCGCCATGCTTTACCCCATTTCTGTAGCAATTTATTTTTAAACATATTCTAACACAGCAAATCACGAGTTGTCAAACTTATTTCAGAGATACTCAGTTATCAAAGGGAATAGTTATCAGCACGGCGAGTACGCCTTTCAGTTAACAGTAACCAGTTTACAGTTGCCAGTAAAAGAGATTCTTCACTGGCAACTGGCAACTGGTAACTTCTTCACTGACAACTAAAATTCATTTGACATCAACCCCATAATTAGGCTATAATAGGTTGTAAAACGGATTTAGAACATATATGCGATTCACCTATTTTTGGCCCGGATGGGCAGTTGCACTCGGTATCGGGATTGTCATTGGCATCACTCTCTTTGTCTACCTCCGAACAGCACACGCTATGCATCCGAGGTATCGGTTTTTACTCATTACAATGCGAATCTGTGCAGCGTCGATCCTGCTCTGTTGCCTCTTAGCACCCGTCGTCCTTGAAAAGAAGGACATCACACCACCGACACATCTCTCTATCTTAGTGGATACATCGCGAAGTATGGAACTCGTTGATACTCCTATAAGCACGTCACCGGTGTCGCGGCTGAACCAAGTGAATCAACTGCTGTTCAATCCACAAGCACAATTCCTCCAAACTTTACGCGATCGTTTTGAGGTGCACCTCTATCCTTTTGATACAGGGCTTCATCAGAGCGTAGTGTTATCACAAGACCCTGACGCTGAAAGTTTACCGAGATTTGCGCCAAAAGGAACGCTCACCGACATTGGAACTGCTATACGAGAAGTCGCAGCTGCATGGAAGGGACAACAAAACGCCGGAGTTCTACTGATTACCGATGGCGGACATAATTCTGGACAGTTGCTTATAGAGGATATTACCGCGTTGGGGGTGCCGGTCTATGCAATTGGTGTCGGCTCTGCAGAAGCCCCAAAAGATATCCAAATTCAACATGTTGATTACACGCCGGTTGCGTACACGAACCATGAGAATATCATCCGTGTGACGGTTGTGCAAACAGGATATATCGGTAAAACCACACGGCTATCTCTGCGTGAAGTGAAACGTAAAACCCTTGTTGATACCGAAACATTAACCTTTGAACAATCCCAAGAAGCGACACCCGCGAGTACTACGACAAAACAAATTATTGAATTGAAATTGACACCGCAGGTTGAAGGGAACTTTCAATATACCGTTGAACTGCCAGCACTTGATGGTGAGTTAACAGAAGCAAACAATCAGAGAACGTTTTCAGTGAAAGTTGTGAAGGCAAAACTTAACGTTTTCTATCTCGAAGGCAGACCAAGATGGGAGTACACGTTTTTAAAACGCGCATTAGAACGAGACCCCGATATTGAGGCTACCTGTGCAGTTTTATTACGTAACAGATCCAAGCAGTTTCCGCCTGATGGCACCGTGCCCAGTCGTTTAGATGGATACTATCCGCAAACGACACCGGCATCTGAAACACGACGATTTCCTGAAACACCCGCTGAACTCTCCAAGTACGATGTGTTAATTTTAGGCGACTTAGGCGTTGAGCATCTTACCAGCACCCAGCAACGCGCAATCGTTGATTTCGTTGAAAGGCAAGGAAAATCTATCATATTCCTGCCGTCTCGTAGGATGCTTGGCATGAATGGGCTGCGAAACACAGAATTAGTGCAGCTTTTGCCAATTGACATTCCAAGCGGTGGGTGCCGTAGACACGATACTGAATCCACTGTCCAACTCACCCAATCCGGTGAGTTTCATCCGATGCTGCAGCTGATGGAGATACAACGAAATCAACCCTCGATTTCAGGTGAGCGGAACACCGCAATATGGCGAAACATGCCAGCTCTGTTTCGATCCTTTAGTGGATTTCGGTTGAGAGGTGGCGCAACGACCCTCATGGAAAGTGGGAGCGGCAACCCGATCCTAATGCTTCAGAGAACCGGTTTAGGCAAAAGCCTTCTCATCGCGGCGGAGGGACTCTGGAATTGGGACTTCGGCGTTAATACTTTTAAAGATACCCGTTACCACGACATCTACCCACGCTTCTGGGCACAAGTGCTTCGATGGATGGCAACGGATACCGATGACGACAGATTACATCTTACCACCGATGCGAATACTTATGCGATTGGAGATACCGCAAAGGTCACAGCATATTTATACTCTCAGGCCTACCGCGCCACGCAGACAGACGCAACAGTCCAATTTGAAGTCGTTCCGCCTGAAGGCGCGCCTTTCCAACTCCAGATTCGCGGCGTAACCGAACGGACGGGTGAACCATCTTCACAGCAGACCGATATGGAGAATCTCTACACGACGCAATTTGCACTATTACAGAACGGAGTCTATCACATTCGTGCAACCGGAAGGACTGGCGACCAGACACTCGGCGAGGATCAAATTGATATCCATGTTCATCCACAACTCGCTGAATTGGAGGCACCGCAACTCAATGAAGACCTGCTGAAAGAACTCACCGCAGAAACCGGCGGTGCCTATTTTACAATGGCGGATGCCGAATCGGTCGCGGAAAATGTCGCTGATGTCCAAAATCCTGTATTTGTTGATGCGGAACGTGAACTCTGGAACCATCCACTGATCCTGATTGCAGTCGTCGGCTTATTAGGCACAGAATGGTTTTTACGCAAACGGATCGGCCTGACGTAAAGGAGCAGTGTGTTGTGATACAACGCATAAAGTGGAAACCGCTTTTAATCTATTGCCTTCTACTGGGTATATTCGGAGGCGCGCATATTGGGCAAAATTTGTTGGCGACTGGCGCGCCAATGACTATCGCCCAAGTTCATTACAGCGGCGGTGGGGATTGGTACGGAGACGCAACTGTTATTAAAAATTGGCTCCGGCTGCTTCGCACTCGAACCGATATTGAGACAGCTGACGATAGAGTCATTCTTAAACTCACGGATCATTCCCTTTACCAGTATCCGATGCTCTATCTTGTCGGGCATGGCAATATTCGATTGACCGAAAGTGAAGTCGAGGCGTTACGGGATTATCTCATGAATGGCGGATTTCTGTTTGCCAACGATGATTACGGACTCGACAAGAGCTTCAGACGTGAAATGCAGAGGGTCTTTCCCGAACAAGAACTACAACCGATACCGAATACACACCTAATTTACCGTTGTTTCTATGAACTGAAAGGGTTACCGAAAATCCATGAACATGATGGTGAACCCGCACAAGGGTTCGGACTCTTCAAGAATGGGCGCATGGTCGTTTACTACGCTTACAGTGCTGACATCGGCGATGGACTTGAAGATGCCGATGTCCATCCAACAGATACACCACAGGTACGCGAACTCGCTGCAAAGATGGCGGTTAATATCGCTGTATACGCACTCACACATTAATAGGAAAGTAGTAGGCACGCTCCGTCGTGCCGTCCACTAATACCTGCTTAAAAGACAAAAGGACAAATAGAATGGACACACAAAGTGTAAACAAGGCTTATGAAAACCTAATTGCTCAATTGCGGGTCATTCGGCGACAGTGGTGGTGGCTCACTTTTTCTGAAGGTCTCCTAAAATGCATCGGTATTCTCGCGCTTATCACGGTCGGTGCCCTTATCATTTTAGCCATTAATATTCAAGCGTGGCAGTCTCCTTTTTTCCTCTGGGTCCGTGTCGGGATCCTCTTAATATCAGTCGCCATTGGCATCTATACCCTCATCCGAACACTTATTTTACCGCTCTGTCGTCAGGTCACGGATGCTGCGATCGCATCGCGCCTCGAATCAACGCAAATAGAGAGTGAACTCGCCTCCGAAAACCGGATTCTCAGTGCTGTGCAGCTTTGGCAAAACTTGGCAGATAATCGACTCGGTTATGCCCCGGAATTCATTGAACACCTGATTCTTCAAACCGACGCAGATATGAAAAATATCCAACACAGACGGGTATTTCAAACCGAATTTCAAAAAATTAAGCGGAACGCAGGCATTGCTGTCGCAGGCGTAGGGCTGCTGTTTATCACCCACTTGCTCTTGCCCAACGCCTTCACCGGTTTAGCGACTGCCTTTCAAACTTTACCACAGACACTACCGGATAGCCAAGGAGATTCAAAATCCACTATCCAGATTACCGAAATTCAACCCGGCAGTGTTCAAATTGAACGCGGTACTGATGTTAATGTCACGGTAAAAGTAACTGGACACCTCGGTGCCCCCGTTACACTCTATTATCGCACTGGGGATGGAAATGAAGATGCCTCAACATTAGCGTGGCAACCGATGCTTATGCAACGCGCAAACGACCTGCAGGTACCAGAAGCGAATCCGTCTTATCACGTGATCCTTAAAAATGTGAACCGTCCGCTCCAATACTATATCAATGTCAAAGAGGTAGCGTCCGCGCAGTATCAAGTAACGATTAGCGATGAACCGATTGTCACTCAATTTCAGTATCGGCTTAACTATCCCGTTTACACACAACTACAACCTCAGACCCTTCCAGCCAACACTGGCGATATCCAAGCACTCTTCGGAACAGAACTCGTATTTACTGGGGAAAGCAACAAGCCACTTGAAAAAGCGCATCTCGCGTTTGAAGACTCCGATGATGTGCCTTTGGAGATTACAGCACCGTCCCCGCCTGAGTCCCTTGTAGAGCCGATAGAAGCCGGACAGGTCCCGGAAGCAATCCGAAAACCTCCTACAATGCGCGGATCTTTTGTTGCACAGCAGAGTGGAAACTATCATATCCACATTACCGATCTTGAAGGCTTTACGAATCGCGACCCTATTCATTATACACTCACTGTCCTCAAAGATGCGCCACCTGATGTCAATATCGTTACACCCGCACGGGATACTGTTCTGGATAATGAGATGGTAGTGGAACTGAAGGTAGAAGCGACTGATGACTACGGTATACAAGCACTTCAACTGGTATATCATATTGAGGCGGAGGGTGCCGAAGAGATGAACGTCCCTTTGAAACGGTGGGGTGTCGAGAACGCACCTGTCCGCAGGTCAGTCTCCATATCATACAGATGGGATGTGGATCCGATCGGTATCTTTCCGGGCGAGACACTCGCTTATTACGTCCAGGCTCTCGATAACGACAATGTTTCAGGACCGAATATCGGCAAGTCCCCGACCTATACACTCCGTTTCCCATCGCTCTCCGAATTATACGATTCTGTTGCTACTGAGCAGGAGACAGAACAACAAGGTCTTGAGGAACTCGTTGATGAGCAAGCAGATGCAACGGGTTTGATTGATAACCTTCTCGGTAAAATCAGAAAGAGCCAAGAACTCACCCTTAACGATGAGAATTTGATGCAACAGGTCCTTGAAAATCAGAAGCATATTGAGCAAACAGCGAAGCAGTTAGTTGATGATATGAAACAGACTGCCGAAGAGATGGAACAGAATCAACTCTTTGACGCTGAGACGATACAAAAGTATCAGGAACTCCAAAATCTGATGGAGAAGGCACTCTCTGAAGAACATAAAGAGATTTTGCGGAAGTTGTCAGAGGCGTTAGCGAAGCAACAGGCGAATGAGCAGGAGAGATCAATGCTGGAAGCGAATCTCAGCCAAGAGCAGTTTTTACAGCAATTGGAGCGCGCGAAATCGCTTTATGAACAGATTCTCCTTCAACAGGAACTCGAAGCGGCTGCGAAACAGGCAAAGGCACTCGCTGAACAACAGAAGGAACTGATGGATACATTGGAAACGTTACCACAGTCCACCCCGACAAACGATCTCGCAGAAAAAGAGGACAGAGTCGGTGAAGAATTCGGGAGACTCAGCGAGAAATTAGATAACCTCGGCACTGAGATGGGCGAACTCGCCGAGAATAAAGAGAACGCGCCGCCGCAGATAGAACGACTCGCAGATGAAATCAAACGCCTTAATCAGTTTGCGAAAGATCATAACCTGCCTGAGGACCTTGAAGAGGCCAGTGAGAACCTCCGCAGCGGACAAAATACGGAGGCACTCGAATCTGGACGTGCAGCGGAACAGACGTTGACTGAGCTCGCACAAGGATTAGATAATGCTTTGGCGTTCATGGAAGGCGCGAACGCAAACGAAACCATGACGGCTATGCAAGAAGCTGTTGAAAGTGGACTTCACCTCTCACATCTCCATGAAGATGTACTTTCCAAGACGAATGACATCATTGTTGCTGGACAAACTGAGGCTTATATTCCGAGCGAAATCTTGCAGTTACAACAACTCGCAGCGGATGAACTTAGCACGGCAGAGGGAATCGCTCAACTTGCCAATAAGCTTTGGGAGTTAGGGAACCGACAGATAGAGGTGCCGAACAAAGTTATTTGGCATCTCAACGCCTCAAACGACGCGCTCTCTCGTGCTGCACGCGCCTTAGAGGATAGACAACCCAGTCTCGCTGTCCCAATTCAGAGAACCGCGCTTGCTGATCTCAATCAGGCGGTTTTTGAACTCCTTGATGCAATGGCACAGATGAACCAACAGATGGGTGCCAGCGGATTGGAGAACATGATGGACCAACTCCAGCAACTCGCTGAGAGTCAGGAGCAGTTGAACCAGATGGCGCAAAACCTGAGTCAACAGATGCGAGAACAAGGACAAACCCCTGGTTTTGAACAGATGATGCGTCAACTCGCCGCACAACAGCAGCTGATTCGGGAAGCAACCGAACGCCTTGCTGAACGCGCGGAACAGATGGCACAAATGTTAGGGAGCCTTGAAGGGGTCTCTGAGGATATGACGGAAGTTGAGAAGGCACTCCAGAGAGGCGAACTCAGTGATCAAGTGCTTAATAGACAGGCGCAAATTTTAACGCGGATGCTTGATAGTTTAAAATCGCTGCAGAAACGAGATGTCGGTAAACAACGCAAGGCTGAGGTCGCAAAGAGACCCGAAACGCCTGCACAGGAAGTACCACCGCTGCATCCTGAACTCCTCGAAATCGTTCGGAAATTGGAAGCCGCGCCGCATGCAAAGGAACTTGAAGACATTCCGTTCCAGTATCGAGAGCAGCTGCGACGCTATTTTAAAGCACTTTCACAGAAGACCCAGTAGGCCTTAGATGCGGTAGGCGCAGTACAAATCGCACCTACCGACAGCTAACGGTTGATAGCCATTAGCGAACATAAAGAACTCATGAACCGTAGAATTTTTTTGATTAAAGGAAGCACCGCATTGGCGGGAATGTTTTTCGCTAAGCCTCCCACCCGACGCTATGCGGACAACCATGAAATCCATGCGAATAAGCGTCCAAACGAAAAGGAAAAAGATATGAAGACAGCTGTTAGTATCGTTGACGATGCATTTTACATTAACGGGGAAATTACCTATCCCGGACGTTCCTATCAAGGACATAAGGTCGAAGGATTGCTCATCAACACCCGAATGGTGCAAGGCATCTTTGATGATAGAAACCCAGAGACTCTACATCTGTGGGAATACCCTGACACTGGAGAGTGGGACCCCGAACGCAATACCCGTGAATTTTTAGCCGCGATGCCGACATGGCGCGCACACGGGGTATTGGCGTTCACCATCAACCTCCAAGGCGGGAGTCCGGAAGGCTATTCCAAAGCGCAACCGTGGCACAACTCCGGTATAGAAGCCGATGGCAGTCTCAATCCAGACTATCTATCGCGCCTTGAACGCATTATTGATTTCGCCGACGCGCTCGGTATGATTGTTATCCTCGGCTATTTTTATTTCGGGCAGGACCAGCGAGTTAAGGACGAGAACGCCGTCAAAAATGCCGTTGACAACGCAACCGGATGGCTCTTCGACAAAGGGTATACCAATGTTATTGTTGAGGTGAACAACGAATGCAACGTCAGAGCGTATACCCATGAAATTCTAAAACCGCAACGCGTACACGAATTGATTGAACGTGTAAAATCAACAACACACAATGGTAATAGATTCCTCGTTGGAACGAGTTACGGTGGAGGTAAGGTGCCATTGGAAAATGTCGTCCGTGCCTCTGATTTCCTACTTGTCCACGGGAACGGGGTCAAGGACCCGAATCGCATCATTGAGATGGTCCAACAGACGCGCGAGGTACCGGGCTACCGTCCGATGCCCATCCTTTTCAACGAGGATGATCATTTCGATTTTGATAAACCTTTGAACAACTTCGTTGCAGCTATCAGTCAATACGCCTCATGGGGCTACTTCGATCCGGGTGAAAACGATTATCATCACGGTTACCAATCCGTTCCAGTCCAATGGCAGATCAACACACCCCGCAAACGTGATTTTTTCCAAAAGGCTCGCGATATCACGGGTTGTTCTTCATAACATCAGGAAAGTAGCCTGTAATGTAATGGAAGGCGGATTTACGCACAGAAGCGTCAAACTTCCAAA
>JAJEGI010000002.1 GCA_022819945.1 Candidatus Poribacteria bacterium
CTATTCGGAAGGGTGAGTAGCTTAAACGTTTTCCTTTTGTAGGGGAGGGTTTGTCCTCTCCCCTACAACCCTTTACTGCTTTGACAATGAATAGTCTTAATCAGAAACTGAATGAACTCCGTCAGCGCGATCCTGAGCTTGCAGCACTTTTGGATGAACTCCTGAGCTACAAAGATGGACGAGGTGATTATACTGTTGACCGATATAACCTCCCTGATCTTGATATTGACACGATTCTATAGGAGATCCAAAAGGCACGTGAGTCAAAACAGAAGAAACCTGATGCTGCCGATTAACATATTAGTACTTTGTCCAGTCAAATTTTCATGGTATAAAAATCGCGAGCACAGCTCGCTCCTACAAGAATATGGCGGTCTGTAAACAAGGCGGTTTGTGATTATAAATACAAATGACCAATTTCTAATTTTTATTTTAATTTTCAGGGTAATATTATGTGTAAATGTAATGGGACTTCGCCATGTTCGTGCTCTGAGGTGGATAAAGGTATGTCTGTTCTAGATGAAATATATAAACGTTCTCTTGAGAAAACGAAAAAAGAGAGAAAAAAGAGAGAACGTATAAGGTCTGATCCTTACTTTTCGCACTTTGATAAAGATGGACAAGTTGTTAGCAAGGTGGATATTAGCAGTGATCCTGTGGCACAAGAGCGCCTCCGTGAACGTGAACGTGAACGTTTTGAGGCGTTGCCGATATCCGAGCAAATACTGGAGCGTCAGAGGACTTTTCACCGAGAGCACAATGCCTATTTGGCAGAACTATCGCGTATTACTTTTCCCTCGAATCCGCGATATGTTCCTTCCGGCTTGTGTCTTTTACCGGGTTCTATTACACAGTGAAAATAGTGATAACTGGGTATCTAACCGATGAACGTGCAAAATTTGCTGATAGGTGAGATGAAAGAACTCCGTCGTCGGAATCCAGATGTTCATGCACTTTTGGAAAAAATATTTCAGCACAAGGACGGAAAAGGTGATTATTCTATCGAACGATATAAGTGGAGGGAAACACCTAATAAAGAAGCATTTCTGAACGAAGTCCGTCAACTTGCAACAGACAAGGAAACGGAGTGAAAGGTGTCGGTTTATCAGGACTAAGTTTTACACGAAGGCGATTGTCTCCCGCTTCCAAACGGGCAGGCAATCACCTTAATTTTTTTTCAAGATTCACGCTGCATAGAGCCGAAGGTTGCACGAAAGAGATGAATTAATCAAAAATGCGTGACGTACATCCACGAGAAATACAAATCTACCGCATGCCAAACGGTCGACAACCTTTCACTGAATGGTTGGAATCAATTCGAGATACAAATATGCAAGATCGAATGCAAGCAAGACTTGAGAGGTTAGAAGAAGGCAATTTTGGCGACTATAAGTCCGTTGGTGAAGGTGTTTTTGAGCTACGTTTTCACTTTGGATCGGGTTACCGCATCTATTTTGCACAGATAGGTAACACAATTGTTCTTTTGCTTTGTGGTGGTGACAAGTCATCGCAAACCCGCGACATTGCGCGGGCAAAAACGTATTGGCGAGAATACAAGGAGGCACACTTATGAGAAAAATGGGAATATGGCGTGATTACCTCATTGAAAAGCTAGCTGATCGGGAGAGGGCGATTGGCTATCTCCAGGCAATTCTTGACGACTACTATATCTACGGAGGGCCTGTTGTAGTTCTAAGGGCTCTTGATACTGTTGTTAAAGCACAGGGCGGGGTTTCTAAGTTGGCAAAGCAGGCCGATATGGACCCTGAAATGCTTTCAAAAGTGCTATCCAACGGGGATACACCGCTAATTGACGTACTTGGAATCGTCCTCAAAGCACTCGGCTATCAACTTTCGATTGCACCGGTAGAGAACGAAAATTCTAACCTTGAAGCCGATACTTTACAAACCGCGCATGTGGCAGGGAGACCAACCGCGCCACAATAAAAATTGACTTTCCGCCAAACTTACGGTATAATAAAAAAGCAGAAAACTGAACTAACAACGTTGAGATGCAACACACCTACGGAGAAATAGATGGCAACAATCGTTAAACATAACCAGACAGGCAAACGTTACTGTCTGCTGGGTGCAGGTTTTGGTGTCTTTCAGTCCTCGAAACCGAACATGTTTCTCGGAAATTTGATGGCTGATGTGGATGAGGGTGAGTACGCATTAGTCTGTGTATGTAATAGCAAAGGCGAGCTCTTCTGGTTAGAGGCGACACAAGTTACAGTTGTTAGCATTGACGGTCAGAACATTCAAGAACTCGCAGCTGAATAGATAAGTCTTAGTGTTTTTATAAAGGATAGGCATCCCTAACTGCCTTAGCACTCACTGACGAAAGGAAATTTTTTAGCAGAATGGATCTACAACAGATTAACGTCAAGGTTTTCACAACCGAAGATAGCAAAATCAACTACACCAACTTCATCAAGGTTTTCAACCGCTGGATGGCGGAGGCGGATTCAGACGATTACTTGAACTACGCTGACTACTCGCACGTCGATGCGGGACCGGGTGTATTGTTGATTTTGAAGCAAGCTAATTATAGCATTGACAACGCTTACCACGAGCACGGTTTCCTCTACAACCGAAAGCATGCAGCTGACGGCGATAACGGTGATAAGATTCGCCAAGCCCTCACAGAGGTGCTTTCTAAATGCGAACAACTTGAAGCATCTGCGGAATTGGAAAATGCAGTGCATTTCAACGGCGCAGACCTCCTGTTCATGATAAACAACCGCCACCTCGCACCGAATACATCGGAAATAGCAGAAGCCGTTCAAGCAGACCTAACACCTGTCTTACAACAGATGTACGGTGATGACGACTTCACAGTGGAACGCACCTCTGAAGACGCACGCGAACGGTTCGCACTACGAATCTCCGCGAATTCGGATAAACCGATTGCAGAACTCCTTGCCAATCTCGGAGGCTAAGATGTTTAACTTCAGCAACGAACAGATTGAACGCTACAGCCGACATATTATCCTCAAAGAAGTCGGCGGGATGGGGCAGACGAAACTGCTGGAATCAAAAGTGCTGCTCATCGGTGCG
The DNA here is from genome assembly GCA_022819945.1 of Candidatus Poribacteria bacterium. Lineage (GTDB taxonomy): Bacteria > Poribacteria > WGA-4E > WGA-4E > WGA-3G > WGA-3G. Next base: position 3,061 of record JAJEGI010000002.1, read on the forward strand.
GGCGGGCTCGGTTCCCCCGTTGGGGTCTACCTCGCAGCAGCAGGGGTCGGCACACTCGGCATTATTGACGATGATGTGGTGGACCTGAGTAATTTACAACGCCAGATTTTACACGGCACCAGCGACATCGGCATCCCGAAAACGAAATCCGCGGAAGCCAGTATCGCAGAGATGAACCCCGATGTCAAGGTGGTTCCTTACAATGAGCGCATCACCTCAGAAAACGCCTTCCAGATTTTGGAACAATACGATCTGATTGTAGACGGTTGCGACAACCTACCAACGCGTTACCTCCTCAACGACGCATCTGTTATGCTCGGCAAACCGATTGTACACGGCAGCATCTTCCAGTTTGAAGGGCAGGTCACTGTGCTTTATCCGGGCAAGGGCCCGTGCTACCGATGCCTCTATCCTGAGCCGCCACCAGCAGGAATGGTACCCAGCTGCCAAGAAGCAGGCGTTTTCGGCGTGCTGCCCGGCATCATCGGCACAATCCAGGCTGTTGAAGCGATCAAAATTCTTTTAGACATCGGTGATTCCTTGATCGGAACGCTGCTGCTTTTTGACGCGCTAACGATGAATTTCAACCGGTTGAAACTCCGTCAAGATAGTGGTTGCCCGATGTGCGGTGAAAATCCCACTATTCACGAATTGATTGATTACGAAGAATTCTGTCAGGTACAGTGGTAAGTGCCGGTACAATTTACTTCCTAAGTGAGTCGGAGAAAAGGCGACAAAGATTGATAAACAGGCGGAGTTAGTAACCATAAAACGTTGTTGCTATTTCTGTCTGTTTCCATATTTTCCATCGGCTGCAAAATTAAAATATGTGAAGTTCCTTCCAGTCAAAAGCGAGCAGTCCGGTACAGCGGAGACTATTGCGTATGGGATTATGGTCATCTGTCATAATTACGACGATTCTGATCTTGATAGCTTGGGAACTCAGGGATATTAAGAGGCGTTTGGACAAAATTCTGGAACACTTTGGTGAAGAGAATGATCAAGAAGAAGAGTGATCAGAAACCCGTTTGCTATATCTTTGATAATTTTCCAAGTCTCTATTACGTCAAAACCTTCCGCCGTATTGGTGAGTTGATAAACAGCGAATCCCCACCATCAATCGTCAACTCCAATCCCGTAACCCACGCCGCTTCGTCCGAGCAGAGCCATAGTGCTGCATAACCCACATCAATCGGGTTACCAAGCCGTTCCAATTGTGCCGCCGCTGGAGCGATTTCTCCGTCTGGCAACGGATCCCAAATAATACCCGGACATAACGCGTGAACTCGAATGTTTTTGTCATACAACTCTTTCGCGAGGTTTTTCGCTGCTGCCACCATCCCTGCTTTCGCAACGGCATAAGCGGCATTTGCATCTTGCCGGACCCGTTCGCCCGCAGAGATAGTAATTAAGCATCCACCGCCACGTGCCTCTAAAATCGGGACAAGTCGCTGCACGGGGTTGAACAAAGTTTGCAAATTATTTTGTAACGCGCCATCCCAATACGTTGGATCCATCGTCGTAATATCGTGTTCGGTTGAGAAGAACCCGCCCGCCGCATGGATGAGGCAATCAACACCGCCAAATGCTGCTACGGCAGCATCAACAAGCGCGTCTACCTGCGCTGCATCTGTCAAATCGGTCTGATGTGTTAGCACATCACCACCATTAGCGCGAATCCGTTCGGCTGTCTCGTCCATCGTCTCTGTTGTGCGTGCGGCAAGCACGACCTTCGCACCGTCTTGTGCGAAAAGTAGCGCAGTTGCGCGGCTCATATTTGAACCCGCACCAGCGAATAACGCAACTTTATCCTTCAATCTCATTCTCAGTTTCCTTTCTCTATATTATTCAACCTTTGCCTTGTAAACGCTGCTATTGAGAACTATGAATTTTTTGACTATAGGCTATCGCGGATTTCATAATTTTCAGCGCAGTATGAATCTGAGGGAGTTCTTCAAATCCGTAGGATATACGTAACTGCCGCTTCCCGACCTCAACCATATCGCCGTTGGAATGGACACAGTGTTCACCGGGAATGTAAATCACTTTTGAGTGTTTGGAGTCCAAGGGACCATCAACGGCTTCGCACCCAGTCGTTCGCGTCAAAAACTTGAAGAAGTCGGAAGTCGTGCCTGTTGCGACGTTTGATAGTGTCACGTAAAAGTAGAACCCCGCACTGCCCCCGCGGCATTCCTCAATATTATCACCTAGTAATTCTACCATCCACATTTTCACCTGTGTTGCCTTTTGCTGGTAGCCGTGATTGACCTTCTCAATCTGTGCTTCAATGCCATGGTCAAGCAGGTAACTGGCAATCTCCTGATTGATTAACGGTGCGCTGAAACCGATATCACTTGTGCGTTGAATAATACTGTTGAGGAATGGACCTTTGGCACCAATGAGATAACCGATACGCAACCCTGGCGCGAGGATCTTCGACAACGTGCCGACTTCATAGACGATGCCGAGTTCGTCGTAACAGAGCGCGGATGTTAGGGGTTCAACGGTGCTGTCATGTACAAGGTCGCTATAGGCATTATCAAAGAAGATCGGGATTTTCCGCCCGACTTCGGACGATAAGCGTGTAGCAATATCGACCAGTTCCTGCTTACGGTTATTAGACAGGATCGTGCAGGTAGGATTGTTTACCGTCACAACATAAAAGAAACGGATGGCTGTTTTCTCTTCACCGAGTGCTGCAAGTTTTGACTTCAAGCGTTCGGTGTCGATGCCTTCATCATCTTCGGGGACTGCGATAACCTTGAAGCCTTTCCGCTCTAAATCGTTGCAGTAGATATAATACATCGGATCTGCGGTCAACACAATACCAGCAGGGAGGAGGTGTGTGACACTTTCCAACAAACTCGTAGCACCGTTTGCACCGATAACAATATCTCGACCGTTTAAGGTTTGTTCAGTGATACCGCCAATCTTGTTTTCGATGTGGAACCGTCTAAGCGACTCAATCAGGTTTGGAGAACCCTGCGCGCCACCATAATTGAGAGAAGCGCGATATTTTTCAGGGTGAGCGAGCACTTTTTCGCAGGCGTGCTGAATTTGTTGGTGTGGAATCGTCTGTTCGTTGACGTATCCGACACCCAGGTTAATGTCGCGCCCGTCTCGGAAACCGACAGCGAAATCCGTCATCAACCGATTAACAGGGGAGGGAACACTTGAGGCTTTTCCATATTCAGAGAGCAGGACATCGCGAATCTTCATATTTCCTTGGAATTCGGCGTTATCTAACCTTTCGAGACTAAAACCCAATCCTTTAGGTTTGGGAGGAGGTCAAAGCAAATCTCTCAGAGCAGATTCAAGCGTCCGGTGACGAAATTCATAGCCACTGACCTCTGTTTTCTCTGGTAGAACGTTCTGGCTTAACACAACGAAGTCCGCAAATTCCCCCATCATGAGTTTCAAGCCGAACGTTGGCACCGGCAACAAGGTAGGTCTCCGTAGCACGGCACCGAGCGTTTTTGTGAATTCTACATTTCTAACCGGGACAGGCGCCGTCGCGTTAAGCGCGCCTCGGATCTCCTCGTTCTCTAAAGCGTGGAGTACAATACCTACCACATCGTCAACATGGATCCAAGACATCCACTGCTGACCGCTGCCAAGTATACCCCCGACTCCCATTTTAAACGGAGTGAGGACCTGTGCCAGCAATCCGCCACCTAACCCAAGTACAAGCCCAATACGGACCATAACGACCCGAACCCCAATTTCAATTGCTTTTTGTGCTTCCGATTCCCATTCTTGACAGGTTTCGGCAAGAAAATCAGTGCCTGCGGGAGACAGTTCTGTGAAGCGTTCATCACCACTGGCACCATAATATCCGATTGCGGAAGCACAGACAAGCGTGCTCGGTTTTGTCTCCGCTGTCGCGAACGATTCAACGAGGCTCCGCGTAGAAAGAATTCGACTATCTCGTATTCGCCGTTTTTTTTCGGCGTTCCACCTGCCTGCGATAGTTTCACCTGCCAAATGAACGACTGCTTCTACGTCTGACGTGGCTTCCGGAGGTAGTTTCTCGATTTCAGGATTCCAACCGTAGACGGTTCTTGCCGATTTCAATTTAGATTGTGCGCGTCCCGGATTTCGAGATAATACATGCACTGTATCGCCTTGTTCGTGAAGGGCAGTACAGACGCGGCTGCCGATGAAGCCAGTACCGCCGGTAACCAATACATTTGCCATTCTATTCTCCGTGATGTTCCTTATTTTGACAGCTCAGTGATGACGGCTTCCAATTTTCTATAGTCATCAACAACAGCATCGCTGAGCGTGTCGTTACCTTCTCCTTTGTTAAACCCTGCAAAGCGGATTGCCTTCATCCCCGCGTTTTTAGCACCGACGATATCTGTCCGAAAAATATCGCCGATATGAAGTGCTTCGGCGGGTTCGGCGTTCAGTTCTGCTAAGGTCGAATGGAACTGCACAACTTGAGGCTTTGTGTGATCTGTTTCATCGGAAAAGGTGAAAGCTGTAAAGAATTGCAAAATGTCATCGCGCGCCATCAGTTTCCGTGCGAAACTGCCTGGAGTCAGTGCTGAATCTGAGATAATTCCGAGTGGATAGTTTTCACTCAACCGAGAAACAACGGGTTTAACATGTGCTATCATAATCGGCGGTGCCTCCAAGAAAGCGGCACCAAGGTTCTCAATTAATTGATCAAGATCTACCGCCTCAAGTCGAATCTTAAGCACCTCCGCAAATCGCTGCATACATCGCTTTACTGAGACTCCTTTATGTTGATACCATAAAGATGACACCAAATTGTATGCCGCCTCAAGCCCAAATTCTACATCAGTTAACGTGCAAGTATAACCACGACTCTCTAAATAAGCATGACACCGTTTAACACGTATCGCCTGACGTTTTCGCCAGTTCCTGTCGGAATCTGCATAAAGGGTTTGCCAGAAATCGAATGTAATCGCTTTAAGCATCGACTATTCCCGCTTTTAGATTGTGTTCCATTTCAATGATAACTAAGTGTCGTCTATTCCGAATAATATAACGTGAGTCTCTGTGCTGCTAACATAATGATAAAACACAAAAAACACGCCTTATAACTCCTAATTTTATTTTACTCAATTTATTGAAAAAAGTCAAATGATATGTTGTTTCCGGTACACTAAAGGGGTATATGTAGAAGAGCGATAGCGAATACGGAAACGCCTCGGAATCAAAATAGGCTTGCAATTTCCTTTTAAAAGTGATATTATTAAGTACGTTGAGGTTTGCGTTGATCTTTTGGGAGGAATATGAAATTGTGGTTGAATCGTCGGATTATTCCCAGATATACGACCACCCGTTTAATATTCGTTTACTTCATCGTTGGACTGGGGGTGCTCATATTTGGGTTTACCTATTACACCCAACAGATCTCGCAGCTGAACGCGGATATAGAGGCACAGATAGACATTTTCGCCAATCTGGCGGTAGTCCTCCCGAGTGTTGAAGATCGAGACTTACAACAGAAACTCAACGAGATACTAAAACAAGAATCATCTGCCAAAAATAGGGCGCGGGCTTTTTCATTTATTATTACAGATGCAGCAGGAAATCCTGTAGTCACACGTGGTGTTGATCCAGAACTTGATGCAAAGATCGAAAATTTTGAGGTAAATGTCAACGAAAATAAGCGGATTCCGTTAACAGAACATGAAACGGTATTGTTGAAATTGACACTAGCGCGCATGAAGAAAAAGAATCCGCCGCGCAGGATACCGATACTCTTTGAAAATAGGCAGCTAAAGGGATACGTTTACTACGGTGATGCTGATCCCAGCGAAATGGCGCACCTACCGTTTGTGATAACTGATACTGCTGGCATCCCCCAAAAATGGCAGATATGGGACGATGTTGTTACCGCGGATAACGCAACCGCGCAGGAACGGGAAAGAGCGGAAATCTTCGTTCAGAACGCACCCGCATCCTCGATGATTGTGACAACGCCAGAGAGTCACGACGGTTACTTCTATTATGAGAGCAAACCCTACTATGGGTTAGTGGTGCCTTTCATAGTCCCTTTGGTTTTATTAGTATTCGGAGCGGTCTGTTTCCTTGTTTACCAACGGATCAAGTCTTATGAACACTCCGCAATTTGGGGCGGCTTAGCTAAAGAGACAGCGCATCAACTCGGAACACCTATTTCATCGCTATTGGCATGGACAGAACTCCTGCATGAACGAAGCAAAGAAACAGATGAGGCAACGCTCGCCGAACTTTCCGAAAGCATGCAAAACGATTTAGAGCGTTTGCAGAAAACAACCGCGCGCTTCGGTATGATTGGCACTCAGCCGCCACTGACCGAAGTGAACGTGGCTGAGATATTTGAAGAGGTCCAGGCGTACTTTGAGAAACGGCTACCCCATATTAACCGGCGTGTCGAAATTCAACTGATCCTACACGAGGTGCCACTTGTGCTCGCGAATGCACAGCTGTTGCACTGGGTGTTTGAAAATCTGATCCGTAATTCGCTGGATGCCATGGATAAAACGGACGGGTGGATTCAGATTGAACCGACACACGACAAACGACACAACGATGTCGTCATACGGTACGCCGACAACGGAAGCGGCATAGACCGCAGAGATCAGCGAAAAATCTTTGAACCGGGGATGTCTACGAAGGCACACGGATGGGGACTCGGATTAACAGTCGTACAACGCATCATCCGTGAATATCACCATGGAAGTATTCGCATGATTAAAACGAGTCCTGAAGGTACAACTTTTGAAATTCGGTTGCCGGTCGCATAAACCTACTTGATCGGTATTGGAAAGAAAACAGGGACGGTTGTTTCTGTCCTATTTTCTAAATCGCGGCTGAGCAATTTGATTAACTTAATATGTCACAAGCACACCACATTTTATGGATTGACGATGAAATAGAGGCGTTGCAACCGCACATTCTTGTGCTACGTGAGCGAGGTTACACCGTCACACCTGTTACAAACGGCGAAGATGGTATTGCACTCTTAACCAACGCTGAGGCGCAGTACAGTGCCATTCTGCTTGACCAGGTTATGCCCGGTAAAGATGGGATGGCAACGCTTGATGCAATCCGAGCCATTAATGCACAGGTGCCTGTTATTCTTGTCACCCAATCCAGTGATGAAGAGTTTGTCGAAGTCGCTCTCGGTAAACAGGTAACAGATTTCTTGGTAAAGCCGATTGGCGTCGCCCAGATCGTCTCAACACTAAAGCGTGTCCTTGATCAACCGCAGATGGTTGTAGATCAAATCCCGAGCCGGTACATCGCGGATTTCAATGCGATCCGCACTATGAAAGATTCAGCACCCAACTGGCAAGACTGGATAAATATCTACGTCAAACTATTACAGTGGGATTTAGTGTCTGAGAAACTCGCCGAAGGTGGATTAGAGGAGACACATATCGCGCAAAAAAAAGAGTGCAATACCGAGTTCTCGGATTTTGTGGAAGCGAATTATCCCCATTGGGTCGCAGGCAGCTCCGATGCACCACCGCTCTCTGTGAATGTCTTAGATCGTCATGTTATTCCTCAACTCCAAGATGGAAAATCTGTCTATTTTATTGTAGTTGACTGCTTTCGCTTAGACCATTGGTTGGCGGTAGAGTCGTTGCTGTACCCCTATTTTTCTATTCAACGCCAATATAATTTCTCAATCCTACCGAGCGCGACGATGTATTCACGGAACGCGCTGTTCAGTGGGTTGTTCCCTGCAGAAATCGCAGAACGTTATCCGCAGTACTGGCAGGAAGAATCTGATGGGGATACCAGCACAAATCGCTACGAACGGCAGCTTCTCGAAGAACACCTGAAGCGCAGAAATATCAAACTCAGATCAACACCTCAGTATTTCAAAATATTTGATGCGCGAGGCGGGAACACTTACAAAAAGCGGGTCGCTTCAAATAAAAGTGTAGACCTCTCGACGCTGGTTATCAATTTTATTGATATTCTGACGCATCAGCGTTCACAGTCGGATGTTTTACAACAACTCGCTCCGGATGAGTCCGCTTTCCGGGCACTCGCGCGTTCATGGTTTTCACATTCTGTGCTTTTTGATATTTTGCGTATGGTAGCAGCACAGAAGGCAACAGTAGTGCTGACCAGTGACCACGGGTCCGTCTTCTGCAACCGTGCCACCCGCGCACGTGGGAATCGCGAGACGACTACCAGCCTCCGGTTTAAAATCGGCACGAACCTCGGCTGTGACAGAGGCGAAGCCGTGCATCTCCATAACCCGGAAGAGTACCGGCTCCCCGCGGAAACCCCAAGCAAGGACTACATTCTCGCAAAAGACGATTACTATTTCGTCTACCCGAACGATTTTTATAAATATAAACGGCAGTTTCAAGGAGGATTCCAGCACGGCGGCATTTCAATGGGTGAACTTATAACACCCGTTGTAACGCTGACACCGAGGCAGTAAGGCGCAGCTCGTAAGCCCAGATTAAATATAGTGAGTACACCACTCTGTAATCTATACCAAATTCACTTTGTAATTGATTCCAAAAGTAGCGGAACACTAAGACACAGAGATATCGTGTCGTTACATAGTAATTTGGTACCACTCCCACTGGGGGCAACCGCACATTCGCTGATTCCGATCACGCGTCCTGTGATGAGATAGAAACCTCTTGTATCTGTAAAATGAGGAACGGACGCTGTTCTTTAAAGCCCTCACTGCTTTTGCTACGCTGCCGAATTTTTGACATGATCATTAACCGAGGTGCCTCGTAAAAAAGGCACGATAGGAGGTAATAATGGAAAAGGAGATACTTATTTCTGATGATGAGTATGAAACACGCTGTGCGGTACTTGAAGAGGGGGTGCTGAATGAAATTTATATCGAACGAAAAGCGGCGACACAGACATTGGGCAATCTTTACAAAGGTAGAGTTGAGAACGTCTTACCCGGCATGCAGGTAGCCTTTGTGGATATCGGGTTAGATCGGCATGCTTTCCTACATATTTCAGACCTCAAATACGAGAGTGTTAACGAAGATGAAACTGAAAATGAAAAACTCGATGGAAACCGGAAATCTGACACGGATGTTGATACATTGGATTTGAAGGCGAAGCCTACTAAGCAATCCCGTGGAGGGCGCGGATTCCCGTTTCTCATTAGCGATCTCATCTCAAAGAAACAGGAACTTCTCGTACAAGTCGGAAAAGAACCCATCGGAACGAAAGGGGCGCGGGTCACCAGTAACATTACACTCCCAGGACGCTATGCCGTCTATATGCCAAATTCCGCTAATATCGGCGTGTCACGCCGGATTGAATCCGCCACTGAGCGAGATAGGTTACGCAATATGGCAAAGACGGTTAAGGCGGATGTTGAGGGCGGCTTTATCATACGGACTGCCGCAGAGGGCTTAAGCGAAACCGAATTCGCAACTGAAATCCGATCCCTCATCAACCAGTGGAAGCAAGTCAGTGAGCGTGCCAAGCGGAAATCCGCCCCAAGTCTCGTCAGTAAAGACTTGAGCTTTACGAACAGGATGGTCCGAGATATGCTGACCAAAGACGTCAAGCAACTCCTCATCGACTCAAAGGTGGGCTATCAAGAGACAATAGATTATGTTTCCGCTGTGATGCCTGATTTGAAACCGAGAGTATCGTTGTATCAGAACAATACGACTCTTTTTGATGCGTATGGCGTCGAACGCGCACTCAAGGAAGCACTCAGTGAGAAGATTTGGCTGAAGTGTGGTGGACATATTATCATCCAACAGACCGAAGCCATGGTCTCAATTGATGTCAATACTGGACGATTTGTCGGAAAATCTGACCCGGATAACACCATCCTCAGTGCCAATCTTGAGGCTGTTGAAGAGGTCGTCCGCCAGATTCAATTGCGCGATCTCGGCGGAATTATTGTCGTTGATTTCATTGATATGGAAGAGGCATCGCATCGCAAGCGCGTCTTCAAGATGTTACAGGAAGCACTCCGAAAAGACCGAGCACGGACGAACATCCTCCACTTCTCAGATTTAGGACTCGTTGAGATGACACGCCAACGCACCCGACCAAGTCTCTCTACCCTGCTTATGGAGGAATGCCCCTACTGCGATGGACATGGGACTGTGCTATCTATTGAAACCGTCGTCATTCAGTTACTCCGCGCGATTAAGATGGCGCATAGCCAGTCCGGGCACTCAGAGTTACGCGTTATCGCCAATGACTATGTTGTCTCGCATATCAAGGCACAAATGTCAAATAAATTGCGAGATCTCAAGAAGTCATTGAAATTAGATTTAACACTCGAAGCGGACGCTGATCTGCACCTTGAGGATTATCGCATCTTCGTGGGGAGAGGTGAAGAAATATTTCTGGATTAACAGGTTCTTCGTTGTCAGCAGTCAGTTATTGGTTTTCAGCTAAAAGACCATGTTATGTGTCAGCGGTCCGTTAACTGATAACCCACAACTGAAAACCGGGCATTTCTGGATAAAATGTGAATCTGAATTGACATTGGCGCGTTTTTAGGGTATAATTTAATTTGCAGAAAGGAGTTATATTCAAAAATGTATGCAGTTTTTGCAAGCGGCGGAAAACAACATCGTGTAGAAGTGGGAAACCTAATTGACATCGAAAAACTTGATGCCGATGTTGGTGAAAGTGTTACGTTCCCATCCGTTTTGGCTGTCGTTGATGATGACGGGCAGCTGCAAGCCGGCTCGCCCTACCTTGAAAACGTCTCTGTTACAGGCGAGGTGGTTCAACAGTCGCGCACGAAAAAGACGATTGTGTTCAAGTCGAAACGGCGTAAAGGGTATAAACGTAAATTGGGACATCGTCAATCATTTACACGCGTGAAAATTACCGCAATCGGTGCAGGGGAGGAAGAATCTAATGGCTCATAAGAAAGGCGGCGGAAGTACTCGAAACGGACGAGATAGTATCGGAAAACGACTCGGTGTCAAAAAATTTTCCGGAAACTATGTCACTGCAGGGAGCATTCTCGCCCGACAGCGTGGAACGCATATACACCCCGGTAACAACGTCGGCGTTGGCAACGACTATACGCTTTACTCAAAAATTGATGGATACGTATGGTTTGAGCGAAAAGATAAATATCGCCGGAAGGTGAGCGTCTATACAGAGCGTCCTGAATTTTAAGCGGAGATACCTACACCAGGAACGAACGACCAGAAGCCTCGCCTTAGGGTGCTGCATCGCGCACCACCCGAGCGAGGCTTTTTTACTCTAAAACTCCGGCATAATTGACCGACTTAAAGCAGGCTACCGCTGCAAAAAATAGACAGGAAACAATCAACATGAAACGCATAATCTGCCTTATGACCCTAACAGCGATGCTCGGGTGCGGCGGACAATTAGAGCAGCTCGCTCTGGAAACAATGCAAAACGCCCAAATCGCACTTACCTCTGCGGAGACGATGGGCGCACAGGAGACCGCAGGAACTCCGTTGCGCACTGCTCAAAAGATGCTTGCTACCGCTGAAAACGCAATGAACGCTGGTGATACGGAGCGCGCGTATCGATTAGCACTGCGCGCATATCTCCACGCGCGAATCGCAACGGAGACGGCTATTGCTGTTCGCGAGGAAGCACTCGTTCAAGAAGCGCAAGCACAACTCGCGCTCAGCGAACAGAGCGTCACTGAAGTACTTGAAAGGCTTGCGGTTATAAAAGCAGAATTTGAGGCATTGCGAGACGACTAAAAAGTGAATTATCGGTTGGCAGTTCTAAGTATTTGGTAGGCACGGCGATCTCACATATCAATATTTGTAGGTAACTTGGGTTAAAAAGTTCACTATCACGGTTGAGGATGACGTATGAAATTCTATGGATGGCTACTCTTAGGGGTCTGCTTTATTGTTTATGGATGTACCAAACCAGAGATTGATGAAGTTATGCTGGCGACGCAGTTCCAAGCCGCACAACAAGCGATTAATAATGCAGCAGAATTAGAAGCCGAATCTTTGGTGCCAGAGGAATTCGGACGGGCAATGAAGCTCATGAATTTCGCTCGGAGTTCCCAAGAGAAGGCGGATATTCCACAGGGTTTTGAATTCGCGTATCAGGCGGAGTGGGTGGCACAGATCGCTATTGCAAAGGCGCGGCAGCATCACGCAAAGCAGAATGTCATTGCTATCCGGGAACAGATATATCAACAGGTTATAAGGGCACACGAACATGAACTTGAAATCGAACGCATCCGTCACGCGATCACTGAGGAACAGCTGGCTCGTGCGCTTAGATCAGGTGATGAGGGACAGCAACGGACAGAGCAGCTTTCAGCCGAAATCGCTGATTTAAAAACGAAACTGCGTCAAGCCGAACTTCGTGCCCCGATTGTAAATATTGAATCGCTTGCTAACATTGCGGAGGCTATCTATCCCGCAATTAAGGAGACCGCGGCGTATGAGCGAACCCAAGCAGCTATTGCTTCAACAACGAACCTCATCGCGCAAGAGGCGTTTAATGAAGCCGAGAACGCCACCACTGAAGCACAAACGTTTGTAGATGAACTTTACCAATTGGCGGTGCAAAACCGGGAAGCGGAAGTAACAGCAAAAACGAACGCACAAATCGCAATTGCACAGCTGGAGATCATCATCCAGCGTGCACAATACTTCAATGCCAGTCAGCATGCACCGAAGGAGCTTGGAGAAGCGACGACGCAGCTACAACAGGCGAAAAGTGAATTAGACGCGAGCCGCTATGAACAGGCACGCCAAACCGCACACCAAGCACAACAGATCGCTGGCAAAGCTGTTGAAATCGCGGGGATAGCGGAATATAGGCAGCGCGCACAGCAAGAATTAAGTGCCCTGATAGCACGCGCCCAGCGTGCTGTTGAAGGGTTAGGTGAGAGAATTTCTGCGCAAGCGGAGACGCAGGTGCCGCAATTGGAAGCGAAACTCTATGAACTTGCGAACTCGGCTCATGGGAAAGCGAAAACGGCATTAGCAGCTAAGGAATATCAGAACGCAATTAAAGCAGCAGCGGAGGGAGACAATTACCTACAACGCGCCGTCGCAAACACGAATCAGGTAACATCGGCGAAGTCGGATTTGCTGCTTGCATCAAAACAGATCCCTAAGGTTTCTAACGTCGTAGAGCGGCGTGATGGCGTGCTTATCCGCGTGAATGGCAATGTGTTTGCACAAGGGAGCACGCGGATCCAGAGTGAATTTTTCGATACGTTTGCGCAGCTCGCAAAAGTTCTACGGACGGCTGAGTTCATGGGATACCCCGTCCGAATTGAGGTACACACACATTCTTTGGGAGATACGAACGTCAATAAAAATCTAAGTATGGGGCGCGCCGATTCAATCAAGAAGTCCCTCATTGAAGAGGGGCGTGTAGACGCAAGCCGAATTACCGCTATGGGCTTAGGCGAGGCACAACCTATTGTCAGAGAAGGCGCGAACAAGGAAGAACAAAACCGCAGGGTTGATATTATCATCCAAACAAACTAAAGAATTGTGCAACACGTAGATCCTTATGTCGTCCATCAGATCGCGATAAGTCTGTTTGGAGACAGGTATATTATCATTTACGAGAATACAATTCAGTTCCACAATCACTGCTACTACGTGCAGCGTATCAACATACCAGAGCACGCGTATCGCGGATATTATTATTTACAGGATGCCAATACTGGTTTGGCGATGTCAAGCGATGTTGATTTCGCACCACCTGGGACTTATGGTGTAATTTTTGATCCACAGACTGGTGATATTATCGATTGTGAGACAACGCCTCAGCACTAAAAGACAGCAGTTTTAGGCAGAGACACGTTCTATTCAACAGATGAGCTATATCAATAACACAGCATCACCACCACAAGAGACGATCCTTATTTTGGACTTCGGTTCACAATACACGCAGCTGATTGCGCGGCGCGTCCGTGAGCAGAACGTCTATTGTGAAATTCACCCGTATACACTGCCCTTGTGGCAGATAGAAACTATTGCACCAAAAGGGATCATTCTCAGTGGTGGACCCGCGAGCGTCTATGAAGTAGGTGCCCCGACAATCGACGCGAAACTTTTTGATCTTGGTATACCGGTATTGGGTATCTGCTACGGCATGCAACTCATGGCAGCACTATTAGCGGGCGGAACGGTACACCCTGCTACCCAACGTGAATACGGACACGCACCACTTCAAGTTCTCAGTGAAGTCGATCCGCTTTTTGCAGGACTCTCTTCATGTTTTTCTGCTTGGATGAGCCACGGCGATCGGATTGAAGCACCGCCTGCCGGTTTCAAAACTATCGCACAGACGGAGAACGCACCTATCGCCGCAATGGTGAATACCGAGCGCGCGTTTTACGGTCTGCAATTTCACCCTGAAGTGGAACATACACAGGATGCCAACCGGATTTTGGGAAACTTCACGAGGGAGATATGTGGGTGCCACAGCACTTGGACGATGCGCGCTTTTATCGCACGCGCTACAGCACAAATACGGGAACAGGTCGGTGATGAACGAGTCCTCTGTGCTGTCAGTGGGGGCGTTGATTCGATGGTATTGGCGACACTCCTACATCAGGCAATCGGCGACGCACTGGTGTCGGTCTTTGTGGATAACGGACTTCTCCGAAAAAACGAAGTTGCTGAGGTCATCGAAACTTGTAAGCAGCTGGGTATTCCGCTGGTTGTTGTTGATGCCGTAAAGCCGTTTCTTGATGGATTGGCAGGTATCACAGATCCAGAGAAAAAGCGAAAAGTCATTGGGGCACAGTTCATTGAGACCTTCAAGGGCGCGGTGGCAGAAATGGAGCACAATTTCCGTTTCCTTGCACAAGGAACGCTATATCCTGATGTCATAGAGAGTGTCTCTGTCAAGGGACCTTCTGCCACGATTAAGACACACCATAATGTCGGTGGACTACCATCGGACATGCCGTTTGAACTGCTTGAACCGTTCAGGGAACTTTTTAAGGATGAAGTGCGGGCAGTCGGTGCAGAACTCAACGTTCCGTTCCATGTACTCGGACGACACCCGTTTCCAGGACCTGGACTCGCTGTCCGTATCTTGGGCGAGGTAACCTATGAACGTTTGGAGGTGCTTCGCGCAGCGGATGCCATTTTTATCTCTGAAATCAAAGCGGCGGATTTGTACAACGAGATTTGGCAGGCGCTGGTTGTGCTGCTCCCGGTCAAGAGTGTCGGCGTAATGGGGGATGCACGTACATACGAAAACGCTGTCGCACTCCGGGCTGTTACCAGTAGCGATGCGATGACAGCAGACTGGGCGCGCATACCGACGGATGTACTTGCGAGAATCTCTAATAGGATCATCAACGAGGTGCAAGGCATCAATCGAGTCGTTTACGATATTAGTTCAAAACCGCCAAGCACGATTGAGTGGGAATAGCCGCCAGCCGTTAGCCGTCGGCTAATACACCTGTGATGCCGCGTGAACAGCCGTACCCGGTTCCACATCCTGCCCGAACTCGATTAGCAGTTTCTCTAATGCGGTAAGAACAAGCATCACATTCCGTTCGGTGGCGGATTCACCCATCAACCCGATTCGCCAGGCCTTTCCAGCAAAGATCCCCAAACCAGCACCGATCTCTATTCCATAGTCCATAATTAAGCGTTTCCGAATGATTGCATCATCGATACCTTCAGGGATATGCAGTGTGGTTAGCATAGGTGCGCGATAACCTGCCGCCGCGGCGGGTTGTAATCCGATTGCTACTGCACCTGCAAGAAGTGCGCGGGCGTTGCGTTCATGCCGTTCGTAGCGGGCAGTCAATCCCTCTTCTAAAACGACGCGCAGCGCTTCTCGCAATGCGTAAATCATTGACATCGAAACGGTGTGATGATAACTCCGTTTCTCACCGTGCCAATAGTTTTCAAGGAGGGTCATATCCAGATAGAAACTTTGAATGGGTGTTTTTCGGTTTTGAATCACGTCAACAGCACGTTCGCTGAAACTGATAGGGGAGAGACCGGGTGGACCGGCGAGGCATTTTTGTGTGCAGCTATAAGCGATATCAATGCCCCGGGCATCCAAGTCCACAGGTTGCCCCCCAAGCGAAGTCACACAGTCGGCGAGAAAGAGAGCGCCGCTATTGTGTGCAATCTGAATCGCATCTGCCAAGGGTTGCAGGATACCGGTGGAGGTCTCTCCATGCACCAAGGCAACCAGTTTCAGCGCGGAAGCCTTCGCGACGGCTTCCGCAATTTTTTCGGGACAGATGGGTGTTCCCCACTCTGCTTCTACCGTTGTGACGACCCCTCCACACCGTGCAGCGATGTTAGCGATCCGCTCCCCAAAGTAACCATTGACACCGACAACGACACCGTCACCGGGTTCGACGACGTTCGCGAGTGCTGCTTCCATGCCTGCAGTGCCAGTACCGGAGACTGGCAGCGTCAGCCTGTTTTCGGTTCCAAAGACTTGGCGGAGCAGTGCTACCGTGTCATCCATCACTTCAACAAATTTGGTATCTAAATACCCCAACATTGGGGTTGTCATTGCTTTAAGAACCCGCGCGTTCGCTTCGCTCGGCCCGGGACCGAGTAGCACGCGCGGTGGTACTATTAATTCGTCATACACTGTTTTAGAAGACTCCTCAAACGTATTATTCCATTTTTTGTATTTCACCATGGTCCCGAATTCTTCACAGGATTGGGGTTCCAAAAAAGAGGAGGATGCCTCACGGCATCCTCCTTCAGAGAAACTACGCTCAGGCGAGCGAGGCTACAAGAAACTGGAAACCGTAGCGATTACTCGCCACCACCGCCAGCACGGTCAACACCCTCACGTATTTCCAGATTATTTGCCCGCATGTAATTCAGAATCTCTTGGACCTTTATCTGGGCGTACCTGAGTGCGTCGTTTACTTTTGGATCAGCAGGTGGAGCAGTCTCATATTTTGCCCACAACCGGTTGAAATGCTCCAGGGCGTCATTGAAATACGCATCCTCGTCATTCGCTAATACCATATAGGCTTCCCCGATCTGCACGAGACCCAGGTCCGCGTATTTGCTCGTCGGATACGCTTCAATGATCTTGTCGAATGCTTCAATAGTGGCAGTGAGCTGGGTTTTCTGCTCTTCACCTCTGACGAGTTTCGCCCCGTTCAGCATCTGGTTCGCCTGTTCATATTCGTAGTAGGCAAGCGCATTAGCTGTATCGTTAAGATACTCTTGTGCTTTCCCTTTCGATTCAGCACTGATGCCGGGCGTATTGATCGCGTTCTGGTAGTAATCAATTGCCTGTTGATAGAGACTGATACGTTGCTCTTGCTCAATGCCTTCCTCTGAACCGGAGTTGAAGTACTTGTTGCCGATATTAATAAGGGCATCAGCAGTGTACTGACTATTCGGGTACTCTGCGGCAAGGACTTCGTTTGCTGCAAAAATCCGATCGTACCAGTGCTGCTGCGTCTCAGCATCGCCTGCCTCCATCGCGGCTTCACTCAGGAGCTGCGCGCAAGTCGAGATAGCATACAACGATTCAGGAGCGCTCTTGTGATCCTTGTTCACTTGGCGAACCTTCTCGTATTCTGTGATTGCTGTCTCGAATTGTTGTGAGGCGAAATAGGATTCACCAACGTGATACTGCCAGTAAGCCGCATCTTTAGCGTTCGGATAGCGGCGCACCATATCACGGAACACATCTGCAGCAGCAACGAAATAATTGACCGCTGTTTGAGACATCTCACCATCCATACCTACCTGCATACGGCCCAACTCAAAATTCGAGGCGGCGAGATAGTTCAGAGAAGTCTCTGTGTTCTTACGGAGATCTTCCGATTGCGGGAATAGCCCCTTATCCACGTAACTGACGAAAGTTGTCAAGGGCGCGAGTGCACTCGTCAGGTCTTGTGGCAGTTTCACGCCGATACCGACAGAATAGTAAATCTGACCGGCTTGGAACAGCGAGTTCTGCACATACGGGATGACCGTCTTCTTATCCGCTTGTTCAACAGGTGCTGCGATTGTATTCACTTCAAAGAAAGCACCCGCAGCCTTACGACTTGCATCGATATAGGGTTGGAGATCAGTTCCGGCAGTGTTAGAAAAGAGAGAACGCGCTTTGTCGGAGTAGAGGAAACCGAGGTTATATTGTGCTGCGGCTTTTTCTGCAACACTCGCGTTCGGATTCGCCTTTGTCCGGTTCAAGGCTCCCTCAGCTTCAGCAATGGCTTCATCTAAACGTCCGAGTTCCACGTAAAGCGTTGAACGACGGATGCCAGCATCAGCGACCATTGAAGCGACACTCGTATTTTCTGAACCGCTGTGTTCACCGATTAAGGTTTGGAAGACTTCCAATGCCTTATCAGGTTGATTCACTTTATCCTGATAAATCAACCCCATCCGGTAGTAGGATTGCGCTTTGGTGAGCGGATCCGTAACGAGTTCAATAGCGTTTTGGTAACTCATCAACGCATCCTGATTGGCTTGCAGCTGTTCCTCTTGCGCGAATGCCATGGCGAAGTAGGAACGTCCCTTCAGGTCAGTGTCCTCAGTATTTTCAATAATATACTGATATTCTTGCACCGCTGCCTGATGGTCACCGAGGGTGCCGTTGAGTTCAGCGAGACGTGAATGTGCTTGGAAAACGAGTGCCTTCCGCGCTTCGTCTTCGGTTTTGCCCTCTTGTGCTGTAACCTGTCGGAACGCATTCGCTGCCCCTTTCGGGTCTTCTAACCCTAATAATGCCAGACCTGCGGTGTAATTGGCACTGATGAGGTTATCTGGATCGTTTGTCAGCGTTGCGACTTTTTCTGCAGCATCCGCAGCATTTTGGAGGCTAAGTTTCTTACTACCCGCATCTGTCGCAGCTTGTGCGATCTGATAATGGCAGACAGCTGCTTGGTATTGCGCGTTTGGGGCAAGGTCGCTATTCGGGAAAGTTTGCACGAAGAAGAGATACTCCGCCAATGCTTCGTCATAGCGTTTCGCGCTGTAGTAAGTGTGCCCAATCTTCAATTGTGAACGGCTGCGAGCATCTTCTGGCGCACCAGCATTATCAACAATCCGTTTCAGAGAGGCTACGAGCGTATCAATATCAACATCTTCACTGCTGTTTTCAATAGCCGTTGCCTTAATCAACTCGATATGCCCGAGTGTTTTCAGAACAAGCTCGTCGTCACTTCCCGCAAACTTATCGTTCGCTTCATCAACAAGCGTAAGGATGAGCGGCCACTTCTCTGTAGCGTTCTGTTTTTGTGCGGCATCCCGATAGGCGAGTGCCAAACCGTAATAAGCTTCAACGGCGTTCGGACTATTCGGATAGTCCGCGATCACGCGTTGGAAAGCCGTTTCAGAGGATGTCAAGAGTGCCGGGTTCTCAGAGGCTGCTTGATAATAGCACAGACCAACGAGGTAGAGCGCATCATCAGCGTATTCACCTGTCGGATTGCCATCAACGACGGCTTGATATTGGACTGCTGCTTCTTCAAACCGTTCCTCCGCACGGAGTAGGTCGGCAAGTTTAATTTCTGCTAAAGAGCGGTTGTCAGCATCAGCAAGTTTGTCTAAAATCGTGTTGTAGTAGGTAATCGCACCCTCTTTATCGCCTTCCTTGACGTGGCTATTAGCGACAAGGAGCAGCGCGCGTTCGTAGTATTCACTCGTCTCTGGGATTGAGGCATACCGATCGCGGGCTTGCAGCCAGTCACCGAGCATCTCATGGGAGAGTGCTTCGTTCATCAGACACGCTTCGATCTGGGCAACGCGTTCGCTGAAGTCATCATAACGTTCCTCAGCGACACCTGGAAGGAAGGCCTCATCGTTAAACTTGGCGACTGCTTGTTGATACGCTGCGACAGATTTCTGAAGATGCTCCTGATTGAAACCTGTACCCGCATCACCTTCTTGATAGCCTTCAGGTTTAGCGGCTTCATAGTAGGAACGTCCTTCAAAGAATTTGCCCATCAGCTTGACAAGGTGGAACTTCGGTAGATCGCGGTATTCCCACAACTTCGCATATTCTTCGGCGGCTTCAATGTACTGTTTGAATTCCGTCCGTTTGATGTCTGCGAAACGGAGTTGTACCTCTGCTGCGAGGATGTCAAACTCGTTGTCGTTTTTGTTCTTTTCGATAAATTCGCGGGCAACAGTTTCGAGTTCTTCCTGCCGTCCGAGGTCGTTGAGCGCCCAAATTGCACCATAGAGCGCGTGCGGGGCAACAGGATCTTGCGGGTAGTCATCAATCGTTTTCTGATACCACTGCAAAGCGAGTTCCAGCGTTGCTTGACCGGCTTCGGTATCTCCGGCTTTCCGCTGATCACTGCCAAGTTTGTAGTACGCCTCCCCGATCTGGTAGGAGCAGTACGGAAGGTACTCGGTCTCTTCTTGGTGTTCGTTAATAACGCGCTCGTAGGCGACGGTTGCATCACTCCAAGCCGCTAAACGGAAATGGCTATCGGCGATACCGAGTTTCGCTTCAGCAATGAAATCGCTCTCTGGATATTGCTCGAGGAGCGTGTTATACGAAACGATCGCGTTTTCATAGTCACCCTGATCGTAGTAAGTACGCCCAATCGCAGATTGGATTTCCGATTGGAGCCCACGGTCCGCAGTGTTCTGGAGTGCAAGCTCGTAGTTGACGCGTGCGTTGTCATAGTCTTTTTGACGAGCGTAGATCGCACCTTGGTCAAAGTACGCTGCCGTAACGTATTGGCTTTCAGGGAACTGCGTGATGAAGTTGGTATACCGACCGATCGCTTCATCATCCCGACCCAGTTGGTTCAAGCTATAAGCGGCTTTATACATCGCTTCGGCTTGTAGATCAGGGTAGTTCTTGAATTCTTCTGTCGCGATTTTATCGAATTCTTGATAGGCTTGCTCATAATTAGACTCATTGAGAAATGACTGCGCGATAAGGTGTTGGGCATCGTCTTTGAAATCGGAATTCGGGAAGCCATCAAGCACGGCTTTGAATGCCTGCCGCGAGTCTTCATAATTTTGCAGTTTATAGTTGAGCTGACCGATAGCATACCAAGCATTTTCGACAAAGAGGCTGTTTGGGAAGTTCTCAATGAGCTGCGTGAACTTCGGTTCAGCCAATTCAAACTGCTCTGTTCGGTAGAGGATGTGTCCCCAGAGATAGGTTAACCCCTCTTGGTGTTTCGGGATGGTAGCTGTCGGGGCAACCTTTTCAATGAAGTCGATCGCCGTGTCGTAATGATTGACATCACCAGACTGTTCAGCGAGACGTGAATAGCTGACAGCGATCTTATAGTTGGCGAGTGTGGTGAAATCCTTATCTATAACTTCGGTCTTCACACCGCGCTTCGTCGATTCTTCGAGTGCCTCTGTATATTTAGCGATTGCGCCCTCATAATCTGCTTGTCCATAGAGGTCTTCAGCGTCTTGGAAAAGCTGCTCGACTTTTTTAGAGCTGCCCATCATAAACGGTGAAATTAGCGCGACCACTAAAGCGAGGCCACCAATAATTCCCAAAATCCTTGGGTTCATTATATTCTCCTTTAGTTATCAGAATCGGGTTTCACTACGTTCAACCCAATCTACGGGATAGTTAGAGTTCTATCGGATCGTGAACCGCTGCAACAGAAAACATCTCCAGCGGTACATCCAACAATTTTTGAGAAAAACCTTTAAGTTCGCTCCGTTTGCGTTTATACTCTTGGAGCGCCTGCTGTCCTGTATTGATACCTCGCAACAGCAGGAGTGCATATCTGCCTTCGGTGAGTACATCTCGGCTCGTGCGCCGTACCCAAATCGCGCCTTGTGAAGGGAATTCGGCGTAAGCGAGCAATTCCGAATCGATGTCCAATGCAACGCTCGGCATTGTATCAGAACTATTTTTATGCAGTGTGGTGAGGATATATCCATCTACCATCGGTTCGTTAGTGAATTTCCAGACATCGGACCCTGAACCTACAGTGGGCGTTTCCGTTGTTCGTTCACTACTCATGTTTCGACGAATGCCAGCGGACTCGGTTGTCGTTTTATCCTGCTGAATCGCAAGCGTTACCGCAGACTGTACACCGACAGATGGAAAGCGGGTGTGTTCGCCATTATTGTGCATCGAAACTTGTGTTAGCAAGAGCGGTGTTGCAATCAACACTGTCATCACGAATGCAAGAACGTAATAAGGAACGGCGTGTTGTCTTATGGAGATGAATCTGCTCGGACGAAAACGATCCGCGTATCGATAAACGTGTGTCAGCAGCTCCCAACCGAGACGCGTCGTGGCCGCAGCGAAGCGTTGATGGAGGGCAGTCGGAGCACTCTGTTCAATACGTTTCTGAAGCTGCGTTGTAAACTGAGCGTAATAGGTATCGGATGCCTCCGGTTCAACGTAGAAGTTTTTGAGGAGGTGCTGCGTCTTTTTCTCGTCAGCGACCGCTCGTTTACACGACCGGCAGGAACGGATATGCAATGCGACATCGGCTGCTTGCCGTTCGGAAAGCGTTCTGTCTATATAGTCAGGTACAAGGCGTTCTATTTTTTCGCACTTTGATCTCATTGCTATTCTCCACGACATTGTGTGCTTCCAATTTATAACTACTGGCGTTTGAAACACTGTCAGCGGTATCCAGTTTTTGAGTTTTTAGCCATTTTTGTCAGAAATCAGGGGTCGGAGCGTTAAATAACCCTATCTCCGGTTTAATCATCCGAATTAAATTACCCCAGCATCCACATACGGTTTAAGTAAAGTTCGGAGTTTTTTACGGGCGTGGTGCAATCGAGAACGGACTGTCCCTTCCGAACAGTTAAGGATTGAGGCAATCTCAGCGTGCGTTAGTCCCTCAAATTCGTGGAGGATGACCACTGTCCGATGCTTCAGAGATAAACTATTGACCGCCTCTGTGACGTATTGACGGAGTTCCGATTTCTCTGCTTGTGTGTGGGGGTCGTTGGCAAGCTGCGCGTGGTGACGGGCGGTTGCTTCGTATTCCGTTTCTACCGTCGTCTCAAGTGTGCATTCGCGCCTGCGTTCTCTACGCTTGACAAAGTTAAGTGCCTCATTCACAGTTATCCGGTAGAGCCATGTCTCGAAAGCGGCATCCCGCCGGAATGTGTGAATGGACCGGTAAACCTTAATAAAGGTCTCCTGCATCACGTCGTCGGCATCAGCGTGGTTCTTGGTAATCTGCACCGCGAGACGGTATACCATCCGTTTATATCTTTCCACCAAGGGTGCCAATGCCGTCTCGTCGCCTTCACAAAGATCGGCTATGAGCAAGGTTTCCGTTCTATCCACCGAACTTCTCTCCTTGATATTTCTGACTGATTAATTGGTTAGACAACACTTTTTTTAAAACCGTTCAAAAAAAATAGTTTTCAGTATATTTTGACAGAATTCCTCACTCCATTATACCATCAATGCGGAAATTGTGTAAATAGAAAAATGGTTATTAGTACTCAGTTGCCACTATTCAGTTAAAAAGTTTTTATCTCAGAGTTGATAACTACTCCACAAAAAAAGGGCAGCGTATTCTGAATACGCCGCCCTGTTATCGAAATAGCCTCGATTTTACTCTTTACCCTTGGTTGTAAACGTTATGCTGACTTCAAGTTCGTTACCGGCAGCGTCTGAGACTTTACCTGCGACAACATAAGTGGTCTCGTTGCCGATCTCTTTGCCAGCAAGCGGTGTAAGCGTCGCTGTGTCGCCATCAACTTTACCGTCCCAACCGACGTTTTCGCCAGCTTCCGTTTGCAGTGCGATGTTACCAGTAACCGTTTCGCTGAATTTAACCTCGATACCGTCGGTATTGAGAGGTTCTGGATCGACATCTTCGTCACCATCTGAGACGGTTGAACTTGAGATAGTCGGAGCATCAGTGTCCGGAGCCGTGAGCGTGTAGGTAAGCGTTTCGCTCCCCGCCGCACCCTCTGGCCCGTTGTCCCACGTGACGGTGATACTTAGCGAAGTACCTGTAAACGGTCCCTTGATTGTGGTACCCTCAAGGGTCCCCGTACTTACTGCCAGGTTTTCTGGAGTACCGCTAAAGTTGAGTACGATATCCGAGTTCGCAGGAATCTCCGTGCCGGATGCAGGTGTTGCTCCGTTGAACGTGGCTTCGGCGACTTCTGGATCGTCCTCACCACCACCGCAACCGACTATAAGCGAAAGAGCGAATAGAGCTGCCAGCACTAAAGCGAAGGTTCTAAACAATTTTGCCATTAGAGTTAACTCCTTAAATTGTAAGTTTATCAAAATACACCCTTTAGATAGGGTGTCCTAAAACTTCCGGTCTTTCCCGGAGACGTTAATGAAATCACATCCTCAGGAAATTTTTTCGGTTCTGCTTCTGGTATTGATTGTACACTTCAACACCAAATGGAACCCACGATCATATTCTCGTTAAGTCGAGTAACGTAGGGCTATTTCGTCTGTTGTCCTCTTCGCTGTGCGTCAAGAACAAACCGACACGTTGAGAATAGAATTTCGCGAGGGCAGTTAACAAGTAAAGAAAAAACACAATTGAATTGTTAAACGCCTCGCCCGAAAGTCAATATCTAAACGAGTACCTTAAAAGTTTAGCAAAAAATGTAAACTTTGTAAAGGTAAAATACGGATTTTCCCAAAATTATACGAAAATTAGTCGCTTTTGTCAAGAGAAAAATTCATTATTTCGTAAATTTACCCTTAAATTTAAACATTGTCAAGCGAAAATAAGGTACACACCCTATCAAATTCGAGTTTAAGGACATTATATAGTATACCATAAATCCGAAAAAAAATCAATAATATTTTTCTCGCAGTCGGCTATCGGCTATCAGTTAAGAGGTTTTTGAGTAAACTAATTCTCTCTATCGACTGCTGACGGTTGACAGCCGATGGCTGAAAACTACGCCTCAAATAGTCCCATCTGCTCACTTGCGCTCCCACTGATGTGCGTCTCAAGCCGTTCTGGATGTGTTAGGACCTCGACGACCTTGTCAACTTCGGTGGGGGCGAACGGAAAGGCACCCGTCCTGAGTAACTCCCGCGGTCCGTCACCGAGTGGGTGCTGTGTATGCCACCGACAGGCGAGTACGGCTCTATCCTGACGCGCTGCGTATCGCGCGGCGTGCATCGCACCACCTGTTTTCCGCGCTTCAACAACGATAGTCGCTATGGAAAGTCCACTAATAATACGGTTCCGCTGAATTAGGTTACCCGGTGAGGGAGATGTCGGAAACGGGTGTTCCGAGAATAGGCATCCATGCTCATAAATCTTCCGAGCGAGTTCCTGATTGCCACCCGGGTAAATAGAAGCCAAATCTGTTCCGACGACACCGATCGTTTTTCCCATTCCGGCAAGTGCACCCGAATGCGCGTATGTATCAATACCCTTAGCGAGTCCGCTAACAACAATGAACCCCGCAAGTACGAGCTGCGTAGCAAGCGAGAGCGTCAGTTGAACCCCTTCGATTGTTGGGTGCTGACTCCCGACAATCGCCACGCACCGATTATCAATTTCCGTTAACGTCCCAACACTGCAGAGAATTCCAGGTGCATCGGGTAGATTTTTAAGTTGTGAAGGGTAAGTAGAGGCTTCCGGACAGGTAACCCTGACATCCTGATCTTTGAGTGCCGCGAGCCTTTCCCGAAGCGTCGGAAAGTTGCCCGATACGGTCAGGATCCGAGACGCGAGGACCGGATTAAAAGATGGTAACCGCGCGATTTCAGGGAGTTCCGCCTCAAATACCGCCTGCGCGCTTCCGAAACGTGCGATTAACCGTCTGATCCGAACACTCCCGAGTCCTTCAACGGAGGCGAGTGCCAACCAGTATTCGAGAGGTGTTTTTTCTTCTGAGTGTGCCATACTACTTAACTATTAAGGTGAAGTGAGATCATATAAAGATAAGGATAGATTAGATACTTATAAGTATAGCACAAACACGGGTAGAAGTCAAATTCAGATGGGGCCATTCAGTCTAATTCCTTGACTTTATCTTCTATTCTTCTGGCAACTGATAACCGACAAACCAAAAAACAAATTGACATCGCCTCTTAATTTAAGGTATATTTTAACAGCAGATTCCCTATTGAGGAGACAAAAATGGAAAACACGCCTGTACGCTTGCTCGCAACGAATACGCTCAGTCGGCACTATGGTGGTGTCATTGCGTTGTCCGAAGTTACAATGGCGGTGCACCCCGGACAAATCTTCAGCCTCATCGGTCCCAACGGTGCAGGTAAAACGACACTCTTTAACTGTGTCACTGGACTGGATAAACCGACACTCGGAACCGTCGAATTCTTAGGAAAATCCATCACCGGACTCCGGCCAGACGAGGTCACGATGCTCGGCATCAGTAGAACTTTCCAGAACATACGACTCTTCGCCGAGCTCACTGTGCTTGATAACGTCAAGATCGGTAGACATCCACGCACCAAAAGCACTTTCATCGGTTCCGTCTTCCGCACGCAGCGGCAGAAAAACGAAGAAGCAGCGATCGCCGAGCAAGCACACGAGATGTTGGAATTCGTTGGATTGGGTGCCATCAGGGACCAAACCGCAGGGAATCTCTCCTATGGCGACCAGCGCCGTGTCGAAATCGCCAGAGCCTTGGCAACCGAACCCAGACTCTTGCTCCTTGACGAACCTGCCGCCGGAATGAATCCCCAAGAAACACAGGAACTCATTGATCTCATCTACGCGATACGAGAGCAAGCGATCACTGTACTTCTCATTGAACACGATGTCAAACTGGTGATGCAAATCTCCGATTGGGTCACAGTACTCGACCACGGCGAAAAAATCAGCGAGGGGGAACCGGCGGAAGTACAGAACGACCCACGCGTCATTGAGGCGTATTTAGGAACAGCGGAGGAATAGTTGTTAGCCATGCTTGAACTTAGAGACATTCACACCTATTATGGTAACATCCGAGCCGTGCGCGGTATTTCCATCACTGTCAACAAAGGCGAGATGGTCTGCCTCATCGGCGCGAATGGTGCTGGAAAATCGACAACGCTCATGACGACTTCCGGTATCCATACACCGGCCGAAGGGAGTATCTATTTTGAGGAGCAAGACATAACAAACACTTCGGCGGAAGAGCGCGTCGGACTCGGTATCTCGCAAGTCCCCGAAGGGCGACTGATCTTTCCAGATATGACCGTCCTCGAAAACCTTGAACTCGGGGCTTACTCACGGGCCGATAAGCAAGGCATTAGAGAGGATCTCAGCAAAATCTTTCAGTTCTTCCCGGTCCTCGAAGAACGGCAGAAACAGCGCGGCGGTAGCCTCAGCGGCGGTGAACAACAGATGTTGGCAATCGGACGAGCACTCATGTCCCACCCAAGACTCCTCCTGCTTGATGAACCCTCCTTAGGACTCGCGCCGCTCATCGTTAAACAGATCTTTGAAATCATCGAGCAGATTAACGCCGACGGCACTACGATCCTCCTCGTCGAGCAGAACGCGCAAATCGCACTACAAGTGACCGATAGGGGATACGTCATGGAGACCGGCGAAATTACAATCGAAGGCACCTCTGCCGACCTGTTAGCCGATGAACGCGTGCGGCAGGCTTACCTCGGAGAATAGATAGCCATGTATCCAACAATCGTCGATTTCGGTCAAGTTTGGATCTTCGGTCACGTCGGCATCCATAGCTACGGGCTGATGTTAGCCACAGCGTTTATTACATCTGTTTTTGTGATACAATACGAGTTAAAACGGCGCGGATTTCTGCCGGATGTCGCAGCGACAATCGTTGTGGCAGCCGCTATCGGTGGGATTATCGGCGCAAAGATCTATGCGGCACTCTTAGACGGCAGGATCACGCTCACGGAACTCGTCTCAACGAGTGGATTGGTCTGGTACGGTGGCTTTATCGGCGGTTGTCTCGGTGTTTTCATCGTCGTCTTCCGTTCACCGAACCCGACACTCGCCACGATTGATATTATCGGTCCAACCCTTCTCCTCGGCTACGGGATCGGTCGTATCGGTTGTTTCTTGGCTGGTGATGGCGACTATGGACCCCCGTCCGATCTCCCTTGGGCGATGGCATTCCCTAACGGCACTGTCCCAACAGATGTCCCTGTCCATCCGACACCAGTCTATGAGACACTCATATCCGTTACGTTTTTCGGAGTCCTCTGGTCGCAGCGCCGCAAGTGGGAGGTTGTCCCCGGTATACTGTTCGGTGCGAGTCTAATCTTGTTAGGTGTGGAGCGATTTTTTGCGGAGTTCTGGCGAATCACGCCACGCGTGTTGGGATGGATGACAGCGGCGCAGCTTTTCAGTATTGGCGCATTCATCGTCGGCATCATTTTGATTTTCTGGGCGTACTCCCGTCCGCCTGTTGAGGCAGTAGCGGAAGCCGTTGCAGCGGAACCCACTAAACAGGTATCGCCACCACCCCGTAAACGCCGTAAAAGAAGGTAATTGGTTGTCAACTGACAGCCAGAGCCAGTATATACCTTAAATATATATAAAAGGAACCCGAAAGAAAACGTGCAAACAAAACGGATATGCCTCTGGTCGGGACCCCGGAACGTCTCTACTGCGCTCATGTATGCTTTTGCACAACGCAGCGATACACGCGTCATTGACGAACCGCTCTACGCATACTACCTCCAGACAAAATATGGATCAGAGGCTGCTAAAAGTACACATCCCGTCACGACAGAAGTCATCGGATCAATGTCAACCGACGCAACAGCGGTGGTCCGCGAGGTCATCCTCGGTCCCTGCGACAGACCAGTGCTGTTCATGAAACAGATGGCGCACCACCTCATTGAGATGGACCTCGACTTCCTCCAACACACAGTCAACGTTTTTCTGATTCGTAACCCCAAAGAGATGCTCCCATCGTTGGCGAAGGTCATCGGTACACCGGCACTCGCTGATACGGGGCTCAAGGTGCAACACGACCTGCTCATCGCGTTGCGCGCCGCAGGGCAATCACCACCGATTCTCGATGCGCAGTTGCTCTTATCGGATCCGCGTAGTGTCTTGTGTCAGCTATGTGATCGGCTCGGTTTACGGTTTGACGCCTCGATGTTATCTTGGGAAGCGGGTGGCAATCCTGCGGATGGTGTATGGGCACCGTATTGGTATGGCAACGTGCATCGGAGTACAGGGTTCGCACCGTATCGTCCGAAGTCAGAACCGTTTCCGGCGGAATTAGAAGATGTATTGGCGGCGTGTTCGGCGCATTATGATGTGCTCCACCGCGATGCGATTTCGCCTTGAAATTTAACTGAAAGCCGAAGGCTGACGACTGACAGCCATTCCGTTATCGATCCCCCTGCGCTTCCAATAATTCCGTAATCTGCTCGTGAATCTGCTTTTTTTCCGCTGCGCTCGCCGCATCTATCTGCTCAATTTGCTTGAACAATTCGCGCATCGTCATCGGTTTCTCACCATTCGCGGCGGCTTCACCATTCATCGGGATCCCCAATACCAAATAATTCAACGCCTCATCGAACGTCTTCGCCTCGACCGCCGCAAGTTCATTCGCACCGGCTTTCAAGACCACCATTTCCAATTTCGGACGCCGCGGCGTGCTATCATCGACTTCCGCCTTCTCACCCTTCTTCGGTTTCGGTTCCGGCGCTTGCAGATAGATCGCCTCAAAATAGAAGAGTGCGTCCTCAATCGGGATGATTAACAGATTCCCGCGAATCACATCGTTCGTTTCTCGCCAACCGCGTTGCTGCTCTCCGGTATTTTTATTAATATCATCCTCGACCTGTGTCGGTCCCGCGATCCCTGCATTCTCCGGTAACACATAAAGGATACGTTCACCGTAGTGTGGTTGATCGCAGCGTGTAACCATCCACGCCTTCAACTGCCTCTCGCGATCCTTCGGTGCGAATGGAATCACATTCACGAACTCGACTTGCTCTTCACCGGGCAGCTGGAGCATGGCGTAGTATGGCATCATCTCCTGATTAGGTTCCGAGGTATAATACGCCTCTTTCGGGATTGACCAGCGGCTTGCCTCATCATGAAAGCCGCCCGCTTGCTGGTAGTAGTCGCCATAAAGTTTCGCTTGAATCCGCGTCAGGTAGTCGGGGTACCGGAGATGCGCCGCCAAACCTGCTGGCATCTCGGAAAGCGATTTAAAGAGGTTCGGGAACGCCTTCTGATACGTCTGCATCACCTTTTCATCTTCCTTTTCCTTGACGGCATAGAAATTCACCGCCCCGGTGTAAGCATCAACAACGGCGACACCTGAGTTCCGGATGTAGTTGAATTTATCAAAGTCCGGTTCGTCATACGGTTCAGTCTCCCGCAGTTGCGTCTGATCGTCATCATACATTTGCGAGTTCGGGTGGTACCGGCTTGTCACGTAGAAGTCAATGATCCAGTATAATTTGCCTTCGTTAATCACGATGTAAGGATCGGGATCGTAATTGAGGAATGGCGCGATGTGAGAGACGCGGTCCCAAACGAGCCGTTTATCACGCCGGGTCCCGATCTTCCGTCGGAACATAATCCGGCTCTCCGGTGTCAATTTCTCTGAGATAAGTATTGGGAAGAAATCGAATCGGAGGGCGAAACAGAGGCGGCGGAACCAACCCCCTAAAGGGATACCGCCGTCGCCGTCATAGACGTGCTGCTTCCATTCCGGTATTTCTTCGGCAGTACCTTCGTCACCACTTTCGGTCTCAGTACTACGTTCATCACTGCCTGCATCGCGGTCAGTATTAACAATCATGTAGTTACGGATCATCTCACCGTAGTAAATTTCCGGATAGTCCACATTGAGTTCATCGTATTCACTCTCTATCGGGGTATCCTTAACCCAAAGTTTGGGTAGCCCTTCACCGACGAACTCATTCACGGGTGCGACGCAGACGCCGTAGCCATAGACAAACGTGCGAAGGTCTGTTTTCAGACGTGCCCAATCTGTAATACGGGGCCCCGGGTCAATCTCGCGTGCGGCTATCAGTACCTGGCGATATTCACCGTTGATAGTGTACCGATCAACATCAGTGTACGGATGGAAGTTATAGTGCGGTTTTCGCTGTTGATCGCGGAGTGCCTCATAAAGGACGCGACGATCCCAAATCTGGATGTTCTTTTTTACCGCCTCGTTTTCTGTGATCATCTCCAGCTTTGCGATACCGGGTTCGTAGTCCACTCTGGTGATCGTATCAAGTTCAAAGGCCCGGCGCGTCTCTTCAATGTGTCGCTGGAGGTACGGCTTCTCTCTGATTATCCGTTCCACGCGCATCCGCGCCACATGTAGCCCTAACGGGTAACCGTGAATCAGGAACACGTAACTCAACCCCCATACACCTGCGGTTACATACCAGAGCAACCGCCGCCGCCAGAAAATGTTAAACACAATCACCACAGCAATGCTTATCAGGACACCACAGTAAACCTTCGTCGCACCCGCAAGGTGAAAGTCTACATAAAACATACCGTTAAGTTTCCTCAATCCTTCTGTCAACGGCTCCCTGTAGACTTTGCCCCACAGGTTCACATAACTCCCCCACCCGCTGACGATCAACAACAGCATCCATAAAGCCGTCCCGTGGAAGATGATGTGTCGTTTCACACGCGCCATTGTATGTGCATCGCGACGGTAGTAGAAATTGTAGAGCAGCCCGACGACGATGCACGTCACCCATAGCAAGATTTGCACCCAGAGGCTCACCCATTCGTGCATCGGGTAACTGAAGAGATAGAAATTGCGATCTTTCCCGAAGTGGAGTGCGTCTTCGGCTGCTGGTACGGCTTCGGCATCGGGTTGATTTAGATACCGGAGAACGATATCGTCCATCAGGAGCATCGGGGTCGCCATTAGCAGACCAAGCACGATTGTAATAAAGACAACTGCTCGGTGGAAAGAGAAGGTTCGTGTATGCGTCCAACGTCTGAACTCGCGCGGTTCCGGGCACAGCACATTCGCGATTGCGGCGTTTATGTTCATGAACCCAGCTGCAACAAGGAAGCAGAGCAAGAAGAACCCCCATCGAATCCGCTGGAGTCCCCAGAACACATTGGCGTAACCGAGGTTTTCGGACCAGAGATGCTCTATATAAAGCCACGCCAACGGGTAAAAGGTGCTAATCCCGATGAGTCCGCCTACTGCCCAGAGCAGATATGCCTGCAATTTACTATACCGATCCCGCCGCCGGAAATCGCCGCGTCGGTACCGAAAAATGCCCCAGATAAAGGCGACGCTCACGAGGCACGCGCTGAGCAGGAGCTGTGCAATTGCGAGATTCGCTGTCATGATGAAAACCCTCCTTAATATACATTATATAATAACATAGATGTATTGCGTTTCGCAAATTAGTTGTTGGAAGTCAGTACTCGGTTATCGGTACCCAGTTTTTAGTGGGGTAAGGGTGGTATGTTTGTAGTGCGTTGATGTGCCATGAATCGAGGCCTGTAAGGTTTATTTCCTTGAGTATTTCTCACCACTGACCGGTGATGGCTGAAAGCCGGTAACGATAAAAAACAATTTGACAAAAAACAGCGTTTATTATACAATTAAAAATTAAGGCCGGATTTGACCTACTGAAAGCCGACCGCTGTCAGCGATAAAAAAAGGTTGACATTTTTTGTAACCTTTTGTAGACTAACAGTGTTAAATGAAGTAAGGTGTGGAGATCCGCATAACTGGGGTGCCGATGCCAAAAAATCGGAGTCCAGAAAATGCACGCCCCACCTCAACAACATTTTTTTGAAAAAAATTTGACAAAAAACGCAACAACAGGTATAATTAACGCAAGTTCAAGCGTAAAAACGCAAAATTATACCATTTTTGCGACAGGACGCACGAATTTTATGACTGCACATGATTTTTTTCGAGAAAAACTTGACATCATATCACTGATGTGGTATACTATTAATACATAAGAGCAATTGACGCTTTTTTCGGCGCAAACCCTCTTACAAGACATCGCATGACACAAGGTGCAGTAACAACGATCCCCGAATCGCAACCGCACCCCAGAAAAAATAGTTGACACGTTTCCGTAACTATTTTACAATTCACAACGTTTATACAAGTGGTTTGGTTATTTTTGTCAGAATCCATAACGCAAACATAACACCCAAACCCAATATCATTTAAGGTTAGTTCAGAATAGATTTCATCCCTGAATCTGTTCTTGATATTTCGATTGTGATGGAAACCCCGATAAAACGGCGTTCCCGCTGGTTAGAGTGGGAACAACCCCTACGGCGTTTCCAAGCGACAAAATTAATTGTTTTTGTTTTCTAAGGGGGAGGATAAGTAAAGGCAATTGTCAAAATTGACATTTGCCTTAGCAAGTTTAGGTGTTATATTCGGGATGGTCTTCGCGGCGGCTTCTGTCATGGTACAAACCGCCGTATCGGTTGGAGGCGGCGGGTACGTCAACAACCGGAAGAACCATCGATATGACCCTAAGGTTCACTGATACCACTACGGCAACAATCCCTTGTTAGATCCTGCCGATACTACCACGCCTGCTGCTACAGTCGATAGAGACCCGTAGCGAACGATTTCTCCAGCATCGAAATCATCCAATAATCTTGACTTCCTACCCAAAATCTGCTATAATATATCATTAATCGGGTACCCCTAAAGCCGAAGAACTATGCAAACCTACTGACAACCAACTGGAGATCTACATGAAACCGTATATAGCAACGTTATTACTTATACTTACACTACCATTCATCCTACACGCAGCACCTGATTATACCATCACGAACAAACATCGGGTCATCCAAGAGGTATCGCTAAACCCGAACCGCGTGCTAATCGGCACGCAATTTTCACATCTCAACTTCACAACGCTTAGTGGCGATACACACGACTTGGACACCTTCATCCAGCAGGGACCCATCGTTTTTGTGTTTCTCGCAACCGAATGCCCTGTCGCACAACGCTATGCGATGCGTCTGAAACGGTTACACACCGAGTTCACAGCAGAAAAGCACACCACCTTCGTCGCAGTCTACGCCAACGAAAACGATTCCGTTGACGACATCAAAGCCTATGTTACTAAGGCAGAATATACATTCCCGATCGTTAAAGATACGACAGGTCATCTTGCCCGCGTGCTTGGTGCGACGATGACCCCACAAGCCGTTGTTATCGACACGAGCGGCACACTCCGCTACCGCGGTCCTATCGACGATAACCGCTATGAGACGCGGGTCAAACACCACTACCTACGCGACGCACTCTTGGCAACACACACGGGGGACCCCGTTCCTGTAGAAGAGACATCGGCGTTCGGCTGTACGCTCCATCTCCCGGAATCGAAGTTCCCCGCGGAGGTCACCTATAGCGAACACATCGCATCGATACTCCAAAAAAATTGCCAGACGTGTCATCGCCAAGGCGAGGTCGCACCCTTCACACTTGCCAACTATGAAGACGCGAAGGCGTGGGCAACCGAGATCACCGAATACACACAGGCGCGCCTGATGCCGCCCTGGAAACCCGCACCCGGCTACGGACACTTCAAGAACGAACGCCGCCTCACGGATACTGAAATCGAGATGATTGCACACTGGGCAGCGATAGGGGCACCTGCTGGCGACCTCAATGCCGTCCCACCTGCCCCTGAATTCCACGACGGTTGGGCACTCGGGGAACCCGATTGGATCGGTGAGATGCCTGTTGATTACGAAATCGGACCCGAAGGCGAGGACGAGTATCGGCAGTTTATCATACCCACGAACTTCGAGACGGATATATACGTCCAAGCCGTTGATGTGCAACCCGGCAATCGGAAAACCGTCCATCACGTCATCCCTTATCTTGATGTGAACGGTGAAGCACGCAAACTTGACGCACAGGACCCGAAACCCGGCTACGTCACGGAGGGCACGGGACCCGGATTTGATGCTGTCGGCTCACTCGGCGGTTGGGCACCCGGCGTTACGCCGTCCGTTCTGCCTGATGGGATTGGCTTCCTCTTACCAAAAGGTGCTGACATCGTTATGCAGGTACATTACTACCGCACCGGAAATATCGAATATGACCGCTCCCGTTTAGGACTCTATTTCTCGAAGACCCCGAACACCGCGAAACTCCATATCGGCGACGCAACCAACTCCAAGTTCGTCATCCCACCGGGTGATGCCTGGCACGAAGTATTAGCGTCTCGCAACATCAAGCAGGATG
Source organism: Candidatus Poribacteria bacterium (assembly GCA_022819945.1). Lineage (GTDB taxonomy): Bacteria > Poribacteria > WGA-4E > WGA-4E > WGA-3G > WGA-3G. Next base: position 38,064 of record JAJEGI010000002.1, read on the forward strand.
TCTATCTTTTAGCAGCAATGCCGCACATGCATCTCCTCGGACGCGATATGCGGCTCACCGCAACGACCACTGAAGGCGAGACACATGACCTCATCTGGATCCAAGATTGGGATTTCAATTGGCAGGACATTTACCATTACAAGGAACCCCTCTTTTTACCGGCGGGGACGCGTGTGAATCTCGTCTCACATTTCGACAACTCGGCGGAGAACCCCGCAAACCCGAACGACCCACTCGTGCCTGTCGGTTGGGGCGAAAAAACGACGGATGAGATGTGTATCGGATTCTTTTACTACGTAAAAGCAAGCGAATTCTCGCCGAAGTAGTTGTAGGTTTTCCCTAAACTCCGTCATTCTTCACTCCGGTAGACGCGGTTTGTAACCGCACCTACCGGTCTTAGGGAGCCAGACACACTTACAACAACGACGCGACCGTGACTTTCTCTAAACACTCCCGCTGCGACTCCGCAAGCGCACCCAACACACGCGCACCCGTCTCAGACGATAGACCCGCCGCGAAATGTGCTGTCATCTCACCCTCAACTGCAGCGACGAGTTGATCCAGCGTAATCGCTTCTAACGCACGTGCTGGCAGATACCCATCCGTATCGCCCTGCACCTCATAAATTAATCCCGCCGCCTTGAACCGCTCGAAACTTTCGTGTACGACCTCCTCCGGGACATCCGAACACAACGCCACCTGTGCCGCTGTACACGCCCCCTCACCTTTAGAGAACCGGGTCGCCACAATTAGGAACAACGCAATAACACCTGAACTGTTCAGGTAACCGTTGCCGCCATCTCGGAACTTCCCACGCGCAACGCTCGGCTGTTCGAGATGATGAAAAGCATTCGAGACCTCCGCACCCAGCAAGATCACCACCCACGTTGTGTATATCCAGATGGCGAGGATAACAAGCATCGCCAATGCACCGTAGATGTCGCTATAGTTCTTCCAGACGAGTTCGAAATAACTACCAAACGCGAGACGCGCGATTTGGAACAACGTCCCTGCTATGAACGTTCCTAAGAGTGCTGCGCTCCACTTCACTGTCGTATTTGGCATCGCGATGTACATCAGAAAAAAGAGGCAGTAGACCAGCATCCACGGGAACACGTGTGCAAACACCCAGTTCGTGGCGGTTGAAAAGAAGAGCCAGATGAGGAGCGGGCCTACGGATAACAATGTGTAAAAGACAGCATATTTCTGGAACGCTTGCATCACTGGTAACCGCCGCCGCGCACCCCAAATGTCGTTGAAATGCTGCTCGACAGAGATAAACAGCATCGTCGAAACCAGAAGGAACAGCAGGAACCCACCGACACCGAGTCCCCCAAGATTTCTATTGGCAAAACCGGAGAGTTCTGATACAATTTCCTCGGCACCGTAACGTGGCAGGAAATTATCGCGTAGTGCAGCGATCAACGGCGAGTTCCCGTCTTCAACGGCACCGAATGTTTTTAACAAAAACAGCGCGACAGCCGACAACGGAACGAGGCACAATAGCGTGTTAAACGCCAAGGACGAAGCTTGCTGTAGACATTTGTGTTCTATGAATTGATGCCAGACGTTCGCACTGAGCCGCGAAGTTAACGTCCCAAAATCACTGAAGGAGTCCCCGTATTTTTCGGTAAGGTTGTTCATAGATAACCATTCCTCTGGTAACCGACAACTATACTATGCCCGATCTGATTTCACGCATCAAACGCAAGCTCAGGCAAAATCCGCTCTTATCCTACTTCATTGGATGCCCTTATCCGGCACCGCGCTGGAACCGATGTGTCAAACGGCTCCTCCATCAACTCGGACCTGAGGCGAACATCTTGGATCTCGGTGCCGGCACCCGGCGCCGCGCCCCGAACGTCATCAACCTCGAAATCGAAGCCACTCCGGAAGTCGATATCATCGCGGATGGACATCTGTTACCGTTTAAAGATGGCACCTTTGATGCCGTAATCTCTGAAGCTGTCCTTGAGCATGTCCAATCCCCGAACTGTGTTGTCTCTGAGATCTATCGGGTCTTGAAGTCCGGGGGCTATATCTGCATTGCGGTACCATTTCTCCAAGGCTACCACGCTTCCCCACACGATTACCAGCGATGGACGCTGCCCGGCATTGCCGAACTCTGCGCTGCATTTTCCGAGATTGAGAGCCGCGCGTGCGCGGGGCCCACGGCGGCTTTACACTGGATCTTCCGAGAATACGTCGGACTTATCTGTTCTTTTGGCAGCCTGCTTGTGGCAAAAACTGTCTCACTGCTTGTCGGATGGCTAACGTTTCCGTTGCTGCTGCTGGATGTGGTATTGTCCCAACATAAAGATGCACATATTCTGGCATCAGCCGTCTATTTTTTCGGAAAAAAGGAGTAATTGGCTATCAGCTGTCGGCATTCCCCCACACTCGGTAGCACCGGTTTTGCGGCGTACTCGCCCAAATGCGATCTGCGTTCTAACCACACCGGATTCTATCTGATAAAAAAAATGGCGAGGCTGCAAACCTCGCCGGCGAGAAAAAAGTTCAGCATCGCGCAGAGCGCTATCCTACCTAAATGTAATCTTGTCCTTTTCTGCTCTGCCGAGCAGGCTCCGAACAATCTCTAAGGTCAGTTTAGAGAGTTTTTCTGAGAACTCGGCATCCGTAAGCGTACGATATCGTGAAGGTTGCGATGTGGTAAGCCGTTCATTGGCAATTGCCAATGCACTGGATACGAGCGGCATAGGCACCTCAATCGGTACAGCCACAGGTACATCAGTAGGGGCGGATGCGGGCGGCGTATCCACCGTATCACCCGCTAAAAAACTTTCACGACGTGAATTGATTTCGGCTAACGCTTGCTGCGAGGCGACTTGATGCGCAAATTTTTTTGAACCGGAAATAGGTTCAGGGGTCTCGTGGACATGGTCACCGTAAGACACTTTTACCTGCCACTCCGGGGCATCTGCCGGACCGAGCTGCGTCTCGGTATAAATCGGTTGGCTCAGTCCACGTTCTTGGCAGTATTGAATCAAGAGTCCTTTATAATTTTCCGCAGCCGTATCAGTCGCCAAATCTGCCATTCATTTCTCCTCGTATCGTCTTAGTGCGGACCGTTGCCACCACCGCCACTGTTATAAAACTGTGGACGGTCACCCACTCTGCGGGGTTTGACTTTCCGCTGCCGTTTCATTTCGATTCGACGCCGTTTCTCGCTCGGCTTCTCATAGAAACTCCGCTTTTTAATTTCTGTAACGATACCTGCTTTACCGCACATCTTTTTAAAACGTGCCAACGCGCGATCAAACGCTTCACCTGAGTCTACACTCACTTCAACTTGAACCATTTTTTCACCCTCCATTTAGAATTTAAAATCGTGAAAACATCTCATAAATTGTATCACATTTCAGGGCGGATGTCAAATAATTCTTTTTCCGCTGCGGGACATTGAGTTCTCTTGTAGAAGGGATCCCCGAATCCGGACCCTCCAGAACCTCAAAATCTACGTAATCCGCGTTACCGGCTATTCGGACGAATCATAGTTATTTTACCTGATAACTGAGTGCTGACAACTAATAGCCACTTGACAATTTACCGACAATCCGCTATACTCATCTCACCAAAAAGGAGGCGTTACCATCTACGAGATCCTTATCCTCTGCTTCGGCGCATGGCTTACCGGTGTCAGCAAAGCCGGCTTCGGCGGCGGTATCGGTATGATTGTCGTCCCGATGTTCACGCACTTCCGCAGCGCACGAAACGTTATCGGGCTGATGTTGCTGTTGCTCTTTTCAACGGATGTCCTCTCACTCCGCCACTACTGGAAACGATGGCACCGCCAAAGCGTCACACGCCTCATCCTCGGTGCTGTCCTCGGCATCGCCCTGGCAAGCCTAATTTTAAAGGACATCTCCGATGTTCATCTGAAGAAGGTGATCGGCGGCATCGCTTGTCTCTTTGCCGTCCTGGAATCCTTGCGTCCGTACTGGCAACCTTTGCTCGGAAACTCGGAGGAACCGAGCAGCACAGCACTCCAATTCAAACTGTGGCAAGGGCTTCTCGCTGGGATGTTTGCCGGGGCGTTTTCAACGCTTGCACACATGGGTGGACTCGTCGTCGTCATGTATCTCCTGCCGCAACGCCTGAGTAACACCGCCTTTGTCGCGACAACTACTGCTACCTATTTCTCACTCAATTTCATCAAAATCCCGTTTTATTACCAACTCGAACTTTTCTCTTTCGAGATTCTGATTGAAGCCGTCGCGCTCTTGCCGTTCATCGGACTCGGCGTGCTGACAGGTATTGCGTTGAACAACCGCGTGCCAGAACGCCTCTTTTCAAGGATCGTCCTATTCTTTTTATTTGCCACAGGTTTGCATCTGCTCTTTAGTTAGTACTCAGTTATCAGTTGTCAGAGAGAATAGTTACCAGTTTCCAGTTACGAGTTACCAGAGGAATAGTTTCCAGTTTCCAGTTACGAGTTACCAGTAAGAGAAAGACTTGATGAATCAGACTCTCACTGCGAGGCACTCTTAACTGGTTACTGGGTACTGGTAACTGACTCACTGGCCACTGACAACTGCTAACTGAAAGATTTTTCGCAGAAAAATCGTACTGATAACTGACAACTAAAAAACATTGAGGTATTTCCAAAAATCTTGTATAATACAAACCACAACAAAACACAGACGAGGTCAAAAATAATGAGCTTAAAATGGGGCGTGCTGGGCGCGGGGAGCGTCGCACAACGCCGAGCGATGCCAGCGATCAAAAAAGCAGATGGCGCGGAACTTCACGCACTCCTCTCACGCGATACCGAACGCGCGGAACGACTCGCACGCGAACACGGCGCAACTAAAGCCTATACCACTGTTGACACGCTCTTCGGAGATGACGCACTTGATGCAATTTACGTCTCAACACCCGTTCACCTACACTGCGAGCAGGTCATCGCCGCAGCGGAACGCGGTTTGCACGTGCTTTGCGATAAACCGATGGCACTCACACCACAAGAATGCAAGGAAATGATCGCCGCCTGTGATGCCAACAGGGTACACCTGCAGATCTGTTTCCTATTCCGATTCCACTCCTGTTTCCAGCAAATCCGAACATGGATAAACGATGGACGCTTCGGGCAGCTCGTACATGGACGCATGCCGTTCCTAAAACAGTATCAACTCGCGCCGGACGAATGGCGCGCCCAACCGGAAAAAGGCGGGGGCGGATGCTTCATGGATCTCGGGCCGCATAGTGTAGATCTGCTCCGCTATCTTATCGGTGAGGTGAACGCTGTCAATGCGTTCTATAACAGCACAACGCAAGACACCGCTGTTGAGAAGACCGGGGGCATTTTCATGCGTTTCGATAACGGCGCGCAAGCATTCACAGACCTCAGTTTCTCGGTGCCCCAGTGCGACATCGTGTTGGAACTCTATGGGACAGAAGGCACCGTCTGGGTCTACAACGACGACGGTTGGAAAATCAAAACCTACTTCGACGGTGAACAGCAGTTGATCGCTTCGCAATACGAAGACCTGTATCAGTGCCAGTTCGCGCATTTCGCTGCGTGTGTCGAAGAAAGTGTACTCCCGATCACCACCGGCATTGATGGGTTAAGGGCAAACGAAATTCTCGCCGCTGCCTACCGATCAGGTGAAACCGGACAAATGGTGTTATGTCCCGCTGCACAATGACGGCTGCCAGACCCGAGGTCCGATAGGTTTGGTTTCCTAACCCAACTTACCGGACCACAAGAAACCGGCATCTAACCGTATACAATCCGTGCCAAAATGACACGGTACATTCCATTACCAATTTCAATACGACAATTTGTCACGTCTAAAAGCCTGCCAAAATGTCACGCTCTCCGCTCTAACCCCGATGATCAGGCGATTCCGGAGATTGGCACGAAAATTGCTATTGATTTGTATGAAGATGGCGTTTTTGCCGTCTCAAGAGAAATTAATAGGAGGCACACACGCCTCCGCTTACAATTTTTACGCCAAACTCAAGGAGGAATTCAACGACATGGCACTTGTACCCCTTGGCGATAGAATTCTCGTCGAACGTTCAGACAACGACGAACAGACAACCAGCGGGGGAATTATTATCCCTGATACCGCCAAAGAAAAGCCCCAAGAAGGCAAAGTCGTTGCTGTCGGGAACGGTAGGCTGCTCGACAGTGGTGAGCGGCAGCCCGTTGATGTCGCAGTAGGCGACTTGGTTCTTTTTGCCAAATACGGCGGCACTGAAGTTACGTATGATAATACCGAATATCTCATCTTGCGCGAAGATGATATCTTAGCCAAGGTTAACTAGGAAAGGAGTTAAACACATGGCAGCAAAACAACTAGCGTTTGATGAAGAAGCAAGGAGCGCCATTAAACAGGGCGTTGACAAACTCGCGGACGCTGTTAAAGTTACACTGGGTCCCAAAGGCCGGAACGTCGTACTCGATAAAAAATTCGGCGCACCCACGATCACCAAAGATGGTGTTACTGTCGCCAAAGAAGTCGAACTCGAAGATGCCTACGAAAATATGGGCGCACAAATGGTCAAAGAGGTCGCTTCTAAAACCAGTGATGTCGCTGGTGATGGTACCACCACTGCTACTATTCTCGCACAGTCCATCTATCGCGAAGGCTTGAAAAACGTCGCCGCAGGGCACAACCCCATGGCACTCAAGCGCGGCATCGAAAAGGCTGTTGACGCAGTCGTCGGCGCAGTCCACGACTTGAGCAAAGAGGTCTCTGAGAAAACCGAGATCGCACAAGTCGCCGCTATCTCCGCAAATAACGACAATGCTATCGGCGACCTCATCGCTGACGCTATGGAACGCGTCGGGAAAGACGGCGTTATCACCGTCGAAGAAGCCAAAAGCCTTGAAACGAACCTTGATGTCGTTGAAGGGATGCAATTTGATCGCGGTTACCTCTCACCCTACTTCGTCACAGATGCCGATCGGATGGAAGTCGTTTTAGAAGATGCCGCAATCCTTATTCACGAAAAGAAAATCAGCAGCCTCAAAGATCTCGTGCCTGTGTTAGAACGCACCGCACAGCAGGGCAAACCGCTGTTGATTATCGCTGAAGATGTTGAAGGCGAAGCACTCGCAACCGTCGTCGTCAATAAGATTCGCGGAACCCTCCGTTGTGCCGCCGTTAAAGCACCCGGCTACGGAGACCGTCGTAAAGCGATGCTTGAAGACATCGCAGTCTTGACAAACGGACGCGTCATCTCCGAAGACCTCGGCATCAACCTCGAAAACATTACCCTGAATGATCTCGGCAGTGCCAAACGTATCGTCATTGATAAAGACAACACGACGATTGTTGAAGGCGAAGGCACAACTGAAGCCATTCAAGGACGCATTGACCAGATCCGTAGACAGATCGAAGACACAACATCCGACTATGATCGTGAGAAATTGCAGGAACGCCTCGCAAAACTCGCCGGGGGTGTCGCTGTTATTAACGTCGGAGCTGCTACCGAAGTCGAGATGAAAGAGAAGAAAGCACGCGTTGAAGACGCAATGCACGCCACACGCGCTGCCGTTGAGGAAGGCGTTGTGGTCGGTGGGGGGGTCGCGCTCGTCAGATCCCAAGCCGCACTTGATAGTCTTGAACTTGAGGATCCTACCGAAACTGTTGGCGTCTCCATCGTCCGCCGGGCACTCGAAGATCCGCTCCGTCAAATCGCGAGAAATGCTGGACAGGAAGACTCCGTCATCATCGCTAAAGTCAAAGACGAAGGCGGAAACGTCGGCTACGATGCACATCAAGATCGGTTCATCGACATGTTTGAGGCTGGCATCCCCGATCCGACCAAGGTCGTACGGGTCGCACTGCAGAACGCCGCCAGTATCGCAGCGTTGATGATTACCACCGAAACCCTCATCGCAGAACTGCCTGAGCAGGAAGCACCGGCACCGCCGATGCCGCCAGGTGGTGACATGTATTAGACCATACTACCCAAAAAGCGAAGGCGGGGTCTTAAACCCCGCCTCTCTTTTTTTAACGCTATAAAAACCGACAACTAACAACCATGCCTCTGACCGCTGACCCTTAATCGCTGGCGGCTGTTGCATACCCGTACAACTTAATCTCCGCAATCTTTGCAAGCGCAGTCGTTGGACCCTTTACAAAATAAAAATAACGCCCGCGGCGCCGACCGTCAGGGGTCTCCGCATTCTCGCGATCGAGTTGAATGTTTTTCCGCCGCAGCGCGGCATCTTCCGTCGTCCGACGCACCACTACCTTAATACCTGAAGTTGTTACAGCTTTGCTAAGCCGAATGTCAATAATACGATCCTTATTCGTCCGCCGGTCATAAATTTTCTCCCATTCGCCCCGTGAGTTGAATGCCTGCACCTCGAACTCCTCAAGGTTCGTCGAGTGAATCACAATACGATAGACACCCTTTTTCTCTGGTAAATGGATAATCGCTTCTGATGGGATAGCAAGATCGGTGGTTAGGCTACCGGAACCCTTTTTGCGTTGGGACTGCCCAATAGTTTCAAGGTCGTTATCGATGAATGACGGATCGCTTGCCGTTACACCGGGTAAAAGAGCGTAGTTGTCGCTCCACTCCTGTCCAATTACGCAACCGTGACATAGGCACATCAACCCTAATAGAACCGATGTGCAAATTCTGTCTACATTGAATTTGACGCTCATCTCTACCTCCGGGGTCGGTTATTCAATTGCTCAATCTGTTTAAGAATATCCTCTTTCGTTAAGTGGCGCACATTAAAATGTAACTTCCTAAAAAACGGCACAAGGTCTTCATCCGCCGCTTTACTGAAATAGTAGACGAGAACGCTTGTCGGCATCAAGAATTCTAATTGTTGATGAAGACCGTCCGCTTCCATCAACTCAAAAACCTTAATGTAGAAATCGTTGCCGTATCGTTCCCACAACTCAGCCACGAGTGTGTACGCGTATCGGTACCGCCATTGCGTTAGCGGGCTACTTTCGGTATGTCCGACCCAATTCTCCAACTCATTCACACCATTGAGATCGATACGGACATCTGCCTTGAGGCTATCGAATTTTTTGTGCAGGCCGCCTTTCGCATACTCCGACTGAATCAGAACAGCGATGCCTTCGGAGAACCATACCGGTATATAATAGATATTCGTAAAGGCATGTGTCAGTTCATGAACTCGTACCCCGTGCTGTTCATACATCTGCATTGGAAAATCCATCTGGATACCATCAATAAGCTTCACATACCGACCATTTTGCATGCCTCTGCTGTACTGCGTACTCGTAAACGCTACGAGTCGGTTGCCTCGATAGGCATCGTGCACCGTTACGTGAATTTGATGCTCAGGATGGAACCCAAAAAGTTTATGCATCGCCTCGTAGAGGCTCTCCATATAACGGAGGGCAGTGTCAATGAATTCCTTTCGCTCTGCGAACTCATCAAAATTGGGATGTCCATGCAAATCTTCAGCAAATTTGAGGGTATAATGATCGCTTTCACCGGACAGCGCATCCTCCCCAATCTCAATTTTCGCATTTGTGCGTTTGAGCATCAGGGTGCTTGTGTTCCGTTCTTCAAAGATCCGTTCTTCGCGGCGCTGCTGCGCCTCTTTCAATGCTGTACAACCGCTGAAAACAATCGCTGTTATAATAAACAGGATTGGGATCACGCGCCAAAGGGGCGCAACAAGGTGTAATCTACTTCTATATTTCATGACGCACCTCTTTAGAGCGGCACCGCCTTCGATTTATCACCGATGCGGCGCATGGTAATATCCTGTTCAATTGTTGGGTCAGGCAGCCCCGTCTCGGCAAGTCTGCGTTGTAGAAAAGCGTCCATGTCGGCTTTCAAACGCGCAACGACATCATCCGCTTCCTCAGCGAGATTGTAGACCTCATCTGGATCCTCTTCAAGATCGTAGAGTTCCAAATCTGGGGTGTTATAAACAGCAGGTGTCCCGCCGGTTTCAATAATCAATTTCCATTTCTTAGTCTGCCATCCGCGCTTTTTCATCCAGCCGCACTCAGTAAGATAGACCGCCACCGTGGTACCATCGTGCGCGCCGCTTTCCATCAGCGTACTTAGACTTGTCCCTTCCATCTTTTCACGTTCTGCCACTGCTGTCAATCCTGCATAATCGAGGATCGTCGGCGCAATATCGGTGAGACGCACGAGACCGCCAAGTCGCTGCCCTGTTGGAACAAGTGCCGGACAGTGAACAATCAAAGGCACGTGGCAGTTCGTTTCATAAAGCCCATGATGATCATACCAGAGTTCGTGTTCATCAAGCTCTTCGCCGTGATCAGCGGTAATAATCAGCAGTGTCTCCTCCAGCTGCCCAGAATCCTGTAGATACCGAAACAGCTGCGCAAGGCACGCGTCCATATACGCAATCGAGGCATCGTACTGCGAGTTAACATAACGTCTATCTCGCCAGAGCCGCTTTTTTGAAATGTTGTCAGGGGCCGCCGGATCCGGTGTGCACATCCACTGCCGGAAATAGTCCGTGAAAGGTTCACATGCGTAAACGGCATCCATGTTTCGATTGTTCGGATCACACTCGTCGCCGCTATAGAACATCCGTTCAAAGGGAAGCGGTGGATGATAAGGTGTATGCGGATCCCAATAGTGGAGAAAAGCGAACCAAGGTTTGTCTTGTGCCTGCGCGAGGTCTAAAAGTGCCATAGCCGTCTCGTTAACCGCTTCCGCCTTTCGGGCTTTGCGAAAACCACTCTCCCATTGGTAGCCGCGATACTGCCCTTCAGGAAAACCGCGCTGGAACCAGCGACCCAAATTGTCCGCAGCGACAGTAAAATAGCCCGCTTCACTCAGCAATTCCGGCACCGTCTTAACATCTTCTGCCAAGTTTAGTGTCCCACCTTGTGTGATGATTTGGTGAGACAAAACATCTTTACCAGTGAACATCGTCGTATGTGCAGGATGCGTCGGGATATGCGGGCTAATACATTTCTCAAAGAGCGTCGATTTTTCTAACAGCGCATCAAGGTGTGGCGTTGTTAGGTGATAATGTCCATAACAACTCATACTTGATGCCCGAAGGGTATCCAAGGATATAAGGATAATATTGCGCAACGGTTCGCTCCTCTTTCTTTTAATTTCCGAAATGCTGTGCGATCAGAACAAGGTCTAAAATGTTAATCTTCCCATCGTCGTTCACATCCCCAGCCTCGTCCGGATCCGTGACAGGTTGCCCGAACTTGCCAGCGACGAATACGAGGTCTAAAATGTTAACCGTGCCATCGCCGTTCACATCCGCAGCTGACCTTTCCCCCGCGTCCGCAGCATTTATGGTTATCAAACTATTTTCGAGGGTGCTTTCCAACGGCGCATCATCGGTATCGGAGAGATTGATTTCCAGCAGTGTAATAGCAGCGGGTTTCGCTTCAGTAACTTCAAAGATAAGCGTCGCAAGCGTCCCATCACCATCCACAGAGACTGGTTTTATATCGGATCCAGGTGTCCCATCACCATCCACAGGGACTGGGTTTGTATCGACGCCAAGCGGCGATGAAGCCAAGATGGAGAACGCCCAATACGGCGCGTTGGGTAATCCCGAATCCGGCGGCAGTTCTGGAATCTCGAACAATACGCTGTCTATTGAGAACTCTAATGCAGGCTCCGGGGCAACTTCCGCCGGCGGAAATTGCACGGACTTGCCCGACACCGTTGTATCCCCGACAATGAGTATGACGTCATAACTCCCATCATCTTGCAACTCGGGGCTCATCCAAACGCCGCCTGTCGGAAGATAGTCGCCCGGCATCGTGCCAATGTACTTGAGTGCTGCCGAATCAAAGACGACAAGCGGTCCATACCCCGCAACACCTTTGCCACCCGTTATTTTAATGTCAATTGCCACGTGCTCACCAACGGCTGCAGCAGTGATGTCAGTCGTAGGTTCAAAAAAAACAGTGGTTTCACTATAAGCAGTTATCGTAAATCCTAATGCCATGACAGCTGCGAGTAAAGCAAAAAGTTGTTTTTTCATTTTTTTCTCCTTAACCTGCTTCGGAGCACTGCGCCCCACGGATCGCTTCACATAAATACCTAATCCCTTCAGAAATATCATCCACATGGCAGTATGCATACGCCAACCGAATCGCCTTCACTGGGGCGTTCGCATAGTGGAAAGCACTCCCGTTGCTATAACCGACCCCTTTTTCGGATGCCAACTGTTGCAACTTCTGCATATCCGTTGATTCCGGCAGATCTATCCAGAGAAACAATCCACCACGCGGTCGCGTCCACGTACAGAGATCACTGACATTCGCTTCAAGGGTATCTCCCACTGCCCGACACTTCGCGCCGACAGCAGCATTCGTCTTCACGAGGTGCGCTTCGAGGTGCTCCATAAAGAATTCAGCAACGATTGCACTCGCCAACGCGCTCGTCCCACCGTCCCAACGGTTCTGGTGGATTTGCCCATAATACGGTTGTCGCGCCACAAAATAGCCTTGCCGAACCCCGGCACCTAAAATCTTGGAAAAAGTCGCAATGAAGATGACCCGATTCGATGTATCTAATTTAAAAAGCGCATCCGGAGTTGGGGTCGAGGTAAAGTCAATATCGCCGTAGCAATCGTCTTCAACAATCACCGTATCATACGCTTCCGCTAACGCCAGCATCCGGTGTCGGCGTTCAAGCGAGAGAATTGCCCCCGTTGGGTTCTGATGGTTCGATGTCGTATAAATCAATGCTGGACGAATATTTTTCGCTTTGAGTGCTTTGAGTTTTGATTCCAGCGCATCCATATCCATCCCGTCGATATAGTCCATCGACACGCCTTCGATGTTCGCCTTGAAATGCCGCATGATCCCTAAGGTGCCGCTGTAAGTGAATTCCTCTGTGAGTACCGTATCGCCTGGATTGATAAGTGTTCCGAGGACTAACTCCAGTGCCTGCATAGAGCCGGAGGTGATTGAGGTGTTATCTATGGGCAGCGGAACGCCTTCGCGCCGTTCAAAGCGCATTGATGCCAGTTCGCGCAGCCCGCTATAACCGGATTCACCGGGATAGTTGACCAAGTCACCCCCCAATTTTCGGAGTGCCTTCTCACTCGCCGCAATCAGCCCCTCTGTCGGGAATGTATATGGATCCGGACGTCCACCTGTAAAAGCAAAATCTTTCATAATGTGCTCCTTTTTGTAGACAGATTCCTTTGATAAGTAAATTATAACAGACTTTTCCAAAAAAATCAATGAGTTGTCGGTCGGCTATCAGGGTCATTCAATTGTCCATTTTCGATCGAAGTTTCATCCCCAGGCCCGGTAGGTTCGGTTTCCTAACCGAACCGGATCCTTGAAAAAAGACGTGAAACCCAATAATTTCTTAAAATTGAATGACCCTGGGTCGGCTATAAGCCATCGGCTGATTCTTGACACCAATTGCCAATTGTGCTATACTTGCGCTATCTTTTTACAACAGAACCGTTCGTACATTTACCAAATGACAACCCAAAACCCGCTCCAAAATCTCACATTTGAACCGATGCATCTCGATGACCTACAACAGGTCTTAGACATCGAAAATCAATGTTTTGAGAATCCGTGGAGCAATACCTACTTTACAATATCCTTGAAGCGACCCCGCTCGTATGAACGTTTTTATGTTGCACGGCGCGAGAACACCGTCGTCGGCTATATAGTGTTTAACATTCTTCATGGAGAAGCACATATCCTGAACATCGCCGTACCACCTGCCTTTCAGCGGCAAGGCATCGGTAAATATCTGCTCACCTCAGCACTGGAAATGATACAGGTGGATAACGGGCGCGAGGTGCTTTTGGAAGTCGCCGTCAGCAATTTACCGGCACAATATCTCTACCGACAATTCGGATTCCGTATCTGTGGTATCCGAAAAAACTACTACGGACGCTATAAAGACGCTTACGTTTTTCGTAAAGGAGCAAAAGACGATGCTATTTAACCTCTTAAGCCATACTTTTTCAGCGACTGCAACGCTATCACTCTCAATTCGCCGCCAAGAGCCACGAACCGCTGGTAGAAACGGCTGGCGCGTCATTGAAGAAGAGGTCGATTGGAACCCCTCTGAAACGGCTATCATTGTCGTTGATATGTGGAATGAACATTGGTCCTGGGGCGCAACAGAGCGCGTAAACGTGATGGCACCTCGGATGAACATCGTGCTTGAACGCGCAAGGCAAAGCGGCGTGCAGATTATCCACGCGCCCTCCGACACCATGGATTTTTACGAGGCACACCCAGCGCGCCGCTCGGTGCTGGAATTCCCACATGCCGACCCGCCAGAGGAACGCGAGATGCCCGATCCGCCGCTACCCGTTGATGCCTCCGATGGCGGTTCGGATACCGGCGAAGCCGATAGTTTCAAAGCGTGGCACCGCCAGCATCCTGTCATCGAAATCACTGATGAAGATGCCATCAGCGACAACGGACAGGAGGTCTACAACCTACTTCATCACAAAGGTATTAAAAATATCATTTTCATGGGGGTTCACACGAATATGTGTGTACTCGGACGCTCCTTTGCGATTAAGCAGATGGTGCGTTGGGGTTTCAACGCTGTTCTCGCCCGCGACCTCACGGATGCAATGTATAATCCGTTCAAACCGCCGTATGTCAGCCATGAAGAAGGAACGCAGCTAATCATCGAATATATTGAGAAATTCTGGTGTCCCACAATCTTAAGCGGCGATTTAACAACCCCGAAGGCGTGAGATGGTTTTGAGGACTCAGTTTTCCGTTTTCAGTAAAGAGGTATTCCATTGAACCAAATCTCTCTTTAACTGAGTACTGATAACTGACAACTATCTACAAACAAAAAGCCCACGGCACCCAAAATACCGTGGGCTTTTCTATATTCAACACGTACACTTATCGACGGTCATCTTTCAGCGCACCCCATGTCGTCGTGAGCTTCTGCTTCGGATCCACAGCAGTGCTCACAGCAGGTACAACCTCCAAAGCACTGAACATCGCATTGAGATCGCCTGCACCGGTCTCCCCGTTCCCAGCGAGGTTGAGATCGAGCGTACCATCGCTCACCTCAATCCCCGAATAGGTTTTGATGTCAATCTCATCTTTGCCCGGTGTTACATAGAGCGGCTCGACGTTCTCCTCTTCAATGAAAATATCGAAGCCACGGTTGTTCGGGGACCAGTGTTCACCGACGAGATAGGTCACGTCAAAAGTGCCGTTGCCGGTCTTGAACTGGTACTTAACAGTGTCCGGGAACTGTGCCCAACTCACAGCATAGAAAAGATCCACATCGTAACCAGCGGCTTCTGCCTGTGCTTGTGCATCCGCTGTCAACGTTTTGACTTCAGCGGTCCGCGGCTCTTTTTCAATCCAACCGCCCCATGATTGGTCTGCTTGCTGTGCACCGCGCCAGACGCGACCCTGTGAATCCGTAAAGTCATCTGTCTTGCCGCCCCACACTCGGAACTCCTCCGCCGGTAAAAGCGTCGGTAGTGCAAACACAGCCAGTAAAAACACTATGGTTAAAACACTAAAAAACCTCATCAAAATTGCCTCCATCTATTATGGATTTTGCCGTTCCGATTTCAGCGCACCCCACGTCGTGGTGACTTTCTGCTTCGGATCAACGGCTAACGCAGGGACCACCTCTATCCCGCTAAACATCGCATTGAGATCACCCGCACCGGTGTCCGGGTTACCAGCGAATTCAAGACTCATCACTTTGTCTTTAACCTCAATGCCCTCATATCGCTTAATATCTATCTCATCTTTTCCCGGTGTCACATATTCCTCTTCAACAATTTCGTCTTCGATGATAATATCGAAACCGCGATTGTTCGGGGACCAGTGTTCGCCTACGAGATAGGTAACGTCGAACAGCCCTTTGCCGGTATTTAAGTCCATCTTAACAACATCAGGGAACTGCGCCCAACTCACAGCATAGAAGAGTTCCACGTCGTAGCCTTCTTTTTTTGCCAACTTCTCAGCATCTTTCGTGAGATTTCGGACTTCTGCGACGCGGGGCAATTTTTCGATCCAACCGCCCCAATCTTTTTTCTCATTCTGTCCGCCATGCCAGACCCGTCCGTCGGAATCTTTGAAATCTTCCACTTTACCGCCCCATACCCGAATCTCTTCGGCAGAACGAACATCGTAGACAAACGTTACCGCAACAACTACGGTAAGTATAACAGTTAATAGTAAGTTTCGTTGCATATTTTCCTCCTTAAATTACGCATAAAAAATGCGTCTACCTTAAGAGTAACAAATTCGCGTTACAATGTCAAATCTTTTTATGTTATTTTTCTTGTAAAGGTTCTCTGAAGCCCGACTCCAAAACCCGCAATTCAGATTAACTGAAAACTGAGTACTGAAAACTGATAACTATTCCCCCTCAACCACAACAAACCGTTGATTCGCTTGCACATTCGTCAACGTTTGTACGATCCCGCTTGGCCACTGAATAACGATCCGATCCACTTTCTCATGATGCGCCAACCCAAATTCAACATCAAGGCTGCTCTGTGAAAGATAACTATCCCCCGCAACAACCTGCTGGACTTGATGAAGGTCGCCTGCACTCACTTTGACGACTGCACCGACACCGTCCTGATTGCTCACCGTGCCAACTGTACGAATCTGAAGCCAGTGCTTTCGATTTCCACCGTCATTTCGGAGCAACGTCGGCTTCGCACCGCTATTGACGATGAACAGATCCAAATCGCCATCGGCATCATAATCCGCCACCGCTACGCCTCTACCCACGCCATACACATCGGATTCCCGGAGACCAATAGCCTCAGAAATGTCGGTGAAAGTGCCGTTGCCATTGTTCTGAAGGAAGACATCTGCCTGTCCGTGCGCTTCCCATGAAGCCGGATTGATATGTCCTGCCGAGAAAAAGAGGTCGAGATCGCCATCATTGTCCGCATCAAAAAACGCTGTGCCCCAGCACGTTTTCCCTAACCCTGACGCAAAGATACCGCTCTGCGCGGAGACATCGCTAAACGTGCCATCACCATCGTTTCTATAGAGGACATTGTTCTCATCAAGCCAGTTTGTAACAAAGAGATCCAGATCTCCATCGTTGTCATAATCACCCCAAGTAACCCCCATCCCACTTCGGATGTCACCGGTTCGACTCCTCGCATCGGGCTGGTTTGTATTTGTGAAGGTTAAATCGCCATCATTGCGGTAGAGGATATTCTGGTCGGTATCATTAGCGAGATAGAGATCCAAATCGCCATCGGCATCATAATCCGCCGCTGAGACACCAAGGGTTAGATGAAACCCACCGTTTACCTTCGCTGCACCCGTGATATTGATGAACCCGCCGTCCCCTTTGTTCAGATAAAGGATATTTGCTTGCCCGAAGAAATCGTAAGGAAAAAATACTTCATCGCCTTGTGGAACTTTGCTATATTCAGTGTAGTTACCGACGTAGAGGTCGAGATAACCATCAGCATCATAATCGCCCCACGCGATCCCCGCACCGAAGCCGTTATGTCCGATCCCGCCTGCACCAGATGAGAAACGTTTGAAGGTGCCATCCCCGTTGTTCCGATAAAACTGATTCGCCTTATAGTTCGTGACATAAAGGTCCGCATCACCGTCGTTATCGTAGTCGGCGAAGGCACATCCCATACCCCATTCGGTGTCACCAACCCCAGCCGCATCGGTTACATCGGTGAAAGTGTCGTCCCCGTTGTTCCGATACAGTGCGTTCTTCGGCAGCACCGCATCCGGCGCGGGACGTACCAATGCACTGTTGACGATATAGAGGTCAAGTCTACCGTCGTTGTCGTAGTCCCGCCACGCCGCACCCGAACCGACAAGTGCTGGCACCACACGGTGATCAATGCCACCAGCATGTTCAAAATGGATGCCCGCTTGTTCAGTGACATCCACAAATCGAATGTCGGATGCATAACTGTTGAATATAAATGCCCAACCCAAAATTACGATAACATTTCGGAGCGTCTGCTGCATTCAGAACCTTCTCTGTGTGCTTGAGTGTACTTGTAATCACATATTATACACAAAACCGAAAGTCCGTTGTATCTTAATTTCGCGCTTAAATCCTCAACCTCGATGGACGCGGTTTGTGACGGCACTAACTGACAACTGAGTACTGCCAACTGACAACTAATAATTTAGTTGCAATTGACCTAAAAATGTGTTAAAATACATAGAAGATATTGTGGTAGAGCCAATCGTTCAAGTTAGAGGGACTGCAAGTGGAAATGTCTGTCTTAGTACTCAACGCAAGTTACGAAGCGATCAACGTTTGCAACCTCCGGCGTGCTATGAAAATGGTTTTCAAGGGCACCGCACAGACGGAAGAAGTCTCGGATGTCGAGATTCATTCACCAAGTGCTGCGATAAAAGCACCGCATGTCATCCGTTTGGTGAGATATGTTCACGTCCCGCGGAGTGTCGTCAAATTTTCACGAAGGAACGTCCTCGTCCGCGATCAGTACACATGCCAATATTGTCACGAGGAATTTCCGACTGTGCATCTCACGTTAGACCATGTGGTCCCGATCTCTCGCGGCGGCGAAACGACATGGGAAAACGTCGTGACAGCCTGCAAAAAATGTAATAACAAAAAGGGCAATAGTATGCTCTACGAGACACGCCTGAAACTTGAACGTCAACCCAAAACACCATCAATCTTAACGTATTTGCAACTTAACCGCCATTTTCGCGGGTGCCACCCGTCGTGGAGAAAGTATCTGTATATCAACTAAATCATGCAAGATCCCGAAAAACTGAAAAAGCGTTGGGAATTCCAGCGCGCTTATCAGAAGGGCCGTAAGTATTGGAATCGCTACTTCGTGATATACGTCCTACACACCCGTTCCAATGACATCCGGTTGGGGATAACCGCCAGTAAAAAAGTCGGAAAGAGCGTCCAAAGGAATCGCGTCAAAAGGGTAATTCGTGAATCGTTCCGGCAATTACGCCCACGGATAAAAACAGGATACGATATTGTAGTCGTCGGTAGGACCCCCGCCTGTCGACTTACGTGTCAGGAAGCACAAGATGAATTGGCTGTCCTGTTCCAGAAAGCGTCAATTTTAAATGGTTCAGCCAGCGCGACAAAAGGGGAACAGCGACGTGCCACATTGCAAGCATCAGCGAACAGACATGAAGCAGCATAAAACGCAGCAGTCAGAAGACGCACCGGGCAGAACGACGATACTCACATACCCGATCCGATTTTATAGACGTTTTATCTCACCGCTACTCCCACCTTCGTGCCGTTTCTACCCAACATGTTCACAATACGCACTTGAAGCTTTAAAACGGTACGGGACGCTCAAAGGGTGCTGGCTGACGCTTAAACGACTTTCAAAATGCCATCCCTATCATCCGGGTGGCTTCGATCCGCTAAAATAGCAGAGGCGGACCTAAAAATATATAACATGAGGAGCATCTAATCTCAATGGGCAAAAATTACATTCTGGCATTGATCCTAATGGTTATCGTAATCATTGGATGGCAAGTCGCCAGTCATTATATGCTCAAAAATCGTACTGTCCCTGAACTTGATGAAACGCCAACGACCCAAGAGACACCCATAGCACCAGGAACAGGCGAAATACCAATTGATCCCACGACGCAGGCAACATCTGAAGGTGCCGGGACACCCCTCAACCCAGACCTCTGGACAGCCGTTGAGGAGAGTCCAGATGACGCAAAAGTCAACGTCCAAACCGATAACTATAGTATCCTCTTTAACGAGAAACTTGCAATCGCTAAGCGGTGGCAACTCAACCATTTCCCGGACCGTACAGATACCGAAAACGCACCATTGAATCTGATCCCGGAGAACGCACTGAACTGCCTTGCACTTCGATTCGCGAATTCGCAGATACAACTTGATGCACTTCGCGCCACCTGGAAGGCTGATAAACCCGAAATCGACATTACAAACGGACAGGATACCGCAACGCTTACATTTATAACAACGATCGGAGAAAAACTTCAAGTAGCAAAGCAGTTCACCTTCAAGCCGGATACCTATTTCGTTGATATGGCGGTAACCTTCCAAAACGTTTCCGATCAACCCCTGCTCATGGGCGGTACCGAACTCGCCAATGGATATGAACTCCAGTGGGGACGCGGTATCAATGCGGATCTGCTACCACACGAAAAAAGGAGCGGCAAACGCGGGCGACGCGGCAAAGAAGGCGCGAAAGCTTACATCGGAGAGGGTAAACCAGAACGCAAATTGAAACCTGAGCAAGCCTTGGCAACAGTGCACTGGGCAGGTATGGACAGCCAGTATTTCAGCGCACTGATGATACCAGACCCAGAACTCGCAGCAACATATAAACTCACAGAAACACCGCAAGCAAACACCGCAACAGATATTTCTGTCACCGCACCGATGGACACTGCCTCTCTCGTGTTGCGAAGTTTTTACCTCGAACCTCAACAGAAGGAGATGCATACCTTCCGGCTATACGTCGGACCAAAGGACGATACAATTCTAAAGAGTATTCAAACGCCAAACGCGCCGGATAACCCGCTTCGTCTATCCAAAATTATTGACTTCGGATTCTTCTGGCCCATCGCTTGGGGAATGCTCTGGATATTCAAGGGGTTGCACGCCGTCTTCGGAAACTACGGACTCGCGATTATCCTCCTCACGGCTTTAGTGAAGTTAATCTCTTATCCCTTCACGCGTAAAGCACACACTTCCATGAAGAAGATGCAGCAACTTCAACCCCAGCTGCTGGAATTGAAGGAGAAATTCAGGGACGATCCACAGAAACTCAATCGCGCGACAATGCGCCTCTATAAGGAAAACGGGGTCAATCCGTTAGGCGGTTGTATCCCGTGGCTTCCACAAATTCCAATTTTTTGGGCACTCTTCGCACTCCTCGGTAGCGCAGTAGAGTTACGCGGCGCACCTTTCTTACTTTGGATTGACGATCTCTCCGCACCAGATACTTTAATCGATCTGCCTTTCACAATACCCTTGATCGTCACACAAATAGATGCTATCCGCTTACTACCGATAATAAACGGGCTCACAACATGGCTCCAACAGAAATTTGTCGGCAATATGACACCTACGACAGACAACATGCAAGCGAAATTAATGCAATTTATGCCACTCATCTTTATCTTTATTTTTTACAACTGGGCATCAGGGTTCGTGTTGTATTGGTTATGCAACAATGTATTCACGATAGCACAGCAATACTTACAAAACCGAAACGCGACTGACGAAGAAACAGTCGTAACAGCGGATACGAAAAAACGGAACAACGCCAGACAGAAGTAAACTCATAAGCCAACTTTATAGGGCAAAGTTTCCAGACCGCAGCCTTACACCGCATCAACGACTTCACTGCTGGAAACGTTATTCGAGGAGGGCATCACCTGTGCAACACTATATTGAAACTGAAGGCGACACAGTGGAGGAAGCAATTGAACACGCACTCAACGAACTCGAGGCAACTCGGGAGCAGGTTACGATCGACATCGTCAATGAACCAACGAAGGGGATTCTGAATTTCGGCGCGAAACCGGCGAAAATCCGAGCCACGCTCAAGCAAGATGTCTCTACCGCACCAGAGACAATTCTCAAAGAGATGCTCAACCGGATGCAGATTGATGCCGAAATTGAGTCCAGCTTCATTGATGGCAGCACACATCTCAATATCCTTACGGACATGCCCGCTTTGCTCATCGGGAAACACGGACAGACCCTTGATGCCATTGAACGGCTTCTTAATTGTATCATCAATAAAGCCTCGCTTGTTAAAAGACGCGTGTTTGTTGATACGCAAGGCTACCGAGAACGTCGAGAAGAACGGCTCATTGAAATGGCACACCAAGTGGCAGAGAAAGTCAAATATACTGACCGAGAGGTCGTCCTCGCACCCATGTCCGCACGCGACCGACGCATCATTCATGTCACCTTAAAAGAAGACGATGTTGTGTCTACCTATAGCCAAGGTGAAGGTGAAATGCGGCGTGTCGTCGTCACAACGCAACAGTTTTAACCGAACGATGCTATCCAATTGTTCTGTCCGCTTGTTGAATTTAAATGAAATTTCACGATACAATTGCAGCCATCGCAACAGCACGCGGTGAAGCCGGTATCGGCATCGTCCGAGTGAGCGGTTCACTTGCCTTACCAATCGCCGCTGAAGTCTTCCGTTCGCCGCGCACAATATCCCCGATCGAACTGCCGACGCATACACTAACTTATGGGCATGTCATAGATACAACGGCATCCGATGAAGTTATTGATGAAGTCCTACTCGGTGTTATGCACGCACCGAGAACCTATACCGGGGAAGACATCGTCGAATTTAATTGCCACGGCGGAATAGTCCCGCTCACAGCAGTGTTGGACTTGGTGGTGAAAAACGGGGCACGGATAGCAGAACCGGGGGAATTTACAAAACGCGCTTTTCTTAACGGCAGACTTGACCTCGCACAAGCCGAAGCCGTCGCAGAACTCATCGCTTCAAAGACTGACCTGAGTCGGAAAATCGCTGTAGAAGCACTCGCTGGTAAACTCTCCGATACTGTTAATCGTTTGAGTGATCGACTCGCAAGTTTACTCGCAGAAATTGAGGCTTCTATTGATTTTCCGGAAGAAGACCTGGATTTCATGAAGGTAGAGGCGCAACTCGAAACCGCACGCGCAATTCAGACCGACTTAACTACACTCCTCGAAACCGCCACCGAAGGACGGCTTATCACGGAAGGGGTCAATGTTGCGATACTCGGTAAGCCGAACGTCGGAAAATCGAGTCTGCTCAACGCACTCGTTGGAACAACACGCGCAATCGTAACAGACATCCCCGGCACAACGCGCGATACAATTGAGGAGACAGTTAACATCAAGGATATCCCCTTGAAACTCATTGACACTGCCGGGATCCGACAGACGGATGACATTGTAGAGCAACAAGGTGTTGAACGAAGCAAAGCCGTACTTGACAGGGCAGAATTGCTGCTCCTGATGTTCGATGCATCGCAACCACTCAACGATGCCGATCTGGAACTCTTACAGATAGCAGCGTCGCCAAGGGCAATCCTGATTCTTAACAAGATTGATCTACCGGTTGTGACGACACCGACAGCACTGCTCGCACACTGCCCGAAGAAGCGGATTGTCGAAACAGTGATCCCTGAGGGCAAAGGACTTGACAACCTAAAAGCCGCTGTCTGTGAGGAGCTACTTGGCGGCGAATTGAGCATCGGCGAATCGCCAATCGTGACAAACGCTCGCCACCAAGAAGCACTCCGACACGCTGATGAAGGCATCAGTTATGCGATAGAGAGCCTCGAAAACGGTATGCCACCTGAGCTCGTTGCTGTGGATCTACGAATCGGTCTTGATGGCCTCGGGGACATCGTCGGCAAAACAACAACTGAGGATATCCTCGATAAAATTTTCTCACAGTTCTGTGTCGGAAAATGATGTTGACAAAAAGGGAACTTTTATCGTGATGAAGTGTGTCTATTTCTGCTCGTAAAAGGAGTAATCAATTATGTTAGCCGCAAAGCAACAATGGTGCCCGCGCTGCCAAAGGCACGTTCAAACAGAACAGAAGCAGTCCAGTATTGGCAGACAGAAAGAACTCGTCAGAATTATTATTACCTGTTTCAAGTGTCGTACAACGCTATCGAGCAAAACAACCAGCGCAGCTGCGCTTGAGCAAAACGAGGATGGTTCAACGGAAAAATAACAGACTGCCAAGGCATGGTAGCAGCGGTTTCTAACCGCGCCGGATCCCTACCAAATTTACTGACGACTGATAACTGATAACCTACAACTGATAACCAACAAAGGAGAAACTCATGTTTAATTCCGTTTTTCGCCGTGTCTCGCTTGGCGTTTTACTGATGCTGATAGGCACAATGCCAGCACTCGTCGCGAATGCAGAGATCAGCTGGGAAAAATCGCTTGAGAACGGTATGAAAGAAGCCGGGAAAACCGGCAAACCTGTTATGCTCGACTTCTACACCGACTGGTGAGGCGCGTGCCGTCAGCTGGATGCTGAAACATTCACGGATGCACGCATCATTGAACTCTCGAAAAAATTCATTTCGATCAAGGTCAACCCAGAAGATCAGGAACACCCTGAGAATATGGAAGCCGTTAAGCAGTATCAGGTTACCGGATACCCGACAATCGTCCTCGCAAGTTCTGACGGCGGTATGATTGCAAAGCAGGTAGGCGTCATCTCTCCCAACGATTTTGAACCCGTGATAGAAGATGCTTTGGCGAAAGAGGAAGCCTTCAAAGGAAAACTCGCTGAACTTGAGAAAACACCGGACGATGCCAAACTTAATGCCCAAGTCGCAC
>JAJEGI010000059.1 GCA_022819945.1 Candidatus Poribacteria bacterium
GTCCAAAACTCTAACAAGAGAGTTTTTGGAGACTTTTGAACCTTTGCTTTATCATGATTTTTTACGGAAATTTACTTTTGTTAGTTGTTGGCATCAAAGTGAGATAGAATCAATGCCGATGTGGAGGATGTATGCTGAAAGAGGCGTAATGATTAAATCTGATTTGTCGTCATTGGAAAGTAGTTTAGGAATAGGTGCCGGAGGGTATCAACATTCCGATATATTTCAGGAAAAACATGGTATTGCTCTATCTAATGATTATGAAGTTTTCATTGAAACAGGGGATGTTAAATATATTTCACGCGGAAATTATATAGAGCCTGTCGGTTCAGATCGTTATTTCCATAAACAGTTAGAATATGCAGATGAAAAAGAATTGCGAGTTATCCTTCAAATTCGCTTAGGACCAGAACAAAGACTTAACTTTCCATTTATCTTTGATAATACTAATTCTCCTCTTCAAAATATAACGAATATGGAAAATCTAACCCTTCAACCTACCTCTCAAATTCACTCAGGACCAGAAGAAAATATAACGAACATGGAAAATCTAACCCTTCAATCTAACTTTCAAATTCACTCAGGACCAGAAGAAATATTTGACTTGCCATATGAGGTTAATGTTATTAATGTTTCTCCTCAAAATATAACAAATATAGAAAATTCAATTCTTCAATATTGGAGAGATGCTAAGTTATCTTATGAGAAGCATGCTTCAATATTGAATGAAGGCTTGTCTAGAAATGGGGTGCGTTGTCCTGTGGACACGAATTCTTTGATTAAGGAAGTCGTTGTCAATCCATTTAATAATGAAGATTCTGAGATATTGAAGATTGAGTTAATAAATCAAAGATTTGGAGTAGAAACAGAAGTTAAAAAGTCAATAATAGAAGTCGAACCCGCTGTTACAGAGTTTAGTGTGCGTCTAGCCACCGGAGATACAATAGAACTTGAACTCTAAAACAGCGGACAACCCATACATAATGACAGGACAGATTACCCTCACATCCGTAACAAAACAGTTCGGCAACACCGTCGCAGTTGATGATGTGTCATTACAGGTAGAGAGTGGCGAGTTCTTTTCGCTGCTCGGACCGAGCGGATGTGGAAAAACCACAACACTACGCATCATCGGCGGGTTCGTGTATCCGACCGCGGGAGATGTCTACATCAACGGTGAATTGATGGCAGAAACACCCCCCTATCGCCGTCCGGTCAACACCGTCTTCCAAAACTACGCCTTGTTCCCACATAAAACAGTCGCACAGAATATCGCGTTCGGACTGCAAATGAAAAAAGCATCGAAAGCAGAAATCTCAGAGGCAGTCGAACGTTCACTGGATTTAATTCAGCTGCCCGGATACGGCGATCGCAAACCGAGTGAACTCTCCGGCGGTGAGAGGCAACGTGTAGCACTCGCGCGGGCGTTAATCAACGAACCCACCATCCTACTGTTAGATGAACCCCTCTCCGCACTCGATCTGAAACTCCGAAAACAGATGCAATTGGAACTCAAAGCATTACAACGCAAGGTCGGAATTACGTTTGTCTACGTTACACACGACCAAGGGGAAGCGTTAGCATTGTCAGACCGCATTGCAGTAATGAACGACGGAGAAATCCTTCAGGTCGGAACACCCTCGGAAATCTACGATTCACCGCAGAACCGTTTCGTCGCAGACTTTATCGGCACTTCCAACTTCCTTGAAGGCACACTCATCAGCGAAAATGAAATCACACTGACAACGGAACCCGCGCTTAAGATTATCTGCACACCAAACAGCGATGTACCACCCAACACACCCGTCACTGTCGCGATTCGTCCAGAACGTTTTGATTTAAGGATAACTCTTGCCTCTGATGTCCCAAATTTCTTACGCGGCGTGATCCAAGACGAAAGTTATCTCGGCACGACGCTGCAATATACGATCCAGACCGGCTACCCGACACCGCTCATCGCCCACCAACAGAACACAGGTACACGCGGAACACATCGCTTTCAACGCGGCGACACAGTCTATCTGCAATGGACACCAGAAAACGCGATTGTCTTAAAAAGCGATGAAGATTAACTGCCAGCCAACGGCAGCTGGACCTTCCCGTTATCGCGCTGCTGCGAGGTTAAGAAACCGATGATAATCTGGACGACTTTATATCCCTCACTTCCAGGCGAAACGGGTTGTCCACCCTCAGCAACAAGACCGACTAACTCTCGGACGCCAGCAGGGATACCCGTCATATCCCACGACGGTGCCTCAATCGTCTCAACAGCGTCGTCTTGATGAAGTGTTGCCCCTCTATCACTAATAAGGATATAGCCGTTGGTCCCAACAATCTCTACACGGAACCCAGAAAGGGTCGTCTTTGGACCACCAGCATAATAGCCGCGCACACCGTTCGCAAAATGGATATATCCGTGTGCCGACGGTTCCGTTGCTGGCACATGTCCGCCATCGCCTTTATACTCGTTATAATCCTCATACCCGTCTTCTAATTAAGCTGAGACCCACTCCGGATCCGAGTCAGCGAAATAGCAGATCGCATCAACAAGGTGTGTCCCGTTTCGGAAAAGCATTGCGCGACCACCGCTCAACGTACCGATGACATACTGAACATCGCCAATACGTCCACCACCGACAATCACATCATGCGTATGCCGCCACAACGGTTGCCATCGACGCGTATGGTCGATCGACAGAATCGTACCATTTCGCTCGGTTGCCTCCATCATCCTGTCCGCATCTTCGACACTCGTTGCCATCGGCTTTTCACAGAAAATACCCTTTACACCCGCATTCGCCGCGTCAACGACGAGGTCAGCGTGTCGATGGTCAGAAGTCGCCACCGTCACGACATCCAAATTCTCAGCGGCGAGCATCTCCTGATGGTTAGTATACAGAGAGATATTACCCCAAGTATCCTGATATTTCTCTTTGAAAGCATCTAAAGTGCTTTGAACAAAATCGCAGCCCGCGGCTAACTCAACATTCGGCATCCCGACGATCCCAGATGCATGTGTCGTACCGATGCCACTACAACCAATAACCCCAACGCGTAAATTTGCCATGTCCATATCCTCCGCTATTCTGTAGTTTCAAACCACAGAGAACCGAAAACGAGATGACTATGAAATTCACTGCTTTGTCACGGAAACGATTATACACCGTGCCGAAATAGAAGTCAAATTTTTTGTTGGGAATCGGTGTCTAAAGTTTTTGGCGTTGGACGATCCAAGTTTCCTACCTACAAACAGTATTGTATTTAGCCCCAGCGGGGCGACATGTCTATAGCAGCGCATCATCCATACACGACTAAGCCCCAGCGGGGCGACATGTCTATAGAAATTTTTGGTAAAATATTTACACACCTTCAGCAAATGGTTTGATACGAGCCATGAATTTTGGTAAACTATATTAGGTGAGATTAACGAATTCTTGATAGAGAGGTAAAAATTATGGCCAGAATAGTCGCTAATCCAGGGATCCTTGGTGGAAAGCCAATTGTTGAAGGTACGCGTTTGAGCGTGGAACATATATTGGGATTATTGGCAAGTGGTATGTCACATGAAGAGATCATCGCGGACTATCCGCTTTTAACGGAAGAAAGCATTCGAGCAGTGCTCGGCTACGCAGCAAAAGCCCTCCGAAATGAAATTTTTATTGACGTTGTCTCAGACCGGGATGGAGATTCTTAACGATGCTCCATAAGCGTCAATTTAAAGAAAATAACCGTCTCACCCCAGGCCCGGTAGGTTCGGTTTCCTAACCGAACCATAGGTGTCAATTTAAGGATTTTTGACGGTACTTTGTGGGAATGTCTCTATACATGCCGCCCCTACGGGGCT
>JAJEGI010000066.1 GCA_022819945.1 Candidatus Poribacteria bacterium
GCTACCCGGAATGAGTTCATGGCATTCGTCGTCTGTGAGTGCCAAAAACATACTTACGCCGTTCCGTTCGGTGATTCGCTTCTCGTTGCTTTCTTGAATCTCTTTCCATCGGATCCGCTCTACCTCTTCGGAATAATCTTCAGGGGTATCTCCGCGGACTTCCCGCTGTGAGAAGTAACCTTTACCATCTCCCCACCACGTCACATCTCGGTGCCAACTGGGTCCGTTCTCCTGTTTCCGTGGATTCGCCCACAGCAGCATACCACTAAACGTTAGGTCCTCAGGTTGGACCCCGTGGCACCAAGAGGCAACAAAATCTAAGAAATCCGAAGAACCGTGAAATTCGGCGAAACTTGACTCGCCGAACGCGGGATGGATGAGTCCTCGGATCGCCCACGGTTCGCTGTGTGCAGCACGGTGGACGTAGCCCTTCGAGCAATCAATTACGTCGTAGACGTGCTCAGGGGCACACGCCTCGGTAACACGCCGTCCGGCCTCTCGAAGAATGGGAATCCAAGGGTTATCAACAAAGTCGTTGATGATGACAAAACCGTGTTCCTTCAGATATGCCAGTCTTTCAGGTGTGGCACCCGGCGCAGAAAGTTCAGGTTCAAAATCTGCAAACGCAGTCGCGCGATAAGTTTCCTTCGCTTGTGCTTCACTTGTGCTCATTATCGTTCCTCCGTGTTAGGCAGTTACTTTGAATGCGTACGCTATCCTCATACACTTCGCAGTAACTTATTCTATCACATCTTAACATATTTGCTCAAATTTAAAATGGTAATTCATACTACTTACTATCTGAATCACGGATAGTGGAAGGAAAGCATTAGGGGTAGGAAAAATTAGGTGGATTTTTAGAATGGGCACGCGGAATGATTACGGCGCACCCATTCAGGTTTACGCGATTAGCAGCCATCTGACAAAATAATGTCGTCTACATTTTCTGTAACGCGTTCCTTGAAGAAACGCAGCTTCTCAAAAACACTTTCATTGCTATGCTCGAAATGGACTTCAAGATAGAGCCGCCACAGCCGAAGAATTAGGTCATGGTAGATCATCGGTGCTTCGTCCGGTATATCTTCAATGCCCTCGGGACCGACCTCACGCAGCACACGGATAAGTTCCTGCTCGAATGTCCGGGGATATCCGGTATTGTACGTCACAATGTCAGCGAGTTTGGCATCGAGGTTAACAGGGGTCGTATAACCTTTTGACACACTATAGAATGCACTATCAAACTGACCACACATCTCATCAGACAGCCACGCAGCTATATCAGTTGCGACCTTCATTGACTTGGTCTCTGTTTTTGGGAGAACGCAACGGAAACCGAGGGTCCCCATACCATCATCTGCCGGGTGTTGGCTTCTTTTTGCAACTTGGATATCTTTAGCACCACCAAACCAAGAACCGCCACGCATTCTATGATACCTACCGTGGATATCGTCAACGTCTAACCTCTCCACGCACCATTCTGCAACGTTGCCCGCCATGTCATATAAACCGTATGTGTTGGGTGCATAACTACCGACTTCCTTCGTCGGCGGGTTTCTGAAACTTGTTCTGCAGGTGTAACGGTTGTAGTTGGCTTTACGACGAGGTTTAGCGTCGCCCCACGGATATTTTTTTGCCACCAAGGTGCCGCGCGCTGCTTTTTCCCATTGGGCTTCTGTTGGCAATTCTTTGCCCATCCATTCCGCGTAGGCTTTGGCGGCGAACCAACTGATGTCCACCACCGGATGATTCGCTTTTCCCTTTGGATACATATTCCCGTTCCATCCAGATAGGTAATCATCCCCTACAATTGAAGTTAAGGCTTTGTCTTTCTGCCACTGCGGGTTGGCATCAATAAATTTTCTGTATTGTGCGTTAGTGACTTCATACACGTCCATGTAAAATGCGTCAACACCATCGCCTGCTGGGATTAGTGCCATCCCCTCTGGGACTTCAGGTGCACTCAGTTTTATTGCGAAAATGAGTAATGCGCTAAGGATTAATCCGCTAAGGATTGAAGTTAGGGTTCTCATTTTAAGAATCTCCGTATTTTAGTACCGAACGCTGCCGTCTTTTCAGCAAGCGTGTCGGTGATGCTAATTTCCGCCTTCCCGTTTGATTTTTTAGGTTTGGAAGTGAAAATTAGCCGCATGCCTGTTATTTTGTGTCTATTTTTCTAATGTGTTTATTTTTCTAATATTATGCAACCAAGGACAGTTTAGTTTTCGGCTCCGTTTCGGCTACGTTGGGCGGTCTGCTCGGTCGTATCAGCAGTGTGGAACGCCAATTTTGAGTGAACTAAAAATCCTTGTGCTGAGACAATAGTAGCAATTATCGTGCCAATTGATTTTTCTTGACTTTTTCGCCAGATGTGCTACTATTTTTACAGCGGTTTAGCGAATTTTCCTTCACTACCGCAAACTCGGAAACAGGAGATAGTGATGCACACAGAATCAACGCCACAGGATCGGCACTTCGGCTTGAGTGCGGACGAGTTAGCATATTGGAACGAGAACGGTTACCTCGTCCGTTTGAACGTGTTCACCGCTGAAGAGAACGATGCGTTCCGTCAAGTCGCAGAAGACATTGTTGACGGAAAACGTCCGTTTCCGCCTGAACACATTGATCAGAACGCACTCGTCAGAGATGGAAAAGCAGAGCAGCAAGGCATCTATGCGATGCACAAAATCCATTTTCCGAGCTGCTACGACCCAGAGTTCCTCACACGTGTACGCGATCCGCGTCTCACCGACCCGATTGTTGACATCCTCGGTCCCGATATCCTCGGTATCAACACACTGTTTATCTGGAAGGCACCCAAGATTGGTCTCGGTTTCCAGTGGCATCAGGATAAGTTCTACTTCCGCACTCGGTTTAATACCGAAACGACTGTCGGCACATGGACAGCGATTGATCCGGCGGATCGGGAGAACGGGTGTCTCTACGTTATCCCCGGTAGCCATAAATGGGATATTTTCCAACACGACGACCTCGAAGGTTCACAGCAACGGGAATTCAAAATGGCACAGGGTGTCCGGGACGAAGACGGTGTTGCGGTAGAGGTACCACCCGGTGCGGTAATCTGGTTCCACAGCCATCTCCTGCATAAGAGCATGGACAATCATAGCCTGCGGTTCCGTCGGAGTTTCGTCTCCCATTACCTCAGTGCTCAAGCAGAATGGGCAAATGGTAGGAAGGGGCAACCCGTCATGTGGGTCCGCGGTGAGACTTTCCCCGACAAGGTTCATGAGGTTGCGCGCGAAGTTATCCCCGTTTCCGAATGGTAAACCTAAATCTCTGAGGCTTTGCCTCACTTCCATAACTATAGGAATAGGAAATAAGAATGCGTACAGAATCGGTCCCACAGGAACGGACTTTTGGCTTGAACCCAGATGAGTTGGCACACTGGAGCGAAAACGGCTATCTCGTCCGTTTGAATGTGTTCACGGCTGAAGAGAACGACGTACTTCGTCAAGTCGCTGAAGACGTTGTCGATGGAAAACGTCCGTATCCGTCTACAAACATCAATCAAAATGCACTTGTCAGAGATGGGAAAATAAAAAAACAAGGCATCTATGGGATACACAAGATTCATCATCCGAGTTGCTACTGTCCGGAGTTCCTTGCTCGTGTCCGCGACCCGCGTCTGACCGATCCGCTCGTTGACATCCTCGGTCCAGATATTCTCGGCATCAACAATCTGTTTATTTGGAAGGCACCGAAGATCGGTCTCGGCTTCCCGTGGCATCAGGACAAGTTCTACTTCCGCAACCGGTTTAATACCGAAACGACGGTCGGGACGTGGACGGCTATTGATCCCGCTGACCGAGAAAACGGTTGTCTTTACGTTGTTCCGGGCAGCCATAAGTCGGATATTTTTGAGCACGACGATCTTGAGGGTTCACAGCAACAGGAGTTCAAGTTGGCGCGCGGTGTCCGCGACGCAGATGGTGTAGCGGTGGAAGTCCCGCCCGGTGCGGTGATTTGGTTTCACAGTCATCTCCTGCATAAGAGTACGGACAACCATAGTCTACGCTTCCGCCGTAGTTATGTTGTTCACTACCTCAGTGCGCAAGCGGAATGGGCACACCCTGGTGCCCGCAATA
Source organism: Candidatus Poribacteria bacterium (assembly GCA_022819945.1). Taxonomy (GTDB): domain Bacteria; phylum Poribacteria; class WGA-4E; order WGA-4E; family WGA-3G; genus WGA-3G. Next base: position 4,104 of record JAJEGI010000066.1, read on the forward strand.
ATAGGACGAGACAGCCCGTCGTATGGATTCGCGGTGAGACTTTTCCTGACAAAGTTCACGAAGTCGAACGCGAAATCCTACCTGTTTCTGAATCGGATTGAACTTATATACAAATCAGGGGGTCCATTGAAATTTTAGGTTGACTTTGTAAAACTGTACGAAGTTAGCATATAACACAGTTTTAGATTACTGTGTAGGTACTATGGGGGTTCCTGTTACCGCCAGAGTAGAACCGGACTCTCCGTTCCGCTTAGAGAGATTCTGTAGCCCTTCTTTGATAATTTGTTCGCCTAAGTAGGATTTTAGTGATTTTTCAACACTGTGAATATCGCTCAGTTCCAACGCCTCGGTCAGGTCGTGCTGTACCTGATTAAGCCAATCCATGAAACACTCTTTTCGGATCGGATGCTCCTGCCATTTAGCTGCGAAGTTCTCAAATGGATTCACGGGATTGCGTATGAGAGTTGCTCCGTTATCATAATATTCAATATAGTGCGGCATTTGTGTTAAAATCTTCAGTAGCGTTTGTTGAAGGTCGCCCTCGTTGTAGTAGGCATGCGCCGCAAGCGTTGTAATGATGATAGAGGATGGTTTAGCCTTTTCATCGTAAACAGGTTGATTTTTATCAAACCAAATGTCGCGGTGCCGCTGCAGTATCTGAATTGCTCGCTGAAGAGGAGTCTTCATTTTATACTCGGGTAAGTTGCCAACCTGCCTTCGGATCGCGTTAACTCTTTTTTTCATGCGACTTCGGAACCATTCTGCATACCCTTTTGGATTACTTCGGGGCCAGTCAGGAGCGATCTGGGAGTAATTGGCAAGAGTAGTGTCCGTAATTGCAATAGTGGAATCCGACCAGATAGAAGGTGAGTGCCCCCTCGATTCAAGGAATATTTTGAACGGTTCGGCATCTGAGATTGCAGGTAAGATATCCACGTGGAACTGAGCACCATCGGTGTAATTCAGTGTCCAGCAACGCCGACTTTCTTCAGGTCGAGAATTTATGTTGTTAGCCTGGGCATAAGACTTGATTTCTGCACCAACTAAATACTTTAGTTTCTCTTGACTTATCTCGGTTTTCTGGAGACTCAACTCACTGACAAGGTCCAGGTCATACTCTTCAGCACCAGAAATGGGTTTTATAACTGTACCGAGCAGAAAAGATCCCTGTGGATAAATTTTAGGCATGTAGCAAGCAACTATAGATTCATCTCGTTCCAGCCACGCGTTGATCGATTGGTAACGCTTTACAACTTGGGTATAGTGGCTTTCAGAGATGTCTAATGTGTCGGCTATGGTCTCAAGCAGCGGACTGGCCTGCGCGGGGTAAGTAGGTATATGAAATTCTTCTGTCCCGCGTTCACGCCTCTCACGGACAACTTTGTCTACTGCCTGTTTGACCTGGCGTTTTGTGAGTTTCCCTCGCTTCGGGGGGTACTTAACAATTCTTTGTCTTGCCATCTGGATTACCTCCCTGAATCACATTTCAATAGGTTACTTGTCATTGGCTTCCTGCCATGCCGCAATTACCAAAAGATAATCGTTAAAAATCAAGTCTTCAGCATCTAATTGACACTCTTCGGCTGTTTGAGGCAGATCCCTCAAAAAAGTTTGGTAACGTTCCCAAATGATGTTTCCACCTGGGATCGTCTGTCTGTCCGAGGCAGTACGGAGCCAATTTCGGATGACCCTGATAATGGCTTCTATATCATTGTGGTGCACATGAATGTCTTGTCCAGCGATATCGGAAATAAACTGTTGATACCGATATGGGATTTTATCCAGGACGAGACATTTCTTCTTTTTGTGTTTTCCAATTCCAAATTTCTTTGCGCCCAAGAAAATCCCGAGTTCCAGAGGCATATTAAATCGAGGTAACTCTGAAACTTCGTCTAATTCTGTTCTGGAAATATCATGAATTCCATAGCGGCAATTCGCAATAATGGTGTAAATCTTATCAATACGGACCTGACTCGCATCTTCCTCTTCAAGGGCACACCGGGCAATGAAACCGCAATCATGTACCGTGAATACCATCGCATCAAACAAAGGTTTATATGCTAAATCAAACGGGCAATTGATGAAAACATTATCGTTGTAGTGGATTGATCTCATACGTCCTTGTGGTCGCTTTGGATTTCGGATAGGTTTTCGCAATGTGAAATTGTCCAACCTCTAACAATTATGCCATAAATCTATCAGGAGATCAAACTATTTTTGTGACTTTTTTAGGGATGTTTCGTTTTCGATGTTTAGTCCCGTAGGGTTTATTTGCTTGGGTATTTTTTCAGCATGTCTATAGCAGCGTGTAGCCAAAAAAGATCTAAGCCCTGTAAGGGCGGCATTTGTAACCTTTGCTACCAAAGTTGCCGCGAAAAACCTCTAAATTGACACTTATGCATGTTTAATTATGATATACCTGTTGATTCTGGCTTCAATTCCCTCAGTATCACGTTTACATCTTCATCAGGAATTTGATCCAATTTTGCAAATTTGAACAGATTTTCGCCAAGTATATTGGAGAACCCCACTGAGTTGACGAATCCAGGAAATTGAGGCGGTGTATCTCCCTTACCCCATAGGCTTGTAGATAAAGCACCTAAATACAAGTCCCGAATTTTGTTCATAAGCGCGTTGTTAGGGTTAATGAGTCCTTTATCGAGAACTTCAAAACAATCTGTGAGGATCGAAGATAAGTTGTGGTTAACATTTGGGTTACCGAAATTATCTAAGTCAATTTGGTCTGCATTCATAAATAATTTTATAAGGCAAAGTTGGCGATAACTTAGTTCATCAAGAATCTTTAATATTCGACGATATGTATCTATATCTAAATCAGAATCAAAACGTACATTTTCTGTTAAATTCGCCATAAATTTTATTTTTGGTTCTTCTGTTGTATCCATTACTTTTTTCAGAGTAGATTCTACGACTTCCTCCATGTTGGATCGGTTTGTAGGCGTTTCTTCAAAAAATCCATCCTCACGGTATTTTTCACCTCTTGCTAATCTTTGCGCTATACCTTCCGCCGCTTGTTTTCCCCATACATATAGTCTTTCAGATTGTCTTCGACTAATGAGTAATGGAATAAATCTGTCTAACCCCCATTTAGCAATCACCGAAATAGCTGCCGCGGATATCCCAGTAGGATCACCAATAGCAAATCCTGCAGCAGGACCAAACACTTGGCTAATTAATTCTGATGACGCGGATTCCTTCACATTTTCTTCTGGTTTCATAAGATCCATTTCAGTGCCTCCATTATTATAGATTTGAACCCCGTTGAGTCCGGAATTTTAATCACAAACTTACTCCTCATCATACCAACTCGGAAAATCAATCCCCTTCAACTTAAGTTTCGCCAACTCGGCATCAAGATCGCACTTCGACTGTTTCCCACCGTGGATGCTCGGTTCAGCGCAGAGCATCTCGCGGAGTGTCTGCATGGATTCAAGCACGTTGTCGCTCGTAATTCCCAATACCTCTGTTAGTAGATAGCGGTCTAATTCTTTGCGCACAGGATCATGAGCGCATTCATTGACAGGCAGCATCCGCTTACACTTCAGACGTTCAAAAATTGACTCAGCGTTTGCTAACGTCTTATCGGAGAGTTCGCGCACATCCAGCGTGGGTAGAGTTCTTAATGTTGTTAGCCTTAATTTTCCGCGTCCAGCAGTTTGTTTACCACTGTGCAACCAGTGACAGAAAAGTCCTAAAGTTGAATTGCACCACAGTGTCCAAGGAATCTCGTATCTTGGATTTTCAAATGCTACGTTTGTTATTAATGTTGGCCCAATAGCAGACTGCTCAGTAAAAAGAGCTATTATTGAACAGGCAGTGAATCTTGGAACCATGTTGTAATGCGTTCTGCTGTTTCGATCTACTCGATTTTGCACTTTAGTTTCTGCGTCAGGAACGGGTATTACACGCGAATCAGGAAGCACAAGCATTGATCGCTGCACTTCGCTCTTTGCATTCCATAAGCAAGCGTACCCATCTTCGTTGGGTCGAAAACCTTCCACTTTACGAAACACACCCCTAACCTCAGCCAGTCCCAAAGTTGCTATGTCTCCGACTTGGCAAATTGGGATCTCAGTAGCCGTTTCTTGTAACGCTTGTAGTGGTAGTTCTAATTTACCTTTCTTCAATCGTCGGGCAGATTGAAGGACTGCCATAGATTTCACACGCACTGCAACCCACCCTTCACCAGAAGGTAATGGACAATCAAGCATACATCCGAGAATTTCCTCTCCAACCTTCATCTGATCGCCGCCACTTGGCGTATCTTCTAATCGGTACGTGCCGTTGCTTCGGATAATTCTATTCGTAATCTCAAAAGCCTCAAGTAAACTTTTTGGACGTTGGTTTAGACAGACAAACTTGCCGCGACCTGTGTTATCACCTTTTCCCTTTGTTGCCACGATGATACATTCCGCCATGTCTGTATCAGCCGAGAAAGCACAATCAATTCCCTTTGCTTCAGCAATAGTTATCACAACTACATTGTGGTATTCTGTTGCCCACATATCACGTAGTTTTTGGGAAGTTGGTGAAGCAAGCACCGTTGCGGGAAGAATAAAACCCATTGTGCCTTTAGGCTTAAGCATTCTGTGTGCAAGTTCTACAAAATATGAACTGAGTCCTGCTTGCCCATCAGCTACATCGGTTACTTTTTTACTGAGTATTGTTTGCATTATTTTCGTATATTCTTGAGGTCGGTCGCTGCCTTGGAACGGCGATTTAGCACCATCTATGCCAGCAGGGTCTGCCCCCGGTTTTGTAAAAGGTGGATTTTGAATAACAACATCAAATTTTTTGTAAGGAAATTCTTTTTGAAGATCAACAATCCTGTTTTCTTCACCACCGATCTGTTCAGCATCTGTATCAAACAATTTCATATCATCAAGTAATTCAAGTGAACCAACTGCGTAATCACCATTGTCTAATTTACCATAAGGGGCAGTGAGAATCCGTGTTCCGCCAAGTTTCATATCGGCATATCTACTCGCAAGTGCAGCCGCGGTGAGGTGTGTTGCATTCGGCATAATGTCTACACCACCGATGTTCTTCTCCAACATTCGCTGATGGATGTCCCTGCCGTTGCCACCTGATTGTTCATACAGAGACAAGATACGTTGATAGACACCGTTGAGGAGCGCGCCTGTTCCGCAAGCGAAGTCTGCGACTTTCGGGAGTGGACCTTTCGGCAGTTCAGGCATCACAAGCGTAGAAAGCAGCACCGCGCTTTCTGGAAGTGTATAGTTCGCCTTTACGTATTTCCTGTCAGTGATGAGTTTTTGGAATACGATACCCGCGAGTTCGTGAATTTGTGCGATGCCTGTATCAACAAGGTCTTTAGCAGCCTCACAGAGGAGTTTCAAGATATGTTTGACGAGTCTGTCATCCGTAGCGAGTGCCTCAACGAGGTTTCGGGCATCCTCAAAGATTGGACGGTAATTGACCTTGAGAATCGCGTTCCAGTCCTCAATAACATCAGCATAATCAATTATCGGTAGGAGTTGTCGGAGTGAGCGGACAGATTCCATCTCTGCTTTACCAGCGAGGGAACTTTGGAAAACGAACGCATCGGTGATAATCAAGGCTGCCATGCGGAGGGTTTGGATGTTCGGTTTTTCTGCTGTGTTATCTTCCGCTTTAGAGAAAACCTCTTGGTGCAGAATCGTCTCAATTTTTTTAGCGATGGCAGGATGATCAACGATAGCATCTTCAAGTAGGTAGGCTGCCTTGTTGATACTTTTCTCCATCTCTTCTGCTGCGTCTTCAAGGTGAGAATTCGGCATTGCACCAATATGGAGCGCGTTTGCAATGTCGCCTACGGTGCCTTTTGCCCATCCATTTTCTGGGAAATGTCCAACGGTGTCCCCGACGGTATTGACAAGTTTGTATTGGAGGTCATCCGCAGCACGCAGTTGTGGATTGATATCTGCTCCCGACACCGTCTTAAAACGGTCAGGATAAAGGATCGCTATGACATTATTGAGCGTTTTGCCAACGACGTGGTACTCTGTTTCGAGTTCAAGAACAAGTCTCGTTTCCGCTTGTGCTATGAGATTTTTCGCATTAGTCGTAGTGGCAAACTTTGCTTCAATCCCGACGGGTTCCCTGCCGCGTTCAATCACAATAGCATCGAGTTCGCTGTTGCCTTTGATGAAAGCGTTAACTTCCGTTTCGAGTTCCCATCCGTGACGCATGTTTCGGAGGATGTTCACCAGTTCGTTTGTGATAGTTGTCTCGCGTCGATTCGGCATTATATTTTCGTAGGTTGGTCCGGCGGTTGGGGTTGGGAATCGAAGCCGTAGATGCGGCGCATGGTGGGGGTGGCGCGTTCGACGACTTCCGGCTTGATGTGATGCACGAAGTCAAACATCGGCTTGATAAAGGAACGACAACAGAAACAGATTAACGCAATGCGCTGCCGATCGGTCTTGTTGGCACCCGCGGAATGCCAGATCGCACCGTTGAACAGAAACACGGAGCCTTTCGGGGCAGAGAGTCGAACCTCATCGGGATGGTGTGTCGTGCCGGGCGGTGGCTTGATTCTCTGGAGATGGATACCCGGTACGTGACGCGTGCCACCGTTCTCCGGTGTGAAATCGTCAAGGAGCCAGAGACTGTTGGCAACCAGTGGGAAACTCGGTAACGGTTCTGGCATAGATCCCAACACGCTATCAACGTGATAGCCGCCGTCAGGCGCGCCGGGATCGATGATGTTTGAAGTGAGCGTGCTGAGGGTATAATCGGGACCGAGGAGGTGTTCAAAGTAGGGCATCACCTTGGGCCTGGCGACGAGTTGCTCGTACATCTCGCCTTTGTTGACTAACCAGCGGACGTGCTGTCCATAGCCGTCGGTATGTTGACGTGCCAAACCGTTCTGTTTCTCTTCTTCTGCCAACCGAAGTATATCGGTTCTGTATACTTTGATTTCTTCGTCGGAAAGCACATCTGGAATAACAATACATCCCCGTTCATCCAATTGCTTCTTTTCTGCGTCGGTGATACCCATTTTGAGTTCTCCTTCGGTAGGCGAGGCACGGAGACCTCGCCAAACGAGTCTAAACTATGCAGCAAAGGTTTTCAGGCACTCCTCATAGACGTTGAAACGTTCACCTTCATGCTCTTCGGCATCAACGAGTTTGAGCCAGAGTGCGCTGTCCTTCTTTTTGCCGCTCAGCTGCCGACGGCTACCGAGATTCGACGGATCCGGTCCGCTCCAGACGACTTCACCACCTTGCATGTAAATGAAGTCGTCACGATACCGGTCAATAAGGTCTTTCTGATTCTCTTGATAGATGAGTCCCTGCTCGCACGTCGTCCGTCGCCAGTTCGCGACCGTTTCTTGCGTATCGGTTTCGACGGAATCAAATTCCGCTAAGGGTGCCGTGACTTCGCTCTCCCAATCGATTTCATCGAGATCGACAGTGCCGAACCCGCGCTGCGCTGCGATGAGGATATGGTTCCGATCGCGTTTGAAGGGAGGTGTGGGCCAGTCAGATGCCGGATCGTGTCCCATCAGGTGCATGCCGACAGTATCCGTAGAGATCGGGTGATCGCCTGCGATGAGTGCGTTACAGATTCTACCTTCGCCGCCCCATTCGCGTCCCCACTGTCCGGTCAAGGCGTCGATGATATTGAGGCACGGCTTTGTGATGAGTGCCAAATCTGGAAGCACATAAGAGAGGCGGATGAGATGATGGTAGTAGCTGCGTGTCCTACCTTCAGGAAGCAACATCGGCGGTAACCCGAACAAGTTTTTCGTGCATAAGGTAATCCCCATGAAGGCGTGGTTTTTCATCTTCGCCACAGAGACAACTGCGTCGGCATCGTCGAAACATGCACTCAGCGTGTAACGATCAAACATTGAACCACCACCGGGGACATCGTAGTCCTTGAACGGTGGTAGGTTGGAATCGACGAACTGCACGTCAAATTCCTTCAGATGGTGTAGGTAGTTGAAATCGGGCGGCATCCGGTGTCCGTGGGTATACGGATTCGTGTCGGTAGCGACAAGCTGTGCCGTGGTGTGCTCCTTAATCAACCGCAGTACGGCACGGCAGGTGGCATCATCTACCAATTCTCTGCGGCGCCCCTCGTAATAGATAATCCGCTCAGGTGGTTTCATCATATTGAATTTCATGACCACCTTCTTGGCGTTCTCAATCGGTTTCCAAGCACGGGTGAGCGGATCGGTGATACGGCGGAGCGTTTGATAAATTTCCTCTTCTGTTGCGCGATAATCGCAATGCGCTGCTCTAACTTTGAACTGTTTTTCCATTTGGGTCTCCATTGCAAGTGCGTGATTTTCTAAAATAGCACGAAATTTTGGACAATTTTTGGGACCTCGTGCCCGAAGCGTTAGTCATCTGACAAGTGCGCTTTGAGACGCTCGAGTTCTTCGCGCAGGCGCGAGACTTCCGCGTCGGCTTCCGCCCGTGCGTCGGCTTCCTGTTGGCGTGCGGCTTCCGCTTCGGCTCGCGCGGTGGCTTCTTGTTCGGCGCGCTGCTCTGCCGCCTCTGCAGGCGTTTGCAGCCGCTGCCCCGTCGTCTCATCATAAACGGCTAACCCCTCATCCAGCAGATGGAACGATACGCCTAACGTCACAGAGGAGATACTGCCATCGGCGTTCTCCGGTATCCGCTCATAAATCCCATCTTTGAGACGAAACCCCATCAGCGGCGTGGGCAAATAGCGTCTATCTATATCGCAGAGAAAATACTCCGGTATTCCCATTGACGCGTAATGTGCCTTTTTATGCCCTAAGTCGTTTTGAAACGTCCCTTTGCTCGAAAACTCCATCACGAAGTCCGGCGGCTTCCCCTCTTCCCATACCTTATAGGTGCGGCGGAGTTTCTTACCTATGCCGAAAGAAACGAGGATATCGGGCGAGACGGCGGTGCGGCCGGGACCCTCTACGTCATACATCATGATCGTCCCGGAGACATAAGTATCCAAGTTATCCGCGAAGAAACCGTCAAAACGGTGCCGTAAATCGATGATAGCCATTGCGTGCATATCCGTCTCAGCCATAGGTTTTCCATCCGATTCAGGGTATAGATCAGCAGTTTCTGTGGGCGCGTAAGGGATGTGGCGTGAATTTGGGTACGTTTCCATGAGAACATCTCCTTTTCCACAAGGTGATTGAAAAAACAAGCGTCTGTCACTCGGGTATTTGTGTTAAGTATACCTGAAAAAACGAAAGATGTCAATTTTTAGTAAAATTCCGGGCTCGCAACAAGCGGCGCAGGATTTTGTTAGAGGCGGTTCGTGGTAAAGCATCTACGATGACGACATCGTGGATACGGAACAACGGGTTGAGATGTTGGGAGAGCGCGGTTTGCAACGCCGTGTGAATTTCCTGTTTTGTTACTTCGGCGTTTGATGCTGCCAGAACGGTATAGATGACGAGCTGGCTCGGCCCGCCGTCTTTCGGTGAGACAGCGACGGCTGCTGTTTCTTGAATCCCATTAACGCTGTTAAGTACTTCTTCAATCTCTGCAGCACTTATTTTGATGCCGCTCAGGTTCATGGTATCATCAACGCGACCCAGCACCCGGTATTTAGCACCCGCGAGCCAAGGTTCGGTTTCAAAACCGTTGCCTAACCGTTCAATCGCATCACCGTGGCGGCGTAGATTCGGTCCTGGTGTTCCCGCAAAATAGACTTCATTGTGGTCGGCGTTGAGCAGGCTTGTAGAGAGGCCGAGCGATGGCGAAACGATGAAAACTTCACCGTTGTCAGAGAGGTTTCCCTCATCATCAAAGAGTAGGAAATTTAAACCGAGTGCCGGTGTCGTGAATGCTGAAGGTGCCGCGGGTTGAACACGCGTCCCCGTGATATAACCGCCGCCGATCTCAGTGCCGCCGCAGTACTCAATCACAGGCTTATAGCCAGCGAGTGACATGAGGTAAAGCATCTCCTCTGGGTTCGAGCATTCACCCGTTGAACTGAACGCTCGGATTGCGTGCCAGTCGAGTCCGTGCATACAGTCTGTATGCTTCCACGCGCGGACAAGGGTCGGCACAACACCCAACATGCTAACCTTCGCGTTCTGGACAAAAACACCGAAGTCGCGCCCCGTCGGCACCCCCTCATAGAGGGCAATAGTAGCTCTGTTGATGAGGCTTGCATAGATAAGCCACGGTCCCATCATCCAACCGAGATTTGTATACCAAGCGAGGACATCACCCGGATGGATATCGTGATGTAGGTAGGCATCCGCTGCGGATTTGATCGGTGTAGTATGCGTCCACGGAATCGCCTTCGGTTCACCGGTGGTGCCGGAGGAGAAAAGGATATTGGTAGGCGCGTCGGGATAGCACGGAATAGCGGTAAAGGTCTCTGTATCGCTTAGGAATTCACCCCAAGTCATATCGCTTTCGCGTTGGATCTGTGCTATACTCTCACTACCTTCACAACAAAAAACAATCGCTTTCGGCGCGTTTGCAGCGATCACTTTCTCGTACAACGGCAGACGTTTCCCGGCTCTGTTGATATAGTCTTGCGTAAAGACGGCTTTTGCGTTACCGATACGGAGACGGGTGGCTATCTCCTCTGGTGCAAAGCTATCGGCGATGCCAACAACGACACACCCCGCTTTGACAATCCCCAAATAGATGGCGACAGATTCAGCGTTCATCGGCATATCAACTGCCACTGCGTCCCCGGGTTCCATACCGATTTCGACAAGTCCGTTTGCGACTCGGTTAGTGAGGGATTCCAGTTCGTGATATGTGAGTGTTGATAGATTCTTGTCGTTTTCGCGTTGCGTAACGATCGCGATGGCATCATCGGGCGCGTTAAAGCAGCTTTCGACGATGTTAAGTTTCGCGAGTTTTGTGGAAATGCCGGTTGCGTCTTTTTGTGCTTCGGTGTATGTTTCTGTCGCTTTAATGCCCAATACATCAATCATCATCTGCCAGAACGTGTCGCGATGCGCGACTGACCAAGCGTGGAATTCGGGATAGGTTTTGATGTGTAATTCAGCCATCAAACGGGTAATATTCGCTTCGGTGATGTCCTCGTCCGTAGGAAACCATGCGGGTGGTGGTCCGTATCTTGCGCGATCGAAGTCAGCGTATACGGTTTCATATAGGGATTGGTGGAGCGCAAACGGGTGTTGTGGGGTGAGGATGTAGCGCGAAATTTCGTACCAGCAGGCTGTCGGAGACTGTGTTGGCAAGAGCCGATTAACAGTTTCCGCAATCTTCAATGCTTCTGCTTTGTCCAATCCGCAAGCGATGAGTTCTTCAACAGTCAGCATGAGATAGAGTTCCCTTTTTTAGACGGTATGGGTGTTTTGAAGGGAATCATCGGTTTCAAATTCAACGAATCTGTAAATCTGATGTAAGGAAAGTTCCGCGCCGATTGAAACGAGCGGTAACACATCCTCAAGTGCGCTGAATTCGCTAAGCACCCATTTTTTGCTTTGACGGAGATAGTGATCGACTTGAACTTGATCTTGTGAAATAAGGATGTATTCTTGAAGTGGTTCTAATTGGCGATAGCGTATGAATTTTTCGCCTCGGTCATAGCCTGCGGTTGAATCAGAAAGCACTTCAATAATAACCTGTGGATTGATGAGTGTATCGAAAACGTCATCCTCAAATCGGGGTTTATCACAGGTAACAGCAATATCTGGGTAGAAGTATGAGACTCCTGCGCTAATTCCGACGCGCATATCGCTGGCGTAGATTCTGCATCCTTGGTCTGCCAGTTGATTGTAAAGAGCGGTTGACGTATTCATCGTGATAAGATTGTGTGTATCACTTGCCCCCGACATGGCGACGATCTCGCCGCTCAGGTATTCGCTTTTGAGTGTTGCCTTTCGTTCGGCAGCAATGTATTCTTCGGCGGTTAGGTAGGTTCGGGCTGCAATAGATGCCATGCGTGTCTCCTCACTATGGGTTTAAACTTCACGATGAAATTATAACATAGTACGGAACAAGTTTTCTAATGTTCTACCAGTCCGGTGCTAAAGCACGCAACCGATTAACGACCTTTACGACTTCATCCGCGACGATGTCAACCTCTTCCGCTGTGTTGTAGCGTCCCAAACCGAAACGGACAGCAGTCAATGCCAGCTCATTCGGAACCCCCATTTCAACCAAGACATGCGATGCCTTCACCGATTCAGAATCGCATGCCGACCCTGTCGAAACCGCGACACTCTTAAGTCCCGTCAGTAAAGCGTGGCTCTGCACACCCGTAAAACAGAGATTGAGATTGCCCGGCAGTCGCTGTTCAGGATGCCCATTGAGATGAAGCCCTTCCAAACACGCGTTTAACTGCTGATGCAACGCGTCGCGTAAATTTGCGACGCGATTTTTCGCCGACACCATGTAATTTTTAGAAAGTTCACACGCCGCACCTAAGCCGACAATCCCGGCGACGTTCAAAGTCCCCGGTCGAACCCCTGCTTCCTGCCCACCGCCGTGGAAAAGCGAATGTGGTTGAGCAGTATCCCGACGGATATAAAGCGCGCCGATCCCCTTTGGACCGTAAATTTTGTGCGCCGTCAGAGAAGCGAGATTTACACCGAGCATCTCCATGTTTGAAGGCAGCTGCCCGATTCCCTGCACCGCATCCGAGTGGAAAAGTACGCCGTGTTTAGCAGCGACAGCGGCAATATCGGTGATCGGATTTATCGTACCGACTTCATTATTCGCATACATGAAACTCATCAGAACGGTCTTCGGGGTAATGGCAGCCTCCACATCGTCAGGACTTACCCTTCCATACGTGTCCACCGGAAGGTATGTGGTCTCAAATCCTTCTGCCGCCAAAGCGTGGCATGCATCAAGGATCGCGTGATGCTCCGCCGTGCTTGTGATGATGTGATTTCCTTTTTCTCTACAAGCGTAGGCGATCCCTCTGATGGCGAGATTGTCCGATTCCGTCGCGCCGCTGGTGAAGATAATCTCTTCTATTGAACAACCGAGCAATTCGGCGACTTGGTGGCGTGCTTTTTCGACAGCATCCTTCGCGGTGATGCCAAACGGATGTGTGCTGGCAGCGTTCCCGAAATGCGTCGTCAGATAAGGCATCATCGCTTCAAGCACTTCGGGGGCAATTGGCGTTGTGGCATGGTTGTCCATGTAGATAAGATTGTTCATGAGCGGTGTTCTTCTGTGGACGGAGAATCTGTCGGTGCGTGCCTACTACCTTTAAAGCCGTTCTCTGAACATATCCATCATGCCATCGGGTGGATCAAACGGCAATTCGACGACGGTGTTTGTCAGACCGCTATAATAAATTCCCAAAAGCAGGTTGAATTCGGCAAGGGACTGCTTCAAGTGCGTCGGATGCACTTTGCTTTCATCGTCGAGCCATTCAAACACTGCATCGGTGAGTCCGCCTTGGGCGATAACATCTCGTCCACCATAATTCATGTCACCACCTTCATAACCGCTGCCGGGTAGATTCCGTTCCCAACTTTCAAATCGCCAGTGAACGAATCCTGTTTCACCGAACACGCAGACGCGTTTATGCCGGTTGTTTCCGGTATCGGGAAGTACACGTGGTGCCATTTCGGGACCGAATGCGACCGAGGCTTGTACGCCGTTTGCGTAGGTTACGAGTGCTGTGGCGTTTGCGGGTGAGGGCTGTGCAGAATCAAGCTGCCCTGCGCCTGATATTTGTCCGTGTACCTTTGCGGGTCGCGAGTTGTCGATATAGGACGACACGAGTTGTAAGACGTGCGGTGCTTGGTCTACAGGTGGGTTACGTGCGCTTGCCTCAATAAATTTGATCGCACCGATTTTGCCTTCCGAGACATCCTGCTTAAGTGCGAGGTTCTCCGGATGGAAATTGAGTTGTGTGTTGACAACGAACTTTGTTTGGGTGCGTTCGGCAAGTTCAGAAATTTGTCGCCAATCTTCGCTTTCAACGGCGATCGGTTTTTCGACGATTGCTGCGGGTACACCGTGTTCAGATGCTTGGTTCATCAGTGGATAGCGAATACGTTCATTGCTGCCGCGTAGTACCGGTGCGGTAACGATGTGTAGCAGATCCGGTTTTTCTTTGGAGAGCATCTCATCGAGATCGGTGTAGCGGGCATCAATCCCGAATTCGTCCCCGAAATCGTTAAGCAGATCTTCCTTCATGTCACAGATAGCGGACAGTTTACCTTTTTTGACGTGTTGATATGCGCGAGCGTGCCCGCGAGCACGTCCCCGACAGCCTAAAATCGCACTTTTGTACATATTTTTCTCCTTCTTCTTCTGAATACAGATAATGCATTATATGTGGAATACGGTTTTAAAGCAACGCTTTTCATAGAATTCCACAGGGCCATTCAATTTTAATAAATTATTGGATTTCACGTCTTTTTTTTTAGGATCCGGTTCGGTTAGGAGGGAAATTGAAGAAACACCCTATCAAAAACCCCCAGCAAAAACACCGAACCTACCGGGCCTGGTGGGTGAAAATTCGATCAAAATGGACAATTGAATGGCTCTGTAGAATTCCACTTTATAGTAAAACCCGTAATTACCTATACACTCACAAAATAGCGAGGATACAATCCACGCCAGCGATGGTAGGGTGTCTGTTCCCTGATGAACTGTAAGCTTACTTTCGGATTTTACTATAAAAGAAAAGCCAAAATGTGGTATAATATCTTCAAAAGCGGAAACAAAAAGTTGGAGGAAAAGATGCGACGTTACTTTTTTATTTTGATAATGTTCCTTGCAATTGTACTCCTTTCAGGATGCCAATCCAAGGTGCTGCAGATGCTGATTGAACCGCAGGAACTTTACAATTACGCCGTCACGGAAGGGGTCACCTGTACGTCACCAGAAATGATAGACGGCGATATAAAGACAAAAGGATACGCTGACGGCAGGTGGATTCACCTACACTTACCTACACAAAAGGCGATTCATCGGATTACCATCAACGGGACGAATATTATAAACGCCATGATATACGAGAAATTGGAAGGCAGCGGACGTTGGCGTGCAATTATGCAGATTCAGAACAATGACAGTCCGGTCGTTAAAATGCGCTTCAGTGCTGTTGTGACAGATGCCATCCGCATCTACATCAGCGGTACCACAGATGATGAAAAAGCAGCCAATCGGTTTGATCCGAGGCGTGGCACAATCGTTCCGCAAATAAAGTTAGGGAGAGCTTTCATACACGAACTTGAGGTTTACGGGCTTGTCTCGAAGGAAAACACGCAATGAATAGTTAAAAGGGGCCAAATTACATAGCTTGAAACGAAGTGGAAAGCGGGGAAAAAACCGTTACATTCCAAGGTATTGTGCCTTAACCGCAAGGAATTATAAAAAAATGAAACGTCTGATTTTTGAAGATATGTACAGTTGGAGTGTCTTTAGTCCGGAGCGACAGATAGATTTTAACGGACATTTGTGGGTGCGTCCAGACGGAAATATTCTGATAGATCCAGTCCGGATGTCCGATGATGATCGAGAGCATCTGACGGCACTCGGTGGCGCGAAGTCCATTGTGCTGACGAATGCTGATCATGAACGCGAAGCTGCTACCTTTCAGGAATGGACGGGTGCCGATGTGATTGTGCATGAAGCTGATGCCGACGCGTTGATTATCACACCGACCCGAACGGTTCAAGACCGTGAGGCGATTGTGCCAGGCTTACATGCTATCCATCTCAGCCACGGGAAAAGTCCGGGTGAAATCGCACTCTATTTTCCTGAGAAACAGACTGTCCTATTCGGAGATCTCGTAGTCGGTGAACCGATGGGGGCATTAACTTTACTGGCTGATGCTAAACTCAGCGATCCGCCGAAAGCAGCACTTGCACTCCGCAAAATTTTAGCACTCCGCTTCAACACGATTCTCGTCGGTGATGGACACGCCATCTTCAAAGATGCACGTCAACACCTCATTGATTGTCTACAGGCACGGCGCGATATCTATATCAACCGAATCCATATTGACGAAATTGAATGGCAGTATAAAAACGCACCACCGCCCTATGATTTCGAGGACAAAGACATTGACCCCCTCATTGGCGGTAAGAATTTGGGATACCGTATTATCCGTCTTCAAGCCGGTAAGATGAGTTTCCCGATGCATTTTCACAACTTCGGTGAGGAGATGTGCTATGTAATGGAAGGGAGTTGTACACTTAAAACGCCACGCGGCGATGTAGAGGTAACGGAAGGTGATTTCATCGCGTTTCCGCCCGGCACAATCGGCGCGCATAAGTTCGTGAATAACACCGATGCTCCCGTTGTGTTCTTCATTCTCGGAACTACCACGCCACACGATGTGAGTGAATATCCAGATTCCAACAAGGTTCTGCCTTATGTCGTTGGAAAGATTTACCGTAAAGACCCAAGTCTGAGTTATTGGGATGGCGAAGTCTAATAGTTTAGGTATCTCCACTTTTCGATCTACGCATTCTTTGGTTCTCTTTTGCCCGCGCATCTGTCAGCTCTGGATCGACAATCGCACGCAGCGCAACCTCCAATTCGCTACGTCTTGCCGCGTATTCAGGTTTTGGTGCCAAATCATTGTTTTCCAACGGATCAACCGCCACATTGAACAATTGCGGTTCGTTGC
This sequence comes from Candidatus Poribacteria bacterium, assembly GCA_022819945.1. Taxonomy (GTDB): domain Bacteria; phylum Poribacteria; class WGA-4E; order WGA-4E; family WGA-3G; genus WGA-3G. The sequence goes on from JAJEGI010000066.1 coordinate 20,670, forward strand.
CGACGTAATAGCACAATTTGTAATCTCCATCCTTGAGCATAAAACCGGCGTTGCACATCCCCATGTGATGGTATTCTGAAAAAACGGCGTGTGTTGTTTCATTTGGTTGGTGTCGGGCGGTCTCCAACAGACTATCGCCCGGTAAATCAGATGGCGTTTCCAAATCAGCGATTTCCAACAAGGTCGGCAGGACATCTACCAAAGAGACGTTTTGTGCCACGCGACAAGTCTCACCGGAAGGCAAACGCAGCATTAATGGCACTTTTACTGCGGGTTCATAGAAGCACTGCTTCTGCCAGTTCCCGTGGTGCCCTGCCATCTCACCGTGATCGCTGGTATAGATGACAACAGTATTTTCGGACAGTGGCGACGTATCGATCGCCGCAAGTATCCGTCCAATTTGGGCATCGAGCGACGAAATGAGCGCGTAGTAGGAGGCTAACGCACAGCGCACGGTGGCTTCAGGTGGTGGGATGTCGTTTCGCCATGCCCACCGGTGGTGTTGGATGACAGGGTGTTGAGATTCAAGCGGTTCGTTCCATGTGTCTGGTAGCTCAAGGGTGTCAGGGTCGTACTGTGAATAGAATTCGGGTGGTGCGATCAGCGGGAAATGTGGATGCATGAATCCGCAATACAGCAGAAACGGTTTGTCGTCTGGTGTAGCTGCTTTTTCGCGAAGAAAATCGACTGCCAAGTCTGTGACTTTTCGGTCATATCTCGTGTGTTCGTGGTCCCCTGGTCCGCATTCGGCGACGTGTGAATTGGAACCTCGCCGCGCGTCCGGCGTACGTCGTGGCGGACGACCGGTTGTGTGCCGCCATCGAGGTAGGTCATCAAGTAACCGATCCGAAAAACCGAGTAGGCGGTCAGTCCCGTTGAAATGCGTCCGTCCGCACAACACGGTCTCATAACCCGCCTCCGTTAAATAATCGCCCCATGTCTGGTGCTGTCGATCCAAAATTGCCCCTAAATCCCATGCCTCAATCTGATGCGGATAGCGTCCCGTGAGCAGTGACAGGCGTGAAGGTGTACAGATTGGGCTATTGCAATAGGCGTTATCGAAGGTGTAACTCTGTTCCGAAAGGCGGTCAAGATACGGCGTTTGGACAACTGGATGCCCGCTATTCCGCATCACAGCCCCGGCATGTTCATCTGAGAATAGGAAGACGATGTTCATCACTCTTGGGCTGAAGCCCTACCTCTTTTTTCTTGGTTTGGATGTAAAAATATAGTATAATGCTACCATATTGTCGGGAAAGAATACAACCCGTATACGCAACTATAACGCAATACTTTTTTTAATTTCCTTGTTGGGTTTCGCTATATCTATTTTCATGAACCAGAAAGACTGGCTGCGTGTATGATGATTATTGATGGACATCTCTCTTTTAACCATTTAATAGTAACCCAAGTTGCCACCTGTTTATACACATAGCACTCCGGAATCAACGGTATGAATGCCCTATGGCATTCCCCGGGAGTGCAAGAGGTTAAATACACCGTTTTCTATAGATATATCCCCCCTCTGGGGTGAGGAAAGTGGACCGAGAACCTCGTCGAACCGTTCAAAATCTGTTAGTAGCAAGTTGGGGTAATAGTAATAGGAGAAAAAAATGAGTAACGAAGTCATGACGAATGAAGAGAACTATGCTTTTGATGTGGCAGGCTACCTACACATTCCGGGTGTTCTCAGTCAAGAAGAGGTGGCGGCACTCAATGAAGCATTAGATGTAGTTGAAGGAAGTGAAACGCTGTTAGGTGGGGACAGTCCGCACCGCGAAGTATTCCGCGACCTACTGGTGCAACCCAAATTGGTTTGGTATCTGAACCAGATTGTGGGACACGGTTTCCGACTCGATCAGGCACCACGGTTGTTGGGTCAGCGGGAAGGTGAAGTAGAAGCACCGCTCGTCGGTGGCGATGAACCGAGGAATCCGTCCTTAGCATATCGCCAACAAAATGGTCAGCGGCGTTGTCAGGGCGTAAAAGCGGTTTGGGCATTGGAAGATGTTTCCGAAGGCGACGGTGGATTCGTTGTTGTTCAGGCGAGCCACAAGAGTAACGTTGAAACGCCCGACGACTTGGCAACCGGTGTTGATGATATGGGGTTACTGGTGCAGCCTGCACTTAAAGCGGGGGATCTCTTTTTAGTCGCGGTACCTACGCTCCAAGGTGTTCTTCCGTGGAAAGACGAACCGAAAAGATTGTTGAGCTATTGGTACGCCGCGCGTGCGGCAATTCAGTCCAATCCAGTTGGACCTTACTCGGAAACTGAATCTTTGCCCGGATGGGCGGACGAAGCGACGCCTGCGCAAAAGGCGGTCATGTATGTCCCTGGATATAAGGGTTCGAGTCCGCCACCTGTACTAAACACAGATGGCGAAGAGACGTGGGTAGAGGAAGATTCGTCCATCGTTCATCCATCAATTTATATGCGCGACCCGAATTCAGGCATTGATGAAAAAGAATTCTATTTTTGGGATCTGAACGGGTATCTGGTGGTGCGCGGTGTGATGGATGAGCAGTGGTTGGCAGAAGCCAATGAGGCTGTGGATAAATTTCAAGATCGTATCGTTGTAGGCGAGGAGCTGGCGCGCGGATCCATCAGTCAAGCGGGGACAGGTCGTCCGCTCCTGCCGGGTTTGTTAGACCTGCCGGATCCTTATAACGCGCCATTTCGACGTATGATTGCGCACCCTGCTGTGGTGCAGCGAATGAATTGGATGGGCGGTAGTGGCTATCGCATGGGTGGCGCGACCGTCTTCTGTGCCGTTGAAGGCACATCGGGACACTCACTGCACGATGGCAATGAACCGATGACCCCATCACGGGGTTACGCTTTTAAGAACGGACGCAGTTATGCTGAGACTGTCACCATTACCTGGCAATTGCGCGATGTTGAGCCGGGACTGGGTGGTTTTGCGTGTGTGCCGGGGTCTCACAAGACGCAGTATTCTATGCCACGCGGGATTCGGACGTGTGACGACACGATGGGTTTGGTCGTACAACCGGTTATGAAGGCTGGGGACGTTCTCTTCTTTATGGACGGCGGTTGTACACATGGTGCCTTGGCATGGAAGAATCCGATCCCCAGACGTGGGGTATTGATTAAGTATCAGTCGAAAAATGTCAATTGGGGCGGCGGTGTGCTTGATCCGCAGGACCGGTGGGGCGATATGGTTGAAGACATGACCGAGGCACAATTCGCTGTCATGCGGGGCCCCGAACGGGATGGTCGTCACCGGACTGTACCGCGACTGGTTGTAGAAGACGGAAAAGTGTTCATTTCGTACGATCCAGAAGGCGATAGTTATGCGTCAAAGCATCGACGAAAACCCGGTGAAAAACGCGGGTAATAGAGGACAGGCTACCCCTTACCGTTTAAGGACCAAATCTGCGAACGGTAAGGGGTAGTACAGGTTGTTTTTTGGACTCGCACAACCTGTAAAGCGCGGATGTCTTATAAGACTACCCGACGGACCGCTTGGCGGACATGCGAAACAGAACCAAAACGGTATCTGAAGGGAATATGTCCGTTAAATCAGCGTGCGGGCTGTTCGATGGGTGTTGTATAATATGAAAACCTAATCCTCAGATTCTCTTTGATACATTCCCTTAAACTTATCGATCAACGCTTTGAGTTCTTCAAATGTGCCGTGATAGGAGATTGCCACACTATCTGGGGAATGGACACCACATTTCACGTGTATGGATTCACCTGTTTTGAAGTCAATTTGGGCAATGTACTGTCCGACTCTGCGGACGCGATGAACCCTGCTGAGTTGGATCTGCTTACTGCCGAGTTGAAATTTCATAAACACCTCCTAATTTTCATCATCAATCATGAACCATCTCTGCATCGGAAATGGGTTGCGTTTGACAAACCCCATACTGTCAATTTAGGATACTTCAAAGGATGGGAAACCAAATAGCCCTACTTCCTGTTGTAGTAAGCATACGATTTCCTTTTAGTCAGTTTCCTGTTAGTTGACTTGTTGGCTTCAATATATTCTGCCAAGAGTGCTTTAAGGTCTTCAGGAGTTCCAGCAAATGATATGGTGTTGTTTGGTATTTTTACCCCACATGCCACGGTTATGGATTCTCCGGTTACGAATTCGAGTATACAAACTCTTGATCCGATCTGTTTGAAGTGATTGACCCCTTTAGGGTCTATCGTCTTGCGACCGAGGCGGATTTTCATGGCGTTCCTTTCGTAAATGGATTAGGTTGGTATCCATTGCTTCTGAATTCCTGTTCTATACTTTGGCGGAAATCTATTTAATACCAGGCAGTTGCCAAAAAACCCTAAAATGGTCTTGAACCCGTCAGAAACAGAATATTTTTTCTTTTCCATTGTCGTATTGATATCCCCTCCGCGCTAAAGCATGGAGATTCTTTTTGTCCATTCCCAGGTGTGGATTATGCGCTCATCAAAAGTTGCTTGGATTTCTGAGTCTTCCACTCTATTGCTGGTTCTAAAGGAACAGGTGAAGCGGAAGGGACGCAATACACAACGCGCCCCTTCGTTAGTTTATCACCAGTTTAAAAAGACCAATAAACAATATTGTGTTGGTCATGTTAGTTTATCACCAGTTTAAAAAGACCAATAAACAACGTTGTGTTGGTCATGTCGGTGTTAAGTGCAACTTGCACCCGCTAACCGCCACCGCCGACGGGACGGCAGACCCAAAAAAATCAGGTCTAAGTAGATGGGATCACCCGCTCCTAAAAGTCCGCGCTGCTCGATAGGTCTAATCAGTCAACGACATCTCAAGTACCTCATTTAAAATGAAGAAAGGAATTTTTGACCTTCCAACTTCTCGGATTATCTTGTAAATCCTTTGCATGGGTACCGATGGCAATTCAATGAATACTGGCTGTTCTGACATAATGTATTCTTAAAGGTTGATGTTGAAGGCACTGATAAGTTATGATAAGCCGATTTTATAAAATATTTTTAAATTATATAATTAAATCTATATCCAACTTAATTATACGGCATCTTTATAGAAAAAGCAAATTATATCTATAAAAATTGCTATTTTCGTTTGAAAAGTGCGTAATACTTTGGAATTTTATCAGGTTTCTTTAAAGAAAAGTCCACTTTCCAAATACCGAAACTCATAGGCTGTCAGCTAAGTGCTCACCGTTATTCCTATTGATTCTATATCAATTTAAAATTTGACAAAAAATGAGATCTTTGATAGTATATATTTTTAACTTCTGTTTTGGACTTTAGCATTCCGTTTCTTGGTAGAATAAGTATCTGGAATTTACCCAGTTCAAGAAAACACCTTACTGTAGGGAAGTGTTTCGATGACAACCAATATCTTAGAAGATATGATTGCACGCTGTCACCAACGTCACGAGCAACCACTTAAACAACAGAAGACGACCTCAAGACCTCGGCTTTACAAAGGGCTTCCTTATCATTTCACAGCCTATTGTGCGCACAGATACCCTGTGCTGCTTCAAGACTTGGAGGCGGCAGGTATTTCCTTTATGCCGATCGGGCATGCGCCTGGCACTGACCGTCCGCCGCGATCTTTTGGGGGCGATCGGTTCCTGAAACGCCAACAGGCAACAGACTGGGATGCCATCCGATGGCACAAGTCGTGGGGGATTCAAGTGTACACGGGTATGCCCTCTGTGCGTGATGGCGCGCCCTGGCATGACATCACCTTTAAATATGAAGCTATCTGTGCTGCACCTGATGTCATTCTTGCTTGTGTTCAAGCACTTGTTGATGCCGTTGCGAATCCGTTGCTGACGATGACAAAGTCCGGTGGGCTCCGCTTTTCTTGCAGGATACCGGGGTATCTTCACCCGAACACCAATCAGGCACGGTTCTATGTCTATAAAGAGGCACCGGCAAAGGAGAATCCCGACCAATACGACGCGTATCTTGAAATCTTCGGCGAGAACGGCCACAATTGCTGGGATGCGCGTTATGAAATCCTGCTTGGAAATCTGTTAGATCCGCCTGTAATTTCCAAAGAAATTTTTTTCGCAGCGATTGATGCCCTTCGCGCTGCACTGCACGAACCTGTTTCGCAAAACATACAACCCAAGGAGAGCATCCCCGAGGCGCCATACTCTCTCGGATCGGGCAAACTTGACCTCGCCAAAGAGGCGTTTTTTAGGCGCGGGTTTTCTTATGTCAGACAAAAGGATGGATGTCACTATTGGCACCAACAAGGGAGTGGTAACACGGAGGTATCATTGTGGGAGAACGAAGGTGGCGTGTGGATTTGTGCATCTACGTCTGATATTGGGTTGCCTATGGAGGCAACGCTCATAACAGATGTTTGGAACGACACTGGCATCTTGCCGCCGATGCCCAAAACGGGGCTGCCTATAGATGATAAGGTATTTGCCATTCGGGAAGGGAAACTGAGTCCATTGGCAATAAAACGTCCTTCGCCAGTGTTACATAAGTCGAGCCCCCTCGAAAAGATTGATGCAACACGAGAAGAAATTAGCGTTCAGGTGCAGCGTGCTTTTGATCGGAACGCGCGTATTGTTGGGTTTATTCCCGATCCAAACTCAGAGAAACGGCGTGAAATAGAACCGCTTTTGCAAAATAGTGAGGTAACCTACGTGCAGGATTCTGAGCTTGCAGCAGAAGTAGAGCAATTTTTTCAAAAGCAAAATGTGGGATCGGTTGCACGCTGGCGGGATCGGACGTATCTATGGGATCAGGTAAAAGATATTCCTATTGATGTGCGCATGGCAACACCGTTTCAACGTGGAAACGTCTGTGAGGATGCTCAGCGGTGTGAAGTGCTTGAGAAAAAGGGTGGGAATCCGAGTGAAATTATCTGTCCGCAGTGCAGCGTCTATACAGCATGTCAGGCACGTGGCTATCTATCGCAATTCTCCACATTACGAGCTGCTAAAGTAGAAATAATAGAGGATCTTCGACTATTTTGGAATCCACAACACGCAAAAATAGTGGAACAACTTTTTGAAGCGCGCGATGGAACCCAGTCACTTTGTATCATTGATGTCACGAGAGAGAATCAACTGTTTCTTAAATGCAGCCTGTCAAAAACCATATTGGAGGAGTGGGTTGTCAACTGGAAAGGCAGTGCCTTAGGAAACTTTGCGCTGGCTTTACTGAATGCGGTAGAAATCAGAGACAAATACCATGCGAACTCCATCAAACGTCTTCGGACAGTCATACAGACGTTTGAATGGTTGGCGGACGAAATTATCCAACAAATGTGCTGCGTCGATATACAGGGCAGAGTGGTCGCACGCGGCGCGATTGATGCAGAGACCGGAGAAGAATTAGCACGCTATACCATCGAGTTTGAGGGTGGGATTTCTGCGTATATTCCTTTGGACGCTGCGGCCGCGGCCAGCCTTGCGGCAGAAGGGTTGTCCTTCTTTCGACTCGACACTTTTGTGCCGAACGAAGATATGAGAATTTTGATGCCAATAGCGGACGCTGTCAGGTTGGGTATCTTGGATGCGGCAACTGTTGAAAACATTCAGAAGTTTCCAGCGGTTTGTGGGAATCCCAATTGGACGTTTTGGCATCAACTCAAGCGTTTCTTTACACATTACACAAGGGACGTTGATGCCCCGATGCGCTGGGAAGACGAAGTTCTACAGTTCCGGGTGCCGCCGGTACTTCATCCAAGCGTCAGACACCTTTTGGTCACCTCCCCGGTTCTCTACGATGAACATCTACGTCGGATGTTTTTCGATGCGGAAACTGAGATTCTTTCTACCCAACCGATGGCGTGGGCTCCTGGAAATCGCATTTTTCAGATTCGCACTGGTATCTATCCACGGAAGACAATTTTAGACCTCAGTAACACTTGGGACAGTCTCGGGGTGTCTGAAACGGGGCAGCACATTTTTTGGAGAATCCAGGCTGAAATTGAAAGGGATCCAAATATTAAGCATGGGATTATAACCCATGTTCACGCAATTGAACAGCTGAAGGATATCGCGAAGAATGAGAACGTCTGTTTCTTAACGGGTTTTCGAGTGGTGGAAGGATTAGAAACCGCTTTTCAAGAGGCGGAGGTCATTTGGGCAGTTGGCATGCCGGAAATGGGACCACGTTCTGTTTTGGAGCGTACGCAGATCCTGTTTGGAAATGACGCGGAACCTCTTTCTTTTGAAATGGAGTCAGAGCTCCACCGTTACAAAGACGCGCGCGTCCAGAGCGTTTATGAAAAAGAGGTCGTCCATATATTCACAGAGATTATAGAACTGGCTCAGCTGAACCGTTTGGCAAACAAGGTAGTTATGTTAATTACAGGTTTTCAAATTCCTGAGATCACTGATAGACCTGAAACGCTCCTTTTTGACTGGGAAGATTTCGATGTCGCCGGTGGGTTAGACAAGCTCGCGGAGGTGATAACGACACGTCAACAATTTGAGACGGAACGCGATAATCTAACGCCTGAATCCAGCAGACGCGAGGTAGAAAGGGTTTTGGGATGTTCCCCAAGGCAGGCGAACCGCGTGTTGCAAAGGCTGAGGGGTGGAAAGACACGTGTTCCTTTCCGCGTGCAAATTCTCGCGCTTCTCGCTGATGGAGAGAAAACAACACCGGAATTCACGGCGGCGATTCAAGGGCACCCAAAAGCAATAAACACAGAACTCACGCGCCTTGTAGACATGGGTGAAATTGTAAAGGTTCGACGGGGTGTTTACAGGCTTCCAGAACTTTAGAACGGAAGCATTCAGTATTATCATTCAATTCTCATTCGTCAGTCTACATTCCTTTTTAATTCCAGGATCACTTCTTTATTCTCGAATAGGTTGTCCACGTTAAAATTAGATGTATTTATTCACTTGTAGGCAGGATTTTCAAATCCCGACCTTTCTCGGTAGGAGCGATCTCCGAATCGAGATTTCTCACCTAAGATTATTTAGAACGCGTTTCAACGCTGCGCTGCATCAATTGACGTAGTTTGAAAAGGGGTATTGTATGAGACATAATGAGGTGCGATGGGAACGGATGTTTCCCGATGCGTTAGAAGCGGCGTTTGAGGCGTGTCCAATGGTGTATCTGCCTTACGGGTTGTGCGAACCGCACGGTTGGCACAATGCAGTCGGGATGGATGCGATTCGGGCGCACGAATGTTCGTGTCAGGCGGCGCAAGCGCACGGTGGGATCGTCGCCCCGCCGTTTTACTGGCACTGCCATGAGATTGGCGGCTACGGTTCGTGGGGACACACCCAAGTCAACCAAGAACGACCGTGGCTGACAGCGATACCGCCTTGGATGTTTTTGAAGAATATGTGTTATCACATCAGAGCGGTGGATGCGTTGGGCTTTCACGGCGCGATTCTGTTTTCGGGACATTCGGGGCCGCATCGGTTAGACGTGCCGGTGGTGATTGAAATTATGCAGGCACACGTCGGGGTTCGGATGTATTCGACAATGAGCATCGGTGCGGATATCGAACGTTTTGAGGACGGTAAAGGATTGGGTGGGCACGCCGGGCGCGGTGAAACGTCCGTGCTTTGGGCGGTGGCGCCCGACTGTGTGGATATGTCGCGGATGCCGACAGATGACACACGCGCACCTCATTTCGCAATGGGGTCTTTCAACGAATCCTCCAGCCGTCAAGTCGGGGAACAGATGGTGGCGGATATTGTGGCGCGTTTCGGTGAAAAAACAAGGGAGTTGCTATCGGCTTATGCAGCGGAAGTGTCGAACCACACACCCTTGACGTTTGATGATGTGGAAGGGATTTGGGAAGACGAGATTCGACCTAAGTTGGCTGAATTCGCTTCCATACAGCCTCCTGAGCCGGCACCACCCTCTGATTCTCGCTGGTATGCTAACTCACAAGTGCCTAAGAAAGGGCGGATCCTTTAATAGAACTTACGTAAAATCCAATCATTTGTTTGTGGAATTGGAAGATTGGAAGGCTGGGCGAACATCCCGCCATCCTTCCGTTCCTTCCATACTTCCCTCTCAATAGCTCCATTATGCGTAAGTCCAATTTAACTTATTCCACCCACCAAAGCAGGGACGTATGTCAATATGCAACTTAGACATCTTGGGCAATCAGAACTCACAAAGAAGATAGCTATCTGGGCACTATCAATTGGACTCTTGTTTTTCGGGTTTTTTGCTAACACATGGCGCGTCGCTGAGCAGAATTGGTTTGCCAAACATCAGAAAGACACCGAAGCACATGTGATGGGAAGAATGGTCAAATCTCGCCAAGATGGTATCTTCTCAGCGGGGGGTCTGAACGGTTGGGGAACAGCGAAAAGTACGGATGCGGAATGGATACCTTCAACAGAGTTGGGACCGCAATATACCGCTTATCTTTACAAACTCTCCTTTGATAAATTTTCAACATACAACTCACAACCTGGCGGTCAAGGGATGGTCTTTAGTCTACTGGATAGACTCATTCCATTATCGCAGCAAACCAAATTAACGTTATTCTATATATTGACAGCTTTACTTTCCGCAGGCGCGTTGACCTGCATCGTAAGTTGGTTCTATGAGGAATTTGGCGGGTGGGTCGCTATATTCGTTATCGTTTCGGCGGTGTTGTCTCAATGGTTGACGGTCTTTGGTAAGAACCTTTGGTGGAGTCTATGGGCATTCTATCTGCCGATGATTGCTGTCCTGTACTTCCTTAAACGCTACAGAGAAACATTGGACCGACACCTTATCCGGTTTGGCATTGTTATCTTCATCGCGGTTTCCATCAAGTGTTTCATCAACGGCTATGAGTATATTACAACTACGCTGGTCATGATGATGGTGCCGTTCGTCTATTATGCTATCCTTGACAAGTGGAGCGGTCGCCAATGCGTGAAGTGGACGCTTGCAGCTGGACTCGGATCAGGCGTCGCAATTTTTTTGAGTTTTATCATGCTGTGTTTCCAGATCGGTGCTGCGAAGGACGGGTTTATGGATGGGGTTGCGCATATCATCTGGTCTTTCGGTAAGCGCACGTATGGAGAGGCAGAAGACTTTCCGCCGGTATATGCTGCCAGTCTAAACGCGGGTACGTTAAGTGTGGTCATTACCTATATGAACGGTGTTTTCTTTGACCTCAACAACTATCTATCTATCTCTAACGGTTTCGTTTCTAACCTCCTCTTGAAAATCCGCTACTATTATCTGATCGTTCTCTTTATCGCGATGTCCGCGCTGCTGTTTTGGCGTAGCAATGCAGAACGACGACACCATTATATCGCCTTAATCTGGACGACGTGGTTCTCAATCTTAGCACCGCTGTCGTGGCATGTCATCTTCAAGGCACACTCGTACATCCATACACACATGAGTTTTCTGCTCTGGCAGATGCCGTTTACGCTCTTCGGCTTTGCCGTGTTCGGATCTGCCGTCATCGCGTGGACGAAAAAACAAACAGAAAATATCATGGAGGATGTATGAGCCTTAATCGATTGGATGGATGGATTGGCAGAAATCAGTTGCGTCCTGACGAAATAGCGGGTAACCGCTTCTTAAAAGCCGCCAGCCTCTTCGCAGGGACAGCTATCCAATACGGGAGAGATAGATACAGTGGCAAGAATATGCCGCTCTTTGCTGATTGTCTCCATACCGACCATGTGAAGGCACCCAGATCTATGACATCGCATCGCTCAGGCACCGAGCCGAAACCGACGGTCTGGAGTTTCTTTCAGAATCAGCAGAACCTGATGCGGTTGCTCGCCGCTTTAAGCCAGTTCACTGGAGATGGCAAATACGTCTATGCGGCTGGAGAAGCTGCCGAATATATGTTCAACCACTACTGGTATCCAGAGAGTGGCGTTCTGCACTGGGGCGGGCACGGCTACGTGGATTTGGTAACCGGTAACACGTACGGGATGAAAGGCGTTGTCCACGAAATAGAGGATGTATATCCGTACTGGGAATTGCTGAGAACTGTGGATCACGATCGCGGTGAGATGCTGATGAAAGGGATTTGGGAAGCGAATATCAAGGATTGGGATGCCTTACACTACAACCGACACGGTGATTTCAAAAAGCAGGTTGATCATGCCAATACTTGGAACAGACCTTGGCACGGATACAAAGACCCTGTAATCAATGGCGATCTCTCGTTTATCAGTGTAGCACTGGATCTCGCCTATGCCGCTTACAGCTTGGGCTATCAAAAACAGGAAGAAGCACCGCGAATTTGGGCGGAACGTCTTTTGAATCTAATTATAAAGCAGCGAGACCCAGAGACAGGGATCTGGCCCAATCTGGTGCATCCGCAAAGTAGCAAACGCGGGCTTAACGTCTTCGGTAGAAAATATCCGCAGGCGACTGAACCGAGGGTGTATGTCGGCAACCAGTTGAACCACACGATTACGCAGATGATGGGGATGCTGACCATCGTAGAAAATGCCGAAAAATACGGTCGTATCGGTGAGATGGCGCACATCAAAGCAGCAATTGAACAACATATCATCGGTTTCTTAAACGCTTCCTACAATCCGACAAACAACACGCTGAAAAGCATCGTTATTGACGGAACGGATCTCACAGGTTTTCGGATCAAGGGACCTTTTAGAGATGCGAAGTTATACTTTGGTGCGAAAGAAGGCGGCGCATTCCTACCGCAAAACATTACGCCGCTCTTTACCTCTGTCTGTGCGCGTGGATATCGGATTTCTGAAGGCAGAAGCGAGTTCAGAGACTACTTACGCACGATGTTTAAAGCCTTCAGCATCGGAGATATCGGTGCTGATAAAGACTCGCCACCGTCGTTGAATTTTGGGACAACCGCCTTGGAGCCTGCTTATATCTTTGCATTGGTGGATTTGTACCGGGTAGAACCGAAGGCAGAATTTCTGGCAATGGCGGAACGGATAGGCGACAACCTACTGCAAGGTAGACAACACAGCAATAGTGGTCTTTTTACGCTTGAAGATGACTTTATCCTCCACAGCAAGGTCATGGATAAACCCGAACTACAAGAGGGACACGAAGGGAAAAGTGTGGCTGAACTCTTGCAGGATACGCATAGAACCGCAAATCTCGATGCGATGGAGCCGCTGGCACTGCTCAGCATCTATGCTGCACAAACCGGACAATATAACATCATGCCTGAATGGACCGCGGGTGGTCTTTATCTCAAGGTGAGTAGTGTCGGTCATATTGTAGGTAAAGAGATTCAGTTGTGGTTTGATAAGCCAGCACTCAAGCAATTTTACAAGGACAGTCATATCAACTGCACCTGGTCTATTGACGAAGGCTGAAATGGGAGGCTGTTGGGAAGCTGAAGTTTATAGTAGAACGTAGAAATAAAGAGACCCTTCCGCAATATTTTTCTCATTCCTTTTATCATACTAAAGTTTGGACAATTTTCAGAATTAAGATGCGAAAAAGCAGAAAAGTAGGTATCCTTTCATAAACACACGACTGTTGTGAAAGGATGCTAAAAAATGAACCTCCTTTTCTGCTTAGGAGATATTCTATCGGAGTTTCGACTTTTATTCAATCAACAAAACTTTTTGCTTTTCCAAGCGTTTATCTTCGGATTCATCGCCAATAGAGGCAATGGCACGCTCACACAACTTTATCAATCAAGTGCTTCCGAGACGAAGTATTGGTCATTTCCGAAGTTTCTTTCCCGGGGGAAATGGAGCGCGGATGCCGTCGCTGGCGTTCTCATCAGACGCATCCAACACCTCTTTGAGGAGTGGGTTTACGTCTATGACGAAACCAAAGCCCTGAAGACTGGCAACTCCCAATGGGGTTTGCATTTTTTCCGCAACTTCAGTTATCAAAAGCATCGCGTGAATCAATCGAAGTTTCACTTCGGACACGAGTTTGGTGCGCTCGGTTTGCTGTGTGCGACAGCGACAGACTGGCAGTTTTTCCCCGTCTGGGTGAAACTCATGGTGCCCCAGACGATCCGCGATAAAAGTTATGCTGTCCTGAAGCGTATGTGTTCAAAGATCCCCCCGGGACTTATCATCTTTGATCGTGGCTTGGCATGGCGAAAGGTCTTTACAATGGCACTGAGTTTCGGACACCATATCCTGTGTCGTGCGAAATCTAATGCCGTCTTCTATCGTCTACCGAAACAACCGAAACATCGTCAACGCGGGAGACCTCGAAAATATGGAGACCGTCTGCATATTCGCCGATTGCGGTATAATACGATAGACATAGGCGGAAAAAGTTATTCCATAACTTCAAAGATAGTGCGAACAAAAATGTGTGATGCTGATGTCCGACTCGTCGTCATTCGTAGCCGCCCGAAAGCCTCAAAACCGTATCGGTATTTCTGCGTCTTTACAACAGACTTGACGCTTGAGATACCGAAAATCGTCGAATACTATCGCCAAAGATGGCAAATAGAAACGGCTTTTCGGGACGTCAAACAGCACTTCGGCTTTGATGCCTATCGCCTGAAATCTCGGAAAAGCATCAATCGGTTCGTCGAACTGAGTTTTGTTGCAGCAAGTCTGACGAAGTTAGTATTCACGATGTGTGATGCTACGCAAAAACAGATAAGTGTTGAGAAGGTCTGTGAACATCTCAACATTCATTGGTATCGTCCCAAAAAACTTACACAAGGCTTGCGGGTGGCTTATCTCCGCTCGCAAATAGCGATCTCAACATTTTCTGCGAAGTTTATGGAAAAAACAAACTCACAGAATATTAAGGGGAGTGTTCAAGACGACACAGCCCCGCCTTTTGACAAGGCAGCATAACTTTACAATATTGTCCAAACTTTAGTAATTATAACAACACTGCTCTTAATAACATATTTATTTCACTCCCATCATTACCGCCTTTACTTTACCTGAATCCTCCTGTGAGTTTTAGGGGCAACCCCACCCCCACAGAAAGATTAAATTCTGCGGTAGATGCATATAAGTCGAATATAGCACGTGGTATAACTCGTTTAGAAAGTATACTTGAAAAATTAGAATTTTATGAAGACACAAATAATAAAATCTTTATCGGACATGGACGTTCAAATATATGGCGAGAACTTAAGGATTTCATAGTGGAGACATTAGGTCTTGAGTACGAGGAATTCAATCGTATCTCACCAGCAGGTGAAGCTACTAGTGCCCGCCTTAAAAAAATGTTAGAAGTATCGTGTATGGCATTCCTTATCATGACAGGTGAGGACGTGCAAGCCGACGGTTCATTACATGCTCGTGAGAATGTAATTCATGAAGCTGGTCTATTTCAAGGTAAGATTGGCTTTAAAAGAGCGATTATCTTGCTTGAAGAAGGTTGTCAGGAATTTAGCAACATTCATGGGCTTGGACAGATTCGATTTCCACAAGGAAATATAAGGGCAGCCTTTCAGGATATTCGTGAGGTTTTGGAACGAGAATTCATATTAGATAAAACATTGTAAACAGTAAATTACCAAGTCCAAAACTACTTATTGCGTTTATTTTTCGGATTCACTATAAGTGCCGCAGGCCTATACTGAAGGAAGCCTATAAACTCGAAAAGAAAGGAGAAACAGAACAGTGCGAGTACTTATTATGTCGGATATGGAAGGTGTTAGTGGGATCGTTGTGTGGGAGCAGGTGACTGGCGGCGCGGCGATGTTTGAAGAAGGACGACACCTTTATACAGAAGAGATTAACGCCGCAGTGCGGGGTGCAAAAGCCGCTGGCGCGACAGAAATTGTCGTTGTGGATTGCCATGGCGCGGGACAAGGTTGGACTTTTAATTCGCTGATCCCGGATAAAATTCATCCGGATTGTGAGTGGGTGGCACATCACGGATGGGGACGCTATGAGGGTATGTGGGAAGAAGGTTGTGATGCGTGCCTGCTCATCGGTATGCATGCTCGCAGCAACACGCCGGATGGCGTGCTCTGCCATACCATTTCCAGTGTGCAATACCGGAATCTCTGGTTCAACGACGATTTGGTAGGTGAAACGGGTGTGAACGCTGCGCTCAACGGTGCCTACGGTGTGCCTGTCGCACTTGTCACTGGCGACGCGGCAGTCTGCCGAGAAGCCAAAGAACTCCTCGGCGACGCACTGCCCACGGTCGCGGTTAAACAGGGGTTAAGTCGATTTAGTGCGCGGCAACTTCCGCCTGTCCGTGCCCGTCAATTGATTGAAGACGCAGCGAAAGACGCACTCACAGATTTAACAGGCGTTAAACCTTACGTCCCCGATGCCCCAACGACAATCAAAATTGAACTCTCAAGCGTAGATAAACTCGCAGAATTCAAAGGACGACAAGGGGTTGAGATAACAGGTCCCGTTACCGTTGAAAGCCGAGCAAAAGATTGGCTGACAGCGTGGAATCAGTTTTGGCCCTACGCCTAAGATTCGTCAAGCACATCGAGCGGATCGCCAGAGGCATCTGCACGTTCTAAAATCTCGACTTCGTAGCCGTCTGGATCGGTAATGAATGCCATTTTCATGCCGCCGGATGTGAATTGATCGCGCCATTCATCGGGCCAAATTTCCAACCCTGCTTTCTCTAACCCATCACAAAATTCGACAATATCTGGGACACCGATAGCGAAGTGCATCAGGTCCTCTTGAACCTGAAGCTCAAAATCCGGTGAATAGGTCAACTCTAACGTGTGCGCGTTGCCGGGGAGTTCGAGATGTACGATCTGGTTGCCCGCCGGAGATTTATCGCTCCGACTGAGGACTTTAAACCCTAAATGATCGCAGTACCAATCGATAGAACCGTCAAGGTCGCTGACGCGAACCCGTGTATGTAAAAAAACTGCCATGTTGGTCTCCTTTTTAAGAATTATGGAAACATAATAACATACCCGATAGGTTTTGGCAAGAAGTTTGCGCTTGTTTCCATGCGATTTTTACTTGAAAATGAGGACATGATCGTCTATAATGATGCTAAATTAAAAGGTAAAAAAATCCATACAGTATGCTACCAAAGCGTTCCTAATAAGGTATTTATAAATGAATCGAAAAACCGATAGACCTAACATTCTCTTTATCATGTCGGATCAACACCGATACGACTACCTGGAAACCGCTGAGAATGCCCCAACTGCACTCAATACGCCTAACCTGCGACGGTTAGCGGAAGCGGGTGTCAGTTTTCCGAACTGCACGGTGAATGCACCCGTCTGCGCGCCATCACGCATCGCGCTTGCTTCTGGACTGCAACCCTCTCGACTCGGAGCAGTGGACAACGGGAGTTTCCTCCCTTCCACCGTGCCGACTTACTACCAACAACTCCGCGATCACGGGTATCGCGTCGGGTGTGTCGGCAAACTCGATCTTGCTAAGCCTGATGGCTATAACGGACGCTACGGCGACCGACCTCGCACCTATAGTTGGGGATTCACGCATCCAGAGGAATGTGAGGGCAAGATGCATGCTGGAAGTTCGCCAACACCTATCGGTCCCTATACCCACTATCTTGAAGAGAAAGGCGTGCTTCAGGCATTCCACGAAGACTATCGGAAACGCAGTGGCGGAGGCTGGATTAAAAACGGTTCTCACGATTCCGTCCTCTCCACTGAGGATTTCGCCGATACCTATATCGGCAGACGCGCAACCGAATTTATTGAGACCATCCCTGATGACTTCCCGTGGCATCTGTTTGTCAGTTTTGTCGGACCGCATGACCCCTTCGATCCACCGACTGAATATGGCGATAAGTATCGGAATGCTGAGATGCCGCCTGCTATCGTTGATAATATGGACGGGAAGCCTGAATGGGTAAAACGACGCGTTGTTGATGTTACACCTGAGGACATTGCTGTGACACGGCAACAATACTGTGCTGCAACGGAACTCATTGATGACCAGATCGGTGAAATGCTGCGGGCACTTGAACAACGCGGGATGCTTGACAATACGTATATCATTTATTCCAGCGACCACGGTGAAATGCTCGGTGACCATGGGCTTTATACCAAGAGTGTCGCTTATGAAGCGTCGCTGAGAGTACCACTCATTATCGCTGGACCGGGTATCACGAGCAATCAAATTTCAGACAGTTTGGTTGAATTGATAGATCTGAATCCGACAATGTGCGACTTGGTCGGTGTGCCGGTGTTGCCGCGTATTGATGCCAAGTCTATCGCGCCTGTCCTCCGCGGTGAGTCGGAAACACACCGCACTGAGACTGTGAGCGCGCTCCGAAGTTTCCGGTGTATCCGCACGGCGACGCATAAACTCATCGAAAACTATAACGACGTGACCGAACTCTATGATCTCGAAAACGACCCCGCTGAGTTACACAACATCGCGCAATCGGAGCGCGATATTGCTGGAACGCTCAAAGGACGTTTGGGCAGACGGTTCCGGGCGGAATTAGGTACAGATTAATTACGATGGACACGAACTCCGCTTACGATGCAGAACGCGCATACCATCACATCACACAACTCGCTTTTCCGAGGTTGGTGGGCAGCGTGGGTGAGGCTGAGGCACAGGAGTATATCGTTGAGCAATTGACTGCGTTAGGACTGGATGTGTCATCGGAACCGTTTGAATTTACGAAATTCCCCGCTGAAGTCTTGCCGCGCATTCTCTCGGCACTTTTCGTGCCGGTCGTTCTGTTTGTACCATGGTTCGGTGAACGATTTCCGGGCCTTCTATGCATTGCTTGCCTACTGAGCCTTGCAATCGCGTTGTTCTTTACGCAGTGGCAAAAGCGGCTTGAAGGGTTGTATGATGTCGGTAGGCGGTATCAGACAGAGAACATTATCGCAAAGAACGGCGCGAAACAAGACGGTAATACGCCTGCCTTTTTATTCGTTGCACACTACGACTCCAAATCACAAGTCCTGCCGATTGCTGTCCGCGCGATATCTTACGGTATCGCAATCACCGGACTTATCGTCCTGACAACCCTAATGCTCATTAAGTGCTTTACCCTCTTTTGGTTGCCACATTACATCCTCTGGGGTATTGCTGGGATCACGGGTTTTTGCCTATTGCTTTTGCAAATTAATTTTACGCGGAACCATTCACCTGGCGGGTTTGATAACGCTTCCGGTGTCGGTGTTATGCTTGAAGTGGCACGCGTCGTGATGGCGCGCGACGGGAAAATACCTATAACATTTCTCGCTGCTGGTGCGGAAGAGTACGGCATGTGTGGTGCATTGCGCTATGTCCAAGCATACGCCGATACATACAACCGAGAGAATACCTACGTTATTAATTTAGATGGACTCGGTGTCGGGAACGGTGTTAACCTCGTTACGCGCTACGGGATTCCACCGAAGCGCACGACAAGTGGACTGTCAGACCTGTTTCAGGCATCGGGCGAGTCGCTCGGTGTCCGGGTTTCGGATCGTTATCTGCCGATCGGTGTCGGATTGGATAGCATTCCGATTGCGAGCCACGGGTTTGAGGTGCTTACCTTAACAGCGGGAGCGGTTGGCGGTGTCGCCTTAAAGATTCACTCGAAACAGGATCGGAGCGAGTTACTCAATACGGAAAGTCTGCAACAGGTAGGTGAGTTAATTGTCAACGTCATTCAACGTGCAGCATCGGGACGAGGAAACCTCGCCCCTACGAAAACTGGTGGGACCACAACAGGTAGGTGAGTCAATTGTCAACGTCATTCAACGTGCAGCATCGGGACGAGGTGAGCAGCGTCGGGACGAGGGGACCTCGCCCCTACGAAAGTCGGTTCCGGTTACAGGTGTTATCCTTGCGGGTGGTAAGAGTCGGCGGATGGGACGGAATAAGGCGTTACTACCACTCGGCGAGGCTTCGCTCATTGAACACGTTATCCGTCGTATACGCCTTGTCGCAGATGAACTCCTGCTGATTACCAATAATCCTGCTGAATATGCACACCTCGGTTTACCGATGCACAGCGATATGATTCCAGACGCTGGCGCGTTGGGTGGTATCTATACCGGTTTGACGCACGCTTCGCATGACGCTGTACTCTGTGTCGCATGTGATAGTCCGTTTTTACAACCGAAGCTGCTCACCCATCTTGTCTCTGTTTTAGGTGAATATGATGCGGTGATGCCTTATACGTACAGTCGTAACACAGACATCAGGGTTACAAACCCCTCTTACAACACTGATCAGATTACCCTCCAAACGTTGTGTGCTGCCTATTCTAAACGTTGTTTACCTATTATTGAATTGATGCTACAAGAATCTGAATTACGTGTCCATGCGCTACAGGAACGCGCGAATATCCTGATCCTCGCGCCAGAAATTTGGAAAGCTTATGATTCTGAAGGTCATTCATTTTTCAACGTTAACACACCAGAAGATTTTGAAAAAGCACAAACTATATTATAAACCAAAATCACCCCCGGTGTAAGACCTATTTCAAAGAAAATTCCATAAGCTAACTACTCGGACTTACGCAGCCTCCCTTGCAGGCGGGGTTTGAAACCCCGCCTGCAGTGGGGGGGGCAAATTAATCCATAAAAAAATAAGAGGAATTCAACATGTTATTGACATTGATTCAAAAGGAGATGATGCATCATATTCTCAGCGTCCGGTTCGTCGCGCTCCTCGTGATGTGTCTTCTGCTCGTGCCGCTTACCTTGCACATCAATTACCGCAATTACCTCCAAAACCAGGTCAATTATCAGGCAGCTATTGAACTCTCGGTTGCAGAAATGGATGATGCGCTTCATCCACTTCGGGATCCGCCCGCTCCGGATACAGAATTCTCTAAACTTTTTCTCGAACCGACCCCTTTAAGTGTGTTTGCTAAAGGTTTAGAGGAATCCCTTCCGGGTTACCTTGGGATGACTCGCAACGGTGTAAAACACGGCTCGACATCAGTTGGGGAAGGCTCGCTCTCCTCTGCTTTAGGGAATCTTGATTTTCTATTTGTTGTTAGCACCGTCTTCAGTCTACTTGCACTCTTGTTCACGTTTGACGCCGTTGCGGGGGAAAGAGAAGCCGGAACGCTGCGGGTAACTTTGGCGAATGCGCTACCCCGAGATTTGTTCTTGTGGAGCAAGCTCATTGGTGGGTATATCGTGTTTGTTGTCCCGTTTTTAGTGTCGTTTCTGTTGGGTCTGTTCTTGCTTGTTTCGCAAGGGTTTCCGTTGGGTGAATCTGACATCTTCCCCCGCGTGCTCAGTTTGACCTTCGTCTCGTTGCTCTATATTGGTGTATTTTTTGCAATAGGCACCTTAATTTCCACCTATTTAGACAATTCCAAGACGGCACTCATCGTCGCTTTCACTGTCTGGGTGCTCGCCGTGTTGATTGCCCCACGCGTTGGGTTTCTCACCGCTAAATTTATTGCACCGGCACGCGCGATTCAGAGCGTCTATATGGAAAAAACGGCGATTAATAATAACCTCAATGAAGAAAAGGACCAAGTGGTTATAGGGAAAATAATGGCTTTAGGGGATATTAATCTCGGCAAGGATCAGGAAAAAATCAAGGCACTCAGGGCACCGATTGATGCCGAATATCGACAGAAATTTCAAGAGCAAGTCGGCGAAATAGAACGCGCCTATCAACGTGAAAAAAAGCGGCAAGAATCGGTCGGAGAAACCCTTTCCCGAATCACACCGACAACTTCGCTCATTTATGTCGCCATGAATTTAACCGAGACTGGGAAAATAAAAAGAGACACCTATTTTGAAACGGGCACGCGTTATTATAACCAACTTGAGGCGGAGTATTTCCATGAAATTTCAGACGATCAATTTGCGAGGTTCATGCGATCAGATCAACCGAAACCCAAGAAAATTTCCCCGCCGCCAGCTATGACCAAAACGCGCTTATCAGAAACTGTCCGGCACTCTATGGTCGATTTACTCCTGCTCTGTTTCTTAGCAGTTGTATTGACGACTGTAGCGTTTCTGAAATTCTTCAGTGTTGATATTTAGTACTATGGTTTGGACAATTTTTCAAAGGAACAGAGAAACCTGAAATCCGCAAAACCGAGTGAAACCTAATGCCTTATGATACCAACACGGTTTGGGATGTTGGGTTTCGCTATACCTATCTATCCTAACGGTTCATTGAAGAATTGAACGCTGTGTATAGCGAAAATGTGCTTGTGGTTTTACCGCTCAACCCAACCTACGATAATCTTTCGTAATTCTAATACCATTTCAAGCCAACCTATGTCTACCTTATAGTAAAGCCCACAATTAATTATACACCTGAGAGTGGCGGGGTTACAAACCCCGCCAGCGAGGAGAGAGTTTTGTGTTTGCTAAAGTGTTCACGTATTTTCGGGCTTTACTATAAGTACTTTCCAAGATATTTGACAGGACTTACGCAATTTCGACTGCAGCCTGTTCTGTTAGGATGAGATTTCTCGGAAAACATAGCGTTCTGGTGGCACGATGCACTTCGCATCTGGGCGAGTACGCCGCAAAACTGGGAAGTTTGTGCTACAAAAGAGCAG
>JAJEGI010000047.1 GCA_022819945.1 Candidatus Poribacteria bacterium
ACCTTGATCATGCAAGCGGTAGGGTAGATCTCGGTAGCTATGACGTGCACTTTTATAGATGAGCATGTGTGCCGGACAGTTCATCGGTTTAAGCGCACTTGCCGACTCACCGTCCTCGCTTTCGACGATAAACATATCGTCTTTGAAGTGTTCCCAATGTCCAGAGGTTTTCCAGAGACTGCTGTCATAGATGAGGGGTGTCCGTACCTCCTGATAGCCTTCACTGAGATAGAGTTTTCGCACTTTTTCCGACAAGAGATTATAGATGAGCGCGCCTTTCGGGAGCCAAAACGCGCTGCCTGGTGCCTCTGGGTGCATCTGAAATATTTCAAGTTCGCGTCCGAGTTTCCGATGGTCCCGCTTGGCGGCTTCTTCGCGTTGTGTTAAGTACGCCTGAAGGTCGGCTTTGGTCTCCCATGCGGTGCCGTAAATTCGTTGTAACTGCTCGCGATTGCTATCACCGCGCCAATAGGCTCCAGAAACGCGGAGCAGTTTGAAATATCGGCATTCGCTTGTTTTTTCGACGTGCGGTCCCTTGCAAAGGTCCGTGAAATCACCGTTATGATAGATAGAAACGCCTTCGTCAGCGACCCCCTCATCGCTTGCGCTGACTTCTCGGTCAGAGATTCCGTCGATTAATTCGAGTTTGAATTTTTGGTCTCGTTCACCGAACCATTCACGCGCATCGTCGTAGGTCCAGGTCTCCTGTTCAAAAGGCACGTTGGCTTTAATCATCGCCTTCATGTGCTTTTCGATTTCGGGGAAATCGTCGGGTGTAATCGGACGCGGCACTTCCATATCGTAGTAGAACTCGTTTTCAATCGGTGGTCCGATTGCGAGTTTAACGGTCCGTTCGCCATCTGGAAAAAGTTGTTGTACGGCATACGCCATGATATGCGCGGTGGAATGGCGTAAGCGTTGTAAATAGTCTTCAGGTTGATTCGGTTCAGGCATTATGGTTTACTCTCTATATGTCCGTTCCTATGGTTTCAAAATTGGTCTCAATAAACTTAACGTCTTTTTTCATCAGTTGTTTACGAATAATTTTACACGATTCAGATTAGAAATACCAATTAAAAACCCGTAAAGTTAAAATCGCTTCATTTTTTCAAGATATTCTTCAGGAAGGTATCGTCGAAAATAAGAAAACCCCTAAATCTATCTGATAAAAGGACTTAGGGGTTGGAAACCGATAAGTGCTGTTATAGTGTTGGTTAGTTAACACACGCTATTAAGATTCAGAATGGAATCTGTCGGTAAGGGACTTGTCATTCCACATCGCTCAAATCGCATAACACCCCGGCATAATTTTCACCAATGGCGATACCAATAGGGTGAAACGCTCCGAGTGTGATGGCAGACAAAAATCGGTCGCTATCTTTTTGAAGCGGTCGGTTGTTTTTAACGAGGTAAATAATGGAAAAGAAACCCTTTGCGTTTGACACGTAAAGAAAATCGCCCGATATTTGAAAATCTGTAATAGGTCCAAGCGTGTTCACCTCAGTATCTATTTTCTGTCTCCACCCATCGAGGTTGTTAACGAGAATCCCTTTTGAACTCACATGAACATCGGTAGATTCTTGGCGATTGCGGCGTTCGTTTTCCATGACGCGGAGGTAATCTAAATAGTTAATCTCCATATCGTAGTGCTCAAATTGACCGCCGAACCAGCCCCAATCATCTCCTCTTGCAATCGTAATAACGCGTGTCGGATATATAGGATCGGCGAATAGTAGGTAATCCTCCGAAACCCGAAGTCTCTCATATCTACCACTGAGTTCTAAGAGGTCTTGCCGGTCCAAGATTTGTCTCCAAATCTGATAGGAAAAATAGGTGCTTTTTGGAAGTATCGGTTGTACGGATGCTTCTTTAGCCTTAATTCCGAGTAACCGGGAACCTGATACTGCAATCGCTTCAACGAATTGTGGTGCTCCCGTAGTAGCGTTAAAAATATGCAGATAATCCCCAGCATCCAGAACATACAGGTAGGCGTTATGGACATCAAAAGCCACTATCTGACCGAGAGTAGTAGCGGTTCGGGTTGTAGACTGAAGGACTGGCTGATGCGGATTTGAAACATCTACGATATAAATCTCTCTTGGCCCTGCAACAAAGAGCCGATGACCAGAGAATCTGGCACTGCCGACTTTGTCAGGAAACGGCATAGATGCCACGAGCAACGGATGCTGTTGATTTGAAAGATTGACGACGTGCAGATGCTGTGCTGTTGTTATATAAGCATGCTGCCCGAAAAAGACGACATTGTTGTTTGGACGCACGCGAAAGGGGAGTCGAACGGCACCCGCGAGGGTCGGATTTTTCAAATTCGCAGTGTCTACGATAATGAAAAGGCTTTCTTGTGGTTTCGCAGATGTCCGGGGTTCTTGAGGCTGCTCAAGCACACGCAAACCGCACCCCATATTAATAGCGGCGATTAGCAGACCTATACCAATAGCAATTGTTGATTTAGCAAAAATTGTTTGCACTGTTTTCCTCCTCTGAATGACCGTAGCAAGAGTTGTGACTTGACTGTTACAGGACTTACGCAATTTCGACTGCAGCCTGTTCTGTTAGGATGAGATTTCTCGGAAAACATAGCGTTCTGGTGGCACGATGCACTTCGCATCTGGGCGAGTACGCCGCAAAACTGGGAAGTTTGTGCTACAAAAGAGCAG
>JAJEGI010000174.1 GCA_022819945.1 Candidatus Poribacteria bacterium
CATCTGGTGCGTACGCTGGACTTGGGTCTGAAGCCGACGGGTTCGTACATGACCCCTGCGACAGCGGCGTATTGGGATGGTAAGAACGCTGTTGGTGAGCGCGTCGCGAGTGGTATCTACTTCTACACACTCCAGACCGCACACTTTGCTGCCACCCGACGGATGGTTATTCTGAAGTAAATGGCTGTCAGTTGTTAGTCGTCGGTTGTCGGTAAGAGCTGTTTGAACAATTCGTCTCTACTTGGTGTACACCAGGAAACGGTGATTTTGTTACAGAGTTCTGCTTTAACTGAAAACTGATAACGATTAAAAAATAAAACGCCCCGACTTGCCGGTTTAGCTAACCGCGATCAACGCCGATTAGCAGTCGGCGTTGGGGCGTTTTTTATCGTATAAACAGAGGAAAAATCTTTGATGAATCTAAAAAATATCTTATTTGTTTGTGGAGTGCTTGTGCTTCTTTTCGTCGTAAGCACTGGAAGTGTATTCGCTCTCTCCAACGGGCCTCCGGACGAAAAGACAGGCGCGCCTAATGAAAACACCTGTGCACAGGCAAACTGTCACGCTGGCAATGACCTCAATGTTTCAGGTGGTTCCTTGATGCTGACAATTCCCGAAACATACATACCCAGTGAGGTATATACGGTTGTTGTCAATTTGTCGCGTGGGGGGCAGAGTCGTTGGGGATTTGAGATGACTGCGCTGGATGGCGACGGTGCACGCGCCGGCACTTTTGCTGCTGATACTGCTGGGAATACACAACTATCAGAAGCAAGTAGTAAACAATATATTAAACACACTTCTGCTGGAACGGCTCAAGGGACAAACGATGCACACAGTTGGGAATTTGAGTGGACTGCCCCTGATACGGATATGGGACCGATTACCTTCTATGCAGCCGGGAATGCTTCCAATGGGAACTTCAATCCAATAGACGATTACATTTACACTGCACAATCAGAATCAACCCCGGTAGTTGCGGGTGTTTCGTTGGAAGTTGTCGGAGAAGCAGCACGCTCTACGGTGGATGCTGTCGCAGGCGTGAGTTATACTCTGAAAGTCACGAATACCGGCAATGCGATGGATACGGTATCTCTTGAAGCCTCAGCGGAAGTCGGTATTGGAGGGGCCGTGCTTGGCACGCTCAGCGAAAGATCAATTGAACTTGAAGCCGAGGAATCCACAGAAGTGACATTGGCGGTTAAAGGGGATTTATTGACAGAACCGGGCGACTATCCGATCATTGTGACAGCAACCTCTGGCACAGATAGCACAACGACTGCTGAAGTTACGACCACAACGACTATAGAAATACCGATAATTGCGGGTGTTTCGTTGGAAGTTGTCGGAGAAGCAGCACGCTCTACGGTGGATGCGGTTGAAGGTGTCAGTTACACCCTGAAAGTTACGAATACCGGCAATATGACGGATACAATATCGCTTGAAGCCTCAGCAGAGGTCGGTATTGAAGGGAATGTACTTGGCGCACTCAGTGAAAATTCGATTGAGCTTGAGGCAGGTGCCTCCGCGGAAGTGACATTGACGGTTAAAGGGGATCTGTTTACAACACCCGGCGATTATCCGATCACCGTAACAGCGACATCTGGCACAGATAGCACAACGACTGCTGAAGCCACAACGACAACAACTATAGAGATGCCACCGACACCTTGGGATGTCAACGACGACGGAACTGTTAATATTCAAGACTTAGTACTTGTCGCTGGCCAATTCGGTGAGTCTGGAGAGGATCTGAAAGGGGATCTGAACGGTGACGGCACGGTGAATATTCAGGATTTAGTTATTGTTGCGTCCCATCTCGGTGAAGATACAAGCAGCAATTAGAGCAATTAGCCAGTAATCCACAAGATGCATTATAGGCAAAAGGCTACCATGGAATAAGCATGGTAGCCTTTTATGCAACTTAAAATTGAAACGAATGATTGCACAATTTTTGAAACGCCGCTTGGACTTAGGAGTGTCTGGAAAATCTGATAAGCACGTTAATCCAGACGACAGCGAGTGCTATAAGGAAACTCATCTGTACTTTCCTCAGCTTTGATAATTTTATAAAATATGACAACTAATACGTAGTTTCTGTCGAAAGGTAACAAAAAAATTTAATTTTATAGAAAAATTATGTTAATTGTCGTTAATTGTCTGAATTGGGATCTTCAAGATCGTAGTTTTCTTTTACCCACTTCATCGTCACTGCGTAAATCTATAGCGTGGCAAAAATATAGGAAATATGACTATGGCAACCTCTAAATATCGCGTTGGAATTATTGGATGTGGTGGTATCGCCAATGCCCATGCCCGTGGCTATCAGGGCGTTGAACAGACAGAAATCGTCGCGCTTGCCGACCCGGTTCAAGCGGCACTTGACAAGTTCTCGGACACTTACGGTGTACCAGCTGAAAACTGTTATTTGGATGCGCGCGAGATGTTGGATAGCGAGAACCTTGACATCGTGAGCGTCGCGACGTGGCATAAACTCCACGCACCGATGACCATTGCGGCATGTGCCCGAAGCCCAAAGGCAGTGCTCTGTGAAAAACCGATGGGTGTGAGTTTGGGTGAGTGCGATGAAATGTTAATCGCTGCCAGACGAACCGATGTGAAAGTCGTCATTGGGCATCAACGCCGATTTAATGCCGCGTGGACGGATGCCCGGAACCTCATCGCTGAAGGTGCAATCGGTGAACCGAGACAGATTGTTTGCCACGGCGGACAGGGTTTATTGAATGACTGTTCACACCTGTTTGATATGATGCGCTATGTCCTCAGCGATCCTGCTCCGACCTGGGTGATCGGCAACGTTGAACGCAAAACTGAGCGTTATGAACGCGATATTCAGATTGAAGACCGAAGTGCTGGCATCGTCGGTTTTGAGAACGGGTGTATCGGGATGCTGTTGCAAGAGATTGGCAGACCGAATTACCAAGGCGGTATCGTCTACGGTACAGACGGCATCGCAGATGTAACAGAGGGACGCGTCCGCCTTCTAAACAATAAAGCCGCCGAATGGGAAGAACGTCCGTCTGATGGCGCGAACCAGCACGTTGCACAGGCGACCGAACTTGTTGAGTGGATTGAAGGCGGGCCCGAACACCGCGGGGAAGCCAAACACGGACGCGCCGCTGTTGAAATCATCATGGCAATCTACGAATCGGCACGTATGCACGAAGTCGTTCAATTGCCGTTACGGACGCATGCGAACCCGCTTGATTTAATGATCGGAAACGGAGATTTGCCCATTGAACGTCCCGGACGTTACGATATCCGGGCGTTTTTGTTGCACGGCGAATCCATGAAACCGGAGTAAATAGTTTCCAGTCACCAGTGGCCAGTAACCAGTCAAGAGACTTCTTTTCTGGTAACTGTTAACTGGTAACTGGGCACTGATACGCTGACAACTATTAAGAAACCTATGCAGATTACACAAGGTATTAACGTCGGTTTGGCAGCACTACGACGTAACAAATTGCGCTCTGTGCTAACCACGCTCGGTATTATTATTGGCATTGCCGCTGTTGTGGCTGTCGTTTCAGTTGGCGGTGGTGCTGAACACCTTATGCTCGCTGAATTGGAACGGATCGGCGGTGCCGGTATGATCGTCTGCTTTCGGAAGGAGGCATTTCGGAGAGAGGACGGTTCCTATGTTGAAAACAAGCATCCCGTATACATTGAATACGAAGATCTCGCTTTTATCATTGAGAACTGTCCCTCTCTGAAACTGGCGACAGCACAGTCACAGATGAATCTTCCGGTGTCGCACAAACACGTTAATCAGTCCCTTCAAGTCCACGGCATCACCGTTTCCTACCAAGAAGCGAACAACTGGTTCATCCAAATAGGGAGGTTCATTTCGGAGAACGACCTTCAGCGAAGAGACCCTGTGTGTGTAATCGGATCCGAAGTTCATAAAGATATGTTTCAGAAGCAGGACCCAATTGGGCTTGAACTCCGAATCGGCCGAGAGCGGTTCACTGTGATAGGTGTGATGGAAGAAAAGGGCAACAGTATGGCGAGTGAAGGTTGGGATAATCGGGTGATCATCCCACTCACTGCAATGAGGATTCGTTTTATGGGGCAACGTAAAGGCTGGATGTACCTGTTTTGCCAAGCCGAGAGTTATGAAAAGGTCGAGCAAGCCGTTGCAGAAATCAAAGTCGCCATGCGGCAACAACACGGTGATGAAAAATACTTTGAATTTTTTACAGCCAAGCAGATTATAAAACAGGTAGGGAATGTCAGTCGGATTGTTCAGATACTCCTTGGTGGTGTTGCGAGTGTCGCTTTGTTCGTTGGCGGTATTGGGATCATGAATATTATGTTGGTCTCTGTGACAGAACGGACTCGCGAAATCGGTTTACGGAAAGCCATCGGTGCAAGACGCCGCGACATCCTGATTCAATTCCTGATTGAAGCCGTTGTTTTAAGCATTTGTGGTGGGCTCATCGGCATCGTTATCGGGAGTAGCCTCGCTTCTGTTTCCGGTTTGGTTATTTCTAAACTTATGCAAGCGAGTTGGCCCGCTGTTGTCTCCATCCAAGCGGCGTTTATTGCGTTTAGTGTCTCCGCATTCATTGGTGTATTTTTCGGACTCTATCCCGCCAACAAAGCCGCGGGGCTCACCCCGACAGAGGCACTACGCCATGAATAGATTGACATCGAATTAATCACAAACGACGCGAAAGCGTAAGGAATACGTCCTATGCCGAATCGAAAAACGAAAGTGCGTGCAGCTGTCGTCGGACTTGGCTGGCCCGGAATGCAACATCTCAAAGGCTATACCGCCGATCCGCGTTCAGAAGTTATCGCTGTCTGCGATTTAGATAAGACCCACGCTGAAGAGGTCGCAGCAGAACATAAAATACCGAATATTTATACCAACCACTCAGAGATGTTAGAGAACAAGGATATTGATGCTGTGAGTGTTTGTCTGCCCAATTTTCTTCACGCGCCGATTTCTATTGACGCTTTAAACGCGGGTAAGCACGTACTTTGTGAGAAGCCTCCGGCTCGGAGCGCGCAAGAGGCAAAGGCGATGGCGGATACAGCTGCCGAAAACGGTAAGACTCTAATGTACGCGCTCGTCCAGCGGTTCGATGGAAGTTCCCAGAAAGTGAAGCAGCTTGTCAAAGATGGCGAACTTGGTGATGTTTATTTCGGTAAAGCGGCTTACGTCCGGCGGCGCGGTATTCCTATTGGCAAAGAAGGTTGGTTCGTCGATAAAGAACGCTCTGGCGGCGGCGCGCTCATTGACATCGGTGTCCACGCCTTAGACTGTATCTGGTGGTTGATGAATTCGCCAAGACCCGTCGAAGTTATGGGTGCGTCGTATGCTCACTTTGGGCATCTCGTGCCAGATGATGTTAAATACGATGTTGACGACGGGACGTTCGCGCAAATCCGATTTGAAAACGGCGCAACCATTATCCTTGAAACAACGTGGGCACTGAACCTACCAGGCGATAATTACATCAAAATCGCTGGCACAAAAGCGGGGGTATCCCTTAACCCATTCACCCTTTACACAGCGGCAAACAGCAAGGAAGTCGATAAACCACTTGACGCACCTGCAATCAATGGCTTTGACGAAGAGGTAAAACACTTCGTGGAGTGCCTCGTGGAAGGAAAAGAGCCTATCCCCTCTGCTGAACAAGGGATTATGCTGATGCAGATGCTTGACGGCATTTATGAATCCGCAGAGAAAGGTCAGTCGGTATCTATTCCTGATCTGAGTGCCGCGAAGGGATGAGCCCCCTTTTCTTAACCTTCTATGTCTATTTGGCGTTTGCGAGCAAGTCGTTTCAGAGGCGGATGCAATATCGGATCGCGAACCTTGCAGGTTTGACAACCAATTTCTTCTTTCTCCTAGTTCATATTTTTGTCTATACGGCTTTCTACGCGGCGCGTACGGCTCCCCAACCCCTCAATCTGAATGAGATTATCACCTATTTCGTGCTTTGCCAGGTTTTTTTCATGCTCATGCCGTTTTGGGGTGCCCGTTCTGAAGTTACGAGCGCGATTAAAGACGGTAGCGTCGCACTTCAATTAACCAAACCGGTCGATTTCCATGCGTATTGGGTGGCAGATGAATGTGGACGAGCCTGCTATTATCTACTCATGCGAGGACTTCCAACCTTCCTTATCAGTATCCTCTTCTTTGAAGTTGCCATGCCACAGCCTACTGCTTTAATGGCGTTTATCGTTTCAATGACGCTTGCTACGCTCATGAGTGCTGCGATCACGATAACAATTTTTAGTTCAGCCTTCTGGACGCTGGATACAACAGGAATTTCGGGACTCTCTTATTCCATAATTACCTTATTTTCTGGGATGTTGGTCCCGATTGCCTTATGGCCCGAATGGTTAGCACATATCGCGGCATGGTTACCGTTTGCAGGACTGATTGATGTCCCCTTTAGTATCTATTTGGGCAAGATTACAGGGGTGGAAATCTGGATTGCCATAAGCAAACAGATCGTGTGGAATCTCTTTTTTATTGGCTTCGGACGTGCCCTTTTGAGTCGTGGGTTTTCGCGGTTGGTTATACAAGGCGGTTAGCATGCACCACCTTTCACTCTATTTCCACTTTGTCAAACTTCGCATCCGATCGCAGATGGAATACCGGCTCTCGTTTGTGTTTGATCTATTTTCACAAGCAAGCGTCTCTGTCATCGATTTTTTTATGATCGCGCTCCTCTTTAATCGTTTCAAAGAGTTAGCAGGATGGAGCCTGTGGGAAGTCGGTTTCCTTTACGGCATGATTGGTATCTGCTTTGCCGTTGCCGAAATGATGGGGAGGGGGTTTGATGTTTTTCAGAGAAATGTTGTACGGGGCGACTTTGATACAATGCTTGTCCGACCCCTTGGCACTTTTTATCAAGTTTTTTCGCATGAATTTCTATTGCGTCGAGTCGGACGGATCGCGCAAGCATTCGTTGTGTTTCTGATTGCTAATTCGCAGTTAACAGTAACTTGGTCATTTGCTAAGGTAGGATATCTACTGGTTTCGCTGGTAAGCGGCACCTGTTTTTTTATCGGACTTTTCGTGATTGGCGCGACGAGTTGCTTCTGGACGATCCAATCCATTGAGATTATTAATATTTTCACGAATGGCGGCGTTTTCATGGGAAGTTACCCGTTCGGAATTTATCGTTGGTGGTTTCGGCACTTTTTCACCTTTATTGTTCCGCTGGCGTGTGTCAACTATTTTCCGTCTCTCTTTCTATTGGAAAAAGTTGCGGCTTCTGGCACTTCACCGCTCGGTGTGCAATTAGCACCCTTCGCTGGATTCCTTTTCCTCGGTGTTACCATGCTGTTTTGGCGGTGGGGTGTGTTGCGGTATCAAAGCACAGGGCATTGAATAGTTGTCAGAAGAATGGTTATAAGTTATCAGTTATAAGTTAAAAAGGTTCTTGGAATAGTGCCGTTCTCGGTGAAGGTTTCCATAGAAAACTTCTTTAGCTGTTAACTGAAAGGTTTTTCGGAGAAAAACCGTACTGACAACTAACAACGTAAAAAAATATGATTGAAGTTGATAATCTTAGCAAGACTTTCAAAGTCTATCACCACCGTAAAGGTTTCTTTGGGAGTTTTGTGAACCTCTTTTCGCGCAGACACCGCATCGTCCGAGCAGTGGATAACGTTTCGTTCTCTGTAGCACGTGGCGAGATCGTGGGGTATTTAGGACCAAACGGTGCTGGGAAGTCAACAACTATCAAGATGTTGACCGGTATTTTAGTGCCAACATCGGGCAGCGTGACTGTGAACGGTTATATTCCACATCGACAGCGGAAGGAAAACGCCAAGCGTATCGGAGTCGTGTTTGGGCAGCGTTCACATCTATGGTTCGATTTACCGGTGCGGGAATCGTTTGAGTTGCTACAACGGATCTATCGAATTCCAGAAACACAATATCGACATAATGTGGAGATGTTTGACGAATTGCTGAGTCTTGGCGATTTTTTTCAGACCCCTGTCCGTCAGTTGAGCCTTGGTCAACGGATGCGGGCAGATATTGCCGCCGCGCTGCTCCACAATCCCGACGTTTTGTTTCTTGATGAACCAACGATCGGTTTGGATGTTGTTGCCAAAGCGCGTATCCGACAGTTTATCCAGCAAATTAACGCTGAACGAGCGGTCACGGTTGTGTTGACAACGCACGACTTGGATGATGTTGAGAAATTGTGCAAACGTGTCATTCTCATTGACAACGCACGGCTCTGTTTCGATGGAGAACTCGCCACACTTCGACGGCTGCTTTCGACGGAACGGCTGCTGAGTGTTGATTACGCTGAAGTTTATCCCGACATCAGTGTCCCGAATGCACATATTGTGTATCGGGAAGGGGTTCGCGTGCAGTATCGGTTCTCGCCAGAAGAGATTAGCGCAGCGGATCTCATCGGGGCAATCCTCCAAAAATTCAAAATAGTGGACATATCGGTTCAGGAACCCGATATTGAGGAGTTAATCAAAACCGTTTACGAAGACAACCTCGCGCTTGAGCAGAAACTCGCCGAGACGGATGCAATTGACTTGACAAACCGAAAAAGCATAAGTTAAAATGTATAAACAGGTTTTAGGAAACTAAGGTATGAGAAATGTGTCTATAAAAAATAGGCGCGTTTACAAATGGAATCTAATTCCATAATCAAAAGGAGCAATTCAAATGATAAAGAATATGAGCGTCATTTGTGTAATCGTTGCATGCCTCTTCGCTATGGCACCCATAAGCGATGCGAATCTTGATGAAGACTCAATTGCAGGGATGTGGACCTTTGAAGAAGGTAAAGGTAAGACTGTAAAAGACCTCTCCGGTAATGGATCCGATGGTGAATTTGTCGGCGACTTGAAGTGGGCGAAAGGCAAATTCGGCGGTGGATTGGAGTTTAACGGCGCAGATACTTGGGTCAAAATTGGTACCAAGGGCGAAGATAAAACATTGGCAGCTCTTGATTTCAAAGAGTCCAAAGGTTTTTCGATCCACGCTTGGGTTTATGCCGCGGAAGACCCGACGGGTAAATGCGTTATCTGGAAAGGACTCGGTTGCTCAACTTGGTCGCAGTTCTTGCTCGGAACGGGTGCACACGAGAATGGTGAAAACAGCACGAGGGCAGCGTTTCATATCCGAGCCGCAAACGGCGGTACGAAACTCGAAGTCCTTGGCGATGAACTCTCAGCTAAAGAGTGGGTACATCTCGTCGGCACATGGGATGGATCAAAACTTCATGTCTATGTTAACGGCAAGTTACAAAACAGTGAAGATGCCGACGGACCACCCTGGGCATCTCCCGAAGAGGTCTATATCGGTGCAGATCCGGGTTGCGGCAAACGCTGCCAATGGAACGGTATCATTGATGAAGTCGTTATCTTTAATGTGACACTTGATGAGGACCAAGTCTCAAAACTCGGTGAAGGGATTGAAGGTGCCTTAGACGTTGATGCCGCTGGAAAAATGGCAACGACTTGGGGTAAACTCAAATCTACCCGATAGCCGTTTGACATACGCACTTGTCTATATAAAAAATAAGATGTCCGCCCAAATTAGGCGGACATCTTCGCTTAATGGCGAGTCCTATGAAACCAATTCAAAAAGCTGTTATCCCTATTGCTGGATATGGGACGCGTCTTTTCCGCGCAACGAAAGCCGTACCGAAAGCACTCTTTCCGATTATTACGCAAAATGGCATTGCAGGACCGGTCATTCAACTCATCATTGGCGAGGCATTATCGGCGGGTGTGGAAGTGGTGTGGATCGTTGCTCAACCGAATCGTA
Source organism: Candidatus Poribacteria bacterium (assembly GCA_022819945.1). Lineage (GTDB taxonomy): Bacteria > Poribacteria > WGA-4E > WGA-4E > WGA-3G > WGA-3G. Next base: position 9,788 of record JAJEGI010000174.1, read on the forward strand.
ACGTACGGTGAGATTCAATTACGGGATGCGATGGCATAGATGATAAAAGTTGCGTTTGTAAATGAACTTGACACAACAGGCGCAATGTGGTATCCTAATCCTACCCTAAATTGTTCGGAGTCATACAATGAATAGCAACACGATTTTCACTGTGAGAAACGAGGACCTTAACCGGCTTGATCAAAACACAGCCGTTGAATTCTTCCGACGGTTGCTTTGGGCGGAAGCGCGCCGACTCGGTGTGGAAATAAGCAAAATTAATATCTCTAGCCGAGTTAATGTCCAAGATGGTGGCATTGACGCTACTGTTAATGATGTTCAAATTGAAACAGGAAGCGGCATAATTAAGCAGGGTAAAACGAGTTATCAGATTAAAGCCGGGGTAACGTTTGAACCGTGGCAGAAATCTGTTATAAAAAAAGAACTTTTCGATACAAAAGGGAATCTTGGTAAAAGTATACGAACCTGCCTTGACGCTGACGGCACTTACATTTTGGTTTGCACTGCAATAGAGTTGGAAGAGCATAGACATGGAGATTCTGTCAGACACATTGAGAATTTTTTAAAGCAGTGTGGTTATTCGCAGCCGAAAATTGAGGTATGGAGCCAGAACACCCTTATTACTTTCCTTAAACTGTTTCCATCCTTGGCACTGCAAATGAATGGGCGCGGCGGATTGAACTTTCAAACACATCAGAGTTGGGCACTGGATGCTAACATGCACGTTCCTTATGTTTCTGGGGAAGGGCAAGAAGATTCTATTGCAAAAATCAAGGACGAATTGCGTGCAAATTATGACACCGTTCACGTGCGAGTATTAGGAGAACCCGGCATCGGTAAAACGAGACTCGTTTTGGAAGCCACAAGGACAGAAGATTTAGCTCCACTTGTTATTTACTGTAAGGCTTCTCAATTTCGTGGCAGCGATTTGATGCGTGAAATCCTCCGAGAAGATAGCCAATTCTCCGCTATTGTCGTAATTGATGAATGCGACCCATCTAACAGCTCGGATTTCTGGGATAAATTGAGACATCGAGGCCCTCGAATTAAGTTGATTAGCATCTATAATGAGCACGAGGTTAGGGCCGGAGGCATTACCTACCATGACACTCTACCCCTGAATGACGATCAGATTCGCAGCATCATTCAGGAACATATAACTACTATTTCTGATGCTGAAGCTGACCGATGGAGTGAACTCTGTGGCGGTTCACCAAGAGTTGCACACGTCATCGGTGAGAACTTGGTAAATCATCCCGAGGATTTACTTAAACCGCCAAGCACAGTTAATGTCTGGGAACGTTATGTTGCTGCAGGTGATGACCGTGAGAAGACTGAGCATCACCGATTGGTGCTTCAACACCTCGCGCTTTTTAAGCGGTTTGGCTATGAGCGAGCTGTTGCCAAAGAGGCCGAAGCCATCGCCAAAAAGATTAATTCCGCCAACGCTAACATCACATCACACGAGTTTGAAAATATCATCTATGAACTCCGAGAGCGTAGGATCCTTCAAGGCGATTCTACACTCTATATCACGCCAAAAGCACTCCAGATTTGGTTATGGACACAGTGGTGGGAGAGACATTACAGACTATTTGATCTTGAAGATTTCACCGAAGGGTTAACTCCGAAATTGGTTGAATGGTTTTATGAGATGTTCGTTTACGCCGCTGAGTCGGATGCGGCATCAAGAATTGTTGAAGACCTGCTCGGTCCAAATGGCCCCTTTCGAGATGATGAATATCTGAAGACAAGGTTGGGTAGCCGTTTTTTTCTCGCATTGGCTGACGCGGATCCCAAAGCAGCTTTAAAATGCTTGATGCGAACAATAGGCACCTGGGATAAAGATGCCCTTTTGCAATTTACAGATGGCCGAAGGGACGTAGTATGGGCACTTCAAAAGATCGCTATGAAGCGAGATTTGTTTGTTGATGCCGCACGATTGCTTCTTGCTCTTGGAGAAGCGGAGAATGAAGGTTGGTCAAACAATGCAAGCGGTGTATTTGCCGGACTCTTTTCGCCAGGGCGTGGTAGAGTCGCACCGACCGAAGCATCCCCGGAGGAGCGTTTACCGGTTTTGAAAGAAGCATTTGAATCTGGATCAAAAGAACGACGACTCCTTGCACTGAAAGCATGCAATGAAGGCCTGGAGTTCGACCATTTCTCACGGATGTCTGGTGCAGAATATCGGGGGTTACGTAACGACATCGACTTTTGGGAACCTAAAACATACGGTGAACTTTTTGAGGCCTACCGTCAAGTATGGCAACTTTTATCGGAGCAATTCGAGCGTTTACCGGAGGATGAACGTGGAGAAGTTATGGGTATTTTCCTAGAACGTGCACCTCGAATTGCAAGGCGGCCGAATCTAAGTAACATGGTTGTTGATACGATCCAAATGTTTTCGGAAAAAACTTATGTTGATAATAGGCTGCTGATTAAAACCGTTATTGAGTTCCTTCATCATAATGGAAAAGAGTTACCTGACGATATAAGACAGCGCTGGGAACACCTCAAGGATGAATTAATTGGTTCTGACTTTCATTCCCTGATGCGACGGTATGTTGGGACGAATTTACTTGTAGATGCTTTCGACGAAAACGAAAATTACTTTGAGGAAGGCCATCCGCAAATTCATACACTAGCCCAGCAAGCCGTTGAGGAACCTCACCTTTTACAATCGGAACTACAGTGGCTTGTTACGGCTGAGGCACATAACGGATTCGCGTTTGGGTATCAACTCGGTAAAAAAGACGATGGATTTGTCATTCTACCAACTCTTCTTAAGGCACAACAAAACGCAGGGGAGAAGGCAAGCGCGTTCTTTTTAGGTGGCTATTTCCGAGCACTCTTTGAAAGCAACGTAACAGAATGGGAAAAACAACTTGACGCACTGGTTGACGATACCACACTGAATGTGCTAATTCCAGATCTCACGTATCGTTCTGGAATGACAGATCAAGCCGGTTCGCGTCTTCTCAAACTTGCCGAAAAAGGAGTTATGCCTGTTGACTCCTTCGTGTTTTTCTTCGGTAGTCGTGTGACAGAGAATCTATCGGATGAAGTCTTCACTGAATGGATTAAGTTTTTGCTCAATTGTTCAAACGAATTAGCTGTCCCAATTGCACTCAAATTGCATTATTTTTACTATGTTCATGGAAAGCAAGAGTTTACTTTACCACGTGACTTGACGTTCCAATTACTTGTTCGTCCAGCCCGGTTTGAGAACTTGATTCCGAATCAGATGAACTCCATGACAGGTCACTATTGGACAGAAATTGCAAATGCGTTCCTAAACCTTTATCCGGAGAAGGATTTAGAATTTGTTGAACGGGTAATCCCTCATTTTGGGAAAAAAGGCACTATTTTGGGGACGTTTAACACCAAGGCATTCTCTGTGGTGACTGAGTTGGCGAAACGACATCCAGAGCAAGTTTGGAAGCACATTAGCAAACGCCTAGAAGAACGGGACTTTTTCGTAGAAAACTGGCTTAAAGAGGGTGATTCCAGAGATTCTTTCTCAACGGCAGATGAAAAGGGAGTGTTAACTCTCATTCCGCGTGAAAAAATTTGGGAGTGGATTGATGGGGATGTGGAAAATCGCGCTTGGTATTTCGCCTATAAACTTGTCTCCAAAACACTTTCAATGGATGAATGGCAAGATTCTCTCGTACGTGCATTCCTCGTTTGTTACGGTGAACGCGAAGATGTTCGCAGAAATCTAAGTGCGAATTATTCAACAGAGGTGTACTCGGGAGAGCGTAGTTTGTACCTTGAGTCGAAAAGGGACAAGCTGCTTCATATCAAAGCATCCGAAAAAGACAGGAACGTCAAACAATGGCTTGATGAGTATATTCAGGAGTTGGAGGAGAACCTTGAACGCGCGAGGATTGAGGAGGAAAGAGAGTTTTAAAAATTGCCTCACCTTGCCTTATCGCCTCATAGAACGCAAACTGACAGTTTATTCTAAAAAATAAAATCCTTAGTCTGAGAAAAAGATGTCTGACAACGTGGTTTGGAATGAAACTTTAATTGAAAAGAATGGGACGTACACCGTTGAGATAAATAGTCAGTTTGTTCTGATTGAGAATGTGCCTGCCCGAGTTAACGTTGACACAGGCGAAAAATACTTCTCTCCAGAAACCGTTGAGCTTCTACATCAAGCAATGTGGGGCAAATGCCGACCTATTCGTACGATCGTAACACCTGTGTACGAATACGCTGAATTGGCCGAACAATAGGACGAAAACCTGATTTCGTCTGAGCAATTTCTTAACATCTTTCCCGTTAAATCCCTATACTTTAGCGTGTGGGTACGATCACTCCAATGTTTCCCCGACCTCTAATGTGATAATCTCAATATCCTGAGATGCCGTTAATTGACGCAGTTCTTCTGGTGTGCCTGTTAAGAGCGGGAAAGTGCCGTAATGGATCGGCAGGATCGCTGGAACGTTGAGCAACTGTGCAGCGTAGGCAGCTTCACGCGGTCCCATCGTGAAATGGTCCCCGATAGGGAGCAGTGCCAGATCGGGTTGGTAAATCTCACCGATAAGCCGCATGTCCCCAAAGACATTCGTATCTCCAGCGTGATAAATCTTATAGCCGTTTGCGAATTCAATCACGTAGCCTGCGGGTTCACCGAGATAGACGGTTGTGCCGTCTTCCTCTGTGAAACTGCTGCTATGGTTTGCTGAAACCATCGTCGCCTTTATACCACCCACTGTGACAGTACCGCCTTTGTTCATTCCAATCGTGTTGTCAACACCTTGTTTACCGAGCCATCCAGCGATTTCGACGATGGATACAACTGTTGGCGCGTGTTCTTTGGCGAGTGGTACGGCATCGCCTATATGATCCGCGTGTCCGTGGGTTATAAGTATCACATCGAGGGCGTCAAAGGTTTTGAGTACATCGGGACAGACAGGATTGTTTGTTACCCATGGGTCGATGAGGAGTGTCTGTCCATCTGCTTCGATTTTGAAGGTGGAGTGTCCGAGCCATGTTAGGCGAATACCGTTATCGAGTTTCATCTTGTATTTCCTAAAATTTCCTTTAATCTATGCGCTATAACTTCTACCTCTCCGGGCATTAGGGTCTGTCCGTTGATGAGAACACCGTTTGCCCCTGCGCCCGCAATATCAATGGAGGGTTCGCCTTCTGCAAGTTGCTGAAGGATTTCAGTGCGCGTAATGCCGAGGTGTTCCTCGTCGAATCGGATTTCGGTACGAGGCATAGGTTGCCCGGCTTCAGAGGGGAAGCTGCGGTGGACGGTAACGCCTTGGATCTCCGCAAATACTTCGTCGTAATAGGTAACCTGACCCTCGTAAGACTGCTGTAATTCCACATGGTCTTGATTCACATACCATTCCACAGCAGCAAGCAGTCCGACCATCTCTTCTTTACCCACTTTCATCCCTCTACCGATAAACGGATGCGGCGGTCCGTTGAAAGCGATCGCCTCAATCAGTGATGCTTTTCCGACGATTAATCCACTACTCTGGGGGCCGCATAACCCTTTTCCGCCACTAAAGAGTGCTAAATCTGCCCCCATTTGCGTGAAACGCCACAGGTTTTCTGGCGGCGGCAGTTGCGCTGCAGCATCAACGATGAGAGGGACATTATACCTTTTAGCAATTGCGATGGCTTTTTCATAAGACACCCAGAGGTGTTCTCTGCCGGGGTTCGCGAAGTAGAAGATCGCGGCGGTTTTTTCGGTGATGGCGTTTTCCAACTCGTCGGGGGACGTTCCCTTCTCGTCGCCTATCTCCACAAACGTGACACCGACTTGGCGAACAGCAAAATCGTATCCAACGCGACCGTGGCGATGGACAATAACTTCGTTCTTCATTGATGTGTCGAGATGGGGTAATTTCTCGCGCTTGGTGGCATCAAGTCCGGTGATACACGCGGCGGTGCTAAGCGTTAAGGCAGCGGCGGCACCACAAGAGACATACGCTGCTTCGTTGTGAGTGAGTTTTGCGATCTCTTCACCGACCCGCTTTTGGAGTTCGATGATGTCTACAAAGTGCTTGGAAGCATCAGCCATCGCGGAGACGACCTCAGTCGGCATAATAGAGCCACCGAGTCGCGTAAGCGTCGCGTTACCGTTAATCACTGTGCGGATGCCTAAGCGTTCGTAGATATTCATATTTTAGTAGTTATTAGTTGTTAGTTATAAGTTATAAGTCTGGTTTCTGATGCTTGATTATCTCTTTGTAACCGTCGTTCCCTAATTGAGGTACCGACGGTTACCAAAAGATATTGGACAATCGGAACTCTCTTAACTAAAAACTTATAACTTATAACTCTAAACTATTTACCCGACTTCCTCGCCGTCTAATTTACCGACATGGAGATCGATCTCATCGCGTGTTTCGATTTTTTCTACTTTGCCGTCAGCCATGTGGAAGATACGGTCAGAGACATCTAACATCTTGTGGTCGTGTGTTGCTGTGATGATGGTCACACCGCTTTCATCGTTGAGGCGACGGAGTAGGGCGATGATTTCTAACCCAGTTTTGGTGTCAAGGTTTCCTGTCGGTTCGTCGGCAAGAACGATCGCTGGGTCGTTTGCGAGGGAGCGTGCGATTGCGACGCGCTGCTGCTGTCCACCGGAGAGTTCTAACGGTTTGTGCTGTACACGGTCACCGAGTCCAACAAGCGAGAGAAGATCAACGCCTTTCTCTCTGCTCTCGTCGGCACTCATCCCCGCGAAAATCATCGGCAGCGAGACATTTTCGAGTGCCGTCATAACCGGGATGAGGTTGAACGACTGAAAGATATAACCGATCTTCCGGCAGCGGAGCCATGCAAGTTCGTAGGCATCGAGTTGTGCGATGTCCACCTCGTCAATGTAGACCCTGCCTTCGGTAGGCTTATCGAGTCCACCAATCATATTGAAAAGCGTCGATTTCCCGGAACCGGAGGGACCCATGATTGAAATATATTCACCGCGCTGGATTTGGAAATTGACCCCACGGAGCGCGTCAACGGTCTGCGTACCCATCTCGTACCGTTTAATGAGATTTCGGACGCGAACTGTGTTCTCTTTGGGAATAAGACGCTCAAAGCGTTCCGGTGTTTCGGCGAAAGCTGCGCCAACATCACCTATTTGTTCGTTCATTCTTTTCTCCTTATCGGTTTTCAGTTGTCAATTAAAAGGTCCTTTGACCAAACTAAACGCCCTTTTTAGTGAAACGCGATAACCGATAACTATTCCTTTTGTTTTCTCAATTACCGTCTCTGTAGGAATCCGAAGACTCCCGGTTTTACGGGTTCGGGCTCCGGCGTTGCTGATGTGTTCTGTTGCGGAATCGCAAACCCGATAAAGTTCCGTTTACCGAGTTGCTGCATAAATGTAAAAAGCGAGGTTTCTGCCTCTTTCCGAGTCAACTGATACTGGTTCTGAACGCCTTTAATAATCTGCGAAATCGTATGCTTGCCATCGCACATCTGCCACACATAGGTTCCGATAGAATCCAGCACAATTACCCTTTTGTCAGGGAGCATAAAGAGTTTACTCGTCAGTCGCATCCAGAGTTTATCTTTCTGTGGGATGACGAGCGCGGCTTCGCCTTTGTCGTCTATCTCCCAAGTGATTAACTGGTTCCGCACCGGGAACGACTTCATGAGCCGTGTCCGATCCATGTCCGGACGTTTCTTGAGTTTGAGTGTGTAAAGGAGTCTGTTAATCATATTTTTTAGTGGCATTCAATGCTTTCAGCAACCTTCTGGACAGTCGGGGACCCGTTGTCGCTCCCGATAGACTGAATAACATAGATACGGTTAGAATGATTGCATCGCCAGATATGAAACACAAATGCTGTCCGCTTAGAAAGCTTATCAAGTATCAGCACTGGGCTGAAGGGTACACCGTCGTAGAATCGTGTCTGTTCTCCAACAAGGGTCAGATGTTCGTCATCTGCGTCTATGTGGGAGGTCACCTCAAATCCGTAGCCGCGAATCGCTTTTGCGTATTTGGCGCGAAACCATGCTTCCAATGGATTCGGCGCATCTTTATAGTCGACTAACATCATCTCCGCTGGACCGTATCTTTCAACACTGAGCCTTCCTATGTCCGGCGGTGTAAAATCCGTGTTTACACCAGAGCCATTTGTCTTTCGTATGCGGTCATGTACCTGTTTAGCGAGTCGGAGTGCACTTTGAAAACGCACACGTTTTGCCACAAACACAAACAGCAGATACCCGCTGAGCAGCTTCTGACGTTCTAATTTGTATTCTCTCGGCACGCCTAACTTGAGCCCGTAAGCACTCCACAATGTCTGTGGTGCATCACCCCGGTCTACAATTGATTGAAAAACTCGGAGGACCGTGGGGCGCCAGTTCTCTTTGAGTCGTCCCATCACTTGTACGATCGTAATCCGTTTCCCGGCGTGGAAGATCAACCCGTTGGCACGGATATCGCCCTTCCAACTAAAACCGAGGACGTTGCGTCCTTCAAAGAATTCATCCTCTTTAATGAGGTTGACGTTCCGGCGGAAGGAGAGTTCGGTGCCTTTTCTTTTGTAAGTCTTGCGTATCAACTTAAAGTATTCGTCAAGCGTCGCATGGAGATCCGGCTTTTTACGTCGCGTATGCGCCCATTTGAGTTCAAGGCGAGGCATATCCCCATCATCAAGTCGGAGATACCCTGTTTTCTGATCTCCACTGAGTCCACTGAGTTCCCATGTTGTGGGTATTTCAAGTTGTATGCCTGCCCAGCCAAAGAGTGTCCAATCCATCTTTTAGTTATCAGTTATCAGTTGTCAGTTGTCAGTTAAGGAGATTTCTGATGGGAGGAATGCCTCTTTCTGAAAACCGATAACTGAAAGGATTTTTTGAAAAAAAATCCGTACTGACAACTATTAAAACGGTTTGACAATGACGGCTTTAGAGACAAGCGCAATAGCCACGGTCCCCATGCCGATAAGACCGACCCCACAAGCGAATCCTGCAGCGAGTACAGGGTTGAACATATACCAGCGTTTCATGCCGAATCGTTTAATCATGTAGAATCGCCCGATAATCGCACCCAGTAACCGGGCAATCATACTACCCGGATCAGCACCGATACCGCCGATAATACCGTAGAACCACATTGAGGGGAGTTTAAATACCCACAACATCCCATAGATTGCGAGACTTGAGGTGAACCCAGCGGCGACATAATCGCCGCGGATTGCTTGGAGCATCTGGCTATTTCCATCCCGCAGCGACGTTTTCCAGAGACATTCGTTTGTGGCGTTAATGGGCCACATCATCTGTGCGAAGGGATACTGCGCGCTCGGAATCGGTGCAATCTTCCAGATGAAGTGCATCACGACAATCCCGCTGACGATCAGGATCGGCATAATCAGGAGTGTGCCAGCGAGGTTAGAAGTGAAGGTTGTACCAGTCAATTCAAGCACTCGCCACCCCTGTGTACCGCGTCCGTAATCTTCGTCTGGCAGCGGTGCAAACCAGATATCTATCTCCTCGTATCGGCTTAAAATAAAGGTAATTTCGTGTAGGTACGGTATTTCAAAGAGATCGCGTCCCAAGACCCCGAAAGTCCTTGCGGTAATATACGAATTAATCGGTGTATATAGGAAGGCGTAACCCAACAAGAAGCTCAACGGGAAATTAGGCACCATCCAGTGGATAAGCCATACAAATCCACCCATACCGACAAGCCAGAGCAGGCCCATCAACCATATCGGGAAATCGCCTCGGTTCGGAGGCGTAGCCATGGAGCCGCGTTCACCCGCGGTCTTTTTGGATTTCCGGAGTTTAAAGAGCATCGGTATCGAAGCCGCCATGCCGACGAGTGCGAGGCTAAAAGATTTGCCCATGCCGTAGCTGATCCAGAAATCGAGTCCGTTAAACAGCCCGACTGCCCGGACATCCAGCCCAGGCTTCCACTGGTTGAGAATCTCGTATCGGTACAGGATTTGCGGGTTCAAGATGAATTGCGATGCCATCGCGGTGATGAATTCTGTCATGACAATCGGGAACGGCAGCACGAATCCAAAGAGCATTTGTCCAAAATCCGTTCGGAGCGCGAAAACACCTGTCGGCGCGAACCCTTCAATGCTCTGCGTGAAATCTATCCACGGAATCTTCAGGATCTGAATCGGCTGGCTCATCATGACCCCAGTGAGCGAAGGGACACCGATATAGAGGAACCCCCAAATTAGGCCTGCCATAGAACCGATAGAGAAAACCCGCCATCGCCAAGTCTCTTCTTTCCCAGTTGTTTCGGCTAATGCGGTCGCGCCTTGTGCCGTAATAGGTGCCATCGGATACGGGAGGCGTTCGAGGTCCGCTGTGAGCCGGAACAAAATATATTGTCCGCTGACAATGCGTAATGTACCAAGCAACTTTTGTGCAAGATAGACAGCGATAGGTAGAAACCAATCCGGGTGTATGAGTGTCCGCGTAAGTACGCCAACAGAATCGCCCGCGGGGACAATCCACTCTGGTATTTTGTCAGCGATTTCGTAGGAAGCCGCCTGCGGGGTATTGATGAAGTAGGCGTACCAGATAAAACTTCGGTACTGCATCCCACTCCCGACAGCTGCGCCGGTTAACCCGAGGAGCATATAGAGTTCTTGTCGCCGAGCGGTTGTAAAGGAACGCCGAGCGAGCTCAGTGAATAGAATGACGGCGACCCAAGGTGCTGCACCAGCACCGGATTCACCGGATACATAACTGAGATAGATGGAACCTGGCATCATCAACAAGCCGACGAAAAGTGCTCCGACGAACACTTTAACCGTTAGCCCTGACTCAAAGGTACGGATACCGCCTTCGATGTCGTATCGCTGCGCCCAAGCTTGCCATTCATCTGCTTGTGTTACTCTTTCTCTCGCCAAAAATGTTCTCCTTTTACGAGTGATCAGTTATCAGTAAGAAACGTTCTTTAAGACAACGGATAACTGACGGCTAACAGCTAATTCTTACTCATCGCCTGACTCTTCGGTGCTGTCGGTGTCTCGTAGTTCTTCCCAAAAATGCGCCACGAAAATACCAACTGTCAGCACAAGAGCCGAGAACATTTGCCATTGCCAACGCCCTTCGAGGGCGATAACACTGAACAACCATAAGAAGGTGCCGATGATAATAATACCACTTGCTACTTTTTCCATTTTCTTACCTGTGGTCTTCTGAGCATCGTTCCACTACATTTAACGATGATTTCTGGTTAATTCTCTGCTGGGCTTCACCGAAAACCTACCCGAAGCGTAGTGGAGGGGTTTTGCTTGCGGGTTTCTTTAGCCCAGATTTAATAGTTAAAAAAACTTAGTCCGCTGGTGTCGGTACTGGCTCCATCGGTGCTGTTTCTTCCTCCGCACCATCTGTGCCTTCGGTTCTGCCCCGTTCATGGAACTCCGCACGGACATCAACACTGAAAGTCCGCCAGATCAGCAGCTGCTTCCGTAGCAGGTTCAGGAAGCGTCGGTTGACACGTTTCCAAGAGGCGATCTCGCCACTTTCGCGATGTACATCCAAAGTGATTTTGTAGAGATCTTCCTCTTCGCCACCCACAGGAGACGTAACAAATTGAATCGACTGGCTCACACCCAAATCGTAGGGTGCCAACCATACCATCATGCCGATTTGATATGAATCCTCTCCCGATTCACTGAACGCGACTTGATCGGTATAAAAATCACTTGCGGATTCATCCGCGTGCGCTTCAAAGTAGTCACGCATAAAGACATTCAAGCCGAGTGCTTCCTCCTCCAGCACGGTGAAAGGCAGGTTGAAATGCCATACATCGCCTTCTGGTTCTGGGAGTTTCCACTTACGTTCAATATCCGGGACAGCCATCCGTGAGGCTTTGATTGCCGGATACAAGGTACTCAGTAGCACGACAATCATGACAATAATCGTTGCGACAACGGTTGACATTGAGGAATAGTTAAGGGTCAACCCAGCAAGCCATCCGAAATGCACAAGGGTTGTCGCGATTGCTTGCCCCATGAGGTAACCTAACACCGCACCTACGATAGCGTATACACAGGCCTCTGCGAGGAAAAGGAAAGCAATATGAACAGGGGCAAGACCGACAGAACTGTAGATACCGATCTCCCGAACCCGTTCATAGACTGCCCCAAGCATCGTGTTGAGGACGATGAGTGCAGCAATCAAGATCGGCACGAAGAGGTTGCCCATTCCACTGAAACTCGTCATCCCAATACTGCTATAGAGATATGTATCTTTATCGCGCCCGACGAAGAAGTCAAGTGCGATGCGATTCATGAGCGGTGCCATGATCAGATCCAACTTATCAATCGCTCCGAGCAGCTTCGGGTCATCTTCTCGCGGTTCCATGTTAACGGCGACGCTGCGGAGCGTGCCACCTTGGTTCATGACAACCTCATAAGGTAGGATAGCAATACTGTCTGGCGTGAGGTGGAGGTACTTCTGCAATTCACCTTCCAGCGTTTCATCGCCTGTAGCACCGCGACTCCGCTGCTGTTGCATTAATTGATAATCGACAGGCGTAAGTTCTTCACCATCGTTATCAGTGAGGTCCTTGAACCCAATACCAAGAACACCAACGACGGTGAAGTCCGCGCCATAGACAGAAACCGTCGCCTTGCCCATGTCACTCTCGGTGATTTTTAGCAATTCTGCCATCCCTTTCGGGAGAACAATCGTATAAGGCCACTCTGTGGGCCATTCATGAGCATCAGCAGGATCAAACCATTTTCCGTACTGAAGGTATCTGTCAATCCCACTAACACCAGGTTCCGCTTCGTTCATACCTACAAGCATGTTCGCAGCGAAGGTCAACGCTTCGCCAGTGAGTTGATGCGTCGGTGGCGATGGGTCCGCTACGTTAGACGTGCGTGTCAATTGCACAAACGATTGATCGCCTGTTCCTGAGGATTGATACCAAGCGCGCGGGGCAACGATGTTCCGGACGGTCACCACGGATTCTTCGTCTACCTGTTCAATGAAGCCACCCTGCTCTAACGTGTCAATCGCCGCTGCTACATCAATCGGCTGTTGTCCTTGTTTAGCAAGGAGTTCGTTTTTGCGTTGCAGAAGCCGTTCCAAGGCAGTGAGGGTAACCTGCGTCTTCTGCATATCGTTTAACACGGAAGTCAGGACCGGTTCCTCAAGCGGACGCCAGTATTGGTCACGGATAAGAAGACCTGTATAGCGGGGCGTCACCTGCGGGAGACTCGTTCTGTTCGGATGCATAAACGTCCGCACAGAGGTAAACGAAATAACGGTGAAGGTGAGAATAACCAACGTACTACAGGTGAGGATCGTCCGCCCTTTTCGTTTTCGCATGTTGGAAATCCCTAAGCTAAACGCTGCTGCACTTGCACTTAACCTACCGACATCTGCCTTGTAAACCTTGTTGCCCTCCTGCCGAATTTTTTCCAGCTGCTCCTCAAATTTTCGGACAATGATACTGATGACAATAACCGTCAACGCAAGTACAACGAAGGCAATCAAAATAATCACTGGTGTTGTTGTAATCTGGAAGGCGGGGTGAACTTGGCTTAGGAAGAAGAAGACAAGTAAGAAAATTCCGAACGAACCGAGAATTTGTTTGTGGATATTTGGGAAACCGAAGATGAGCCGTTCCATAAAGTAGGCAAACGGCATCAACAAGGCAAGATAGAACATCACACCGTTGACAACATCGTTACCCGTCTGTTTGACATCTGGGTACGCGCGAGATTCATAACCCCATGCAGCACGGGCAAGTTTGAGCGCTTGTTGGTAATCATTTTGGAGAAGTTCCGTCTCAGCACGGGCGAGATATTCATTCGCAAATTGATGTAGTTTGTCAAGCCTATCACTGGAGATACCGAAACGTTTATAGAGCCGTGAACGGTTTTCATCGAGCCACCACATATCTCGGACGACGACGTACGGTGTAAGACGTATCTGCCCATTTTCACGGACGACAAACCCTTCGCCGGTGTAAAGGGTCGGGTTCTTCATACCACTTTTCGTGGCTTTGATAAGCAGAAGTCGTTTGCCGATCTGTCCGTAAGCCATCCCGATTTTGATACGGGTATTCGGTTCACTATAGACAAGGGCGATCGGTTCAGATGCGGAGACACCTTCCTGCTGCCACGGTTTGGACATTCCATACTTCTCCGGCGCGCTATCGGTGAGTGCGTCATAAATTTCGAGTTCGCGCAAGGTTCGGAGATACCGCTGGTCAACCAAATCGTAGATAGTTGTAGAGACACACGGGAATGTTACAACACGGCACCCGCGTCTACGGGTATTAATAGGCACTTTATTCGGAAGCAGTTTCGCGCCGTAGTTCCCTAAATCAGGAGCGTAGACGATGTCCCCTGAATCTTTGTCGATAATGTACGCTTCAACCTCTTGTGCACCGCCGAGCCGGCGTGTGGCTCTACCTTCCATGGCTAACCCAGCCACCTCAAAGTTGCCTTTATTATCGCCCATGACGAATAGATCGCCGCGCACGCCCATCATCGTTTTATGTTTCCTACGAAGGGTCAGGATGGGATAAGGTACAGGTTTGTTGGGGAGTGCAGACTCACGTGCATCGAATTCAACGACATCGCCGAAGAGGTTGCAGTAGAAATTTCCGACACGTGCTGCAGTGGGCATCTCTTCGTCACGGAGTGCTTGGATAAGTATTGATGCCAGTGTCTGTGCCTGCTGATGGAGATTACCGTCTTTGTTCAAATCAACGCGGTCAATTGTGTCGAGCGGCGTGTCAGTTAAAACGCGAGCATCTTCAATAGTGGCGAAAGCGATTCCAGTTTTTCCGACAAGTGTTGCGACTTCGCTATCAAAAGCGATTTTACCCGGGATGTAAGTTTTCCAAGTCTTTCCACCACTTGCGGATATAGCATTAACAAAGTTCGACTGCCCGCCAAGCCCCGCGATTGAAATAAGGGTTTTAATGTCCTCAATTTCATCCTCA
>JAJEGI010000160.1 GCA_022819945.1 Candidatus Poribacteria bacterium
AAAGGAAATAAACACCCTGCAATTTATCCCGTAGAAGTTGTGGAAGAATTTTTACACCTCCTCACGCCTTCTGGTTCATTGGTGCTCGACCCGTTCATGGGGTCAGGCTCAACTGCTGTTGCTTGTAAGAAATTGGGTAGACATTATATAGGGTACGATATTAACACCGAATACTGTGAATATGCCAGACAGCGTGTTTCAGATATACCAAGCGCAGAACTACGTCTATTTGAGGAACAATAATGAACAACGTCCGTGAAATTTTGGAAGAAGCGTATCAACTGGCAGAATCAGGAGACAATACAAAACCTGAACTTTCGGAGTCCCAACAAAAATGGGTCGAAACAATCGTTGAGAAAGTAGAATCTCAAAAAGCAGTTCTTGCAGTTCTAATTACTTCGCTTACCAAAAAGATTGAGACACCTGCCCAAGATATCCGCTATCATAAAATAGAACTTCCAAACGGTTACTCAGGAAGAAGTTTTGACACCCGGTATATAACACCTTTCATCAAGGAAAAATTTGGGCGACTTGCTATGAAAGAGAGTGGTTGGCTAACACGATCACTTGAACAGGTTGATCCGTTTACACTTGAATTCCGTGGTAAGATTCGCAATGAATATGTAAAGAAGGCCTTCCTTAAAATTCTCAACGATATTGAAGAAAACCAAGCAGATCCGAAAAAATATCTGCAAGCGATATTTATCTCCTTGATAGCAAAATCACAAGTTCACTTTAGTTTATTTCAAGAAGCTAACGAAGAATCTTCCCAAAAACAACAATCAGACGTAATAACAATCGTTGATATAGTGAATCTCCTTAACTATCATTTCTCGTCCAATTATCGCGTTGCTGGTGCTTCACGGCTTCCAGTGCTTGCCGTTTATTCTGCTTATGAAATGCTGATGTCAATTGAGAGATACAAAGGTAAAACGCTGCCACCATTGAAGAGTCACACCACATCGGATACCAAATCTGGTGGAATTGGAGATATTGAAGTACTGGACGAAGATGTTTTTTTTTTTGAAGCTGTCGAAATCAAGCACAATATTCCAATTTCATCAGAACTTGTTCAGGATGCCTATCAAAAATTTTCTGAAACTTCTGTCTCTCGTTATTATCTACTCACCACAGCAGAACCAAATGTTGATGATCCAGAAACGGTAGACAAATTCGTTCAGGATATTCATCAGCAATATGGCTGCGAAGTGATTGTTAATGGCATCCTGCCTTCACTAAAATATTATCTGCGATTGTTAAGTAATCCCAAACTCTTTTTAGACCGCTATTGGAAAAATCTTCAACTGGATTTTAACCAAAATACGGACATCAAGGAAGCTCATTTACATCGTTGGAAGGAATTGTTAGAACCTCTGTTGTGAGAAATCAATTTTAAAGAGTTAGTGTTAGTCAGTTAGCTTCATAATCGCAATCCCCTGTTCTCCAGCAACAGAATAGAGCAACCACTTTTCCCCATCCTCACAATAGATCGCTGGGTCGCGGAGTTCATGCACCCGCTCCCGATCTAACCCACCTGTTGACGGCTTAATCGGCAGATCCACCCCTTCAAAATCGTATTTCGGTGCGATAACCTCTATCGGTTCAGATGGATGCCAATCGTTCCAATCGTCTGTCAACTGAACAGTGCTTTTTCGGATCCGTTCCGGGCTATCCCCATAGAGTGAATAATAGACAGTCAGGGTATCGCCTTCAAGGAGGTTCGCTGTATGGCGCGGGAAACCGGTGTTGTCTTTTTCCGATTTACGGTGAAAGAGCGGCGTGTCTCGCGGAACAAACGCTGTCGTCCATTCCGGGGTTTGCCCACGACTGAGCCAACCGTGATACGTCGCATAGGGGTAACCCTTCCACCAGAAAACGCGATAATACGGACCCATTTGCCTATTCCGTGTATTTGAGGCGGTGTAGTTTATACCATCCGTAGAGGTTGCCCAACAGGTTGACTGTCCCTGATAACTCCCGTGAAAATACATAAAGAAGCTGCGGTTCTCCTCATCTATATGGACATCCGGGGAAGCGATGTGGTCGCCCTCTCGGAACACAGTATTGTCACGATGCAGTACACCCGGACGATAAACAGTATACGGTCCTTCAATCGCATCGGCATACGCCAAGCGAATATACGCACCACGGTGGTGTGCGAAATAGAGATAATATTTCCCCAACGGGTTCTCAACCCACTCTGGTACACGCACGAGTGACGGACCATTGATATTCGAGAAACCGTGTTCCCTATCAAGTTCGGGCATATCTGGATGAATTAGCAGTGTTCGTTCCATATTCTCCTCGCTATAGGGCTTAATCGTGGGTCTGGAACCGATATACCTCTTGTGCTTCTTCAGACATAGTGTTCCATATCTCTTCTGGAATCCGTGCGCCGAAGATACCCGGTGCATCAGGCGCATGATGAAGGCGTCGAAAATAGACGAGGGCGAGCATGTGTCTAACAGTAGATTCTGTCCGATTCGGCATCGCTCGGTGCCAGCACCGCATATCGCGCACAACAACAGAACCTGCAGGCATCTCTAACTGAAATGACGGATAATTTGCCGCGCGCTCTTCCTCACAGACATTGTAGGGTGTATTACGTACCGCTTCGTCATCAACGATGAGGTGCGAACCGGGCCACACCTCAGTGGCACCGTTTTCGACTGTGAAATCAACGAGTGGAATGTTAACGACAATCGTAGTGACCGGAAGCGCGAAAGGTAACTCAGGGAAAAGTTGTCCCGAATCCCGGTGAATCCATTGCGTTTCATTTCCAGGGCGGGTGCTGTTGCATCCATAAGGCAGATAGGCAAAGATTTTTTCGCCCATCGCTGCTTTTAGAATCGGCATCGCGAACGGGTTATCAATAACGCGTGGATCCATGAACGGCATTTTTAGCATCGGATTTTCGCCGTTCTGTCTCTCCTCTTCGCTCTGAAGGACGTTTTCCATAGCAACGTTGAGATCCGCTATCCAGTCGCGCGGGAGGACGCTTTCAATGACGACCAAGCCTGCCTCGCGCAGGAGACGCGCACCCGCATCAACACTTTCCGGTGTCGGTTTACCTTCGGCGCGTTCTTGATCGGAAATCTCAAGCACAGGAATATTGACTGTTTTTCCTATAGTTTCCATCTACTAACCTACCTTTCTGACTGGTTTTGAGGAAGTTTTAATTCGGATCGAATTGCTTGACGCACCTCCTTCCTCCTATTTTTCTAAAGTATAGCATACACCGTAAAGGAAGTCAACGTTATTGCTAAGGCAAGTATAACCAAATCGTAATCGGAAAAAATTGTTGTTTTCTCACGCGAATTCCTATAGAATTAAGATAGGCTTTCAAGCTGCAATCCACCCGAATTAGTTTCATGACGATATTTATAGACAAAGGAGCAAACAATGACACCTGAAGTCGCTTTAGAAAAACGGGAACAGATGATCGAAGAGGGATTCTGCGTTGTTGACGATGTTCTAACCGAAGAGTTCTTACAGGAACTCCACGACGAGTCAGAACGGCTTATCGCAGGACATGTAGAACCCGACGATGTTGTCTACCAAGGTCAGCATGTCAACGTCCGCGGTGATGATAACCCGCACATTCAAAAATTGTTGGAATGGCAACCTGCACGCGAGGCACTCGAACAGATCGGATTCGGAGATTTTGTATCATCTGGCGGGATCATTATTCTCACGAAGGAATCCGGGGGACCCCCACTCTATTGGCATCAAGATTGGATGCGCTGGAACGATCCGCTCAGCTGTGCTCCGTGGCCACAAACGATTTTCCTTAATTATTATCTGACCGATACAAACCGGGAAAACGGTTGTTTAAAGGTTATTCCCGGTACACATCGCAAGCGCATCGATTTACACGACATATTGGTACCAGCGCATGAGCAAGGCGCACGGTTCATTGATGAGGACCATCCGATCATGTTCAGTGATCATCCCGATCAAGTAGATGTCTGTGCAAAAGCAGGCTCGTTGGTAATGGCAGATGCCCGGATCTTACACTCCGCCCACAAAAACCTTACCGGTGTTCGACGCACCCTAATCCTCGCATGGCACAGTCGCCCGAATACAGTACCCGACTATTGGGATCGCGAAATCCCCGATATTATTGCCAATCGCGAGGAGGACGCGAACTATCCGATGTCTCGTATTCCTACCCATTTTTTACAGTTATAACAGAGAGGGAAATATGATTCCGATTGATCTTAGCAATAAAGTGGCAGTCGTTACGGGAGGGTCAGGCGCGTTAGGTCGCGTTATGGTTAGGACTTTGGCGGAAGCAGGCGCGGATATCGCCATCTGTTACTACCGCGACGCAGAGAGCGCACACGGTCTGCAAGCTGAAATCACTACCAAAGGGGGCCAAGCAACCGTCGTGCAGGCGGATGTCACGAACCAAGATTCGATAAATGCTATGCGTGATGCCGTCGTGAATACACTCGGTGCAGCAGACATCATCGTTAACAACGCTGTCATTCAGTATAGTTGGACCTCCGTTTTAGAACAGTCCCCCGAAGACTATGAGAGCCAGTTCCAATCTTGCGTTTTGCATAACGTATATATGGCGCAAGCCTTCGTCCCCGCGATGATTGAATCGGGATGGGGTCGTGTCATCAGCATCAACACAGAATGCTCAATGCAAAACTTCGCCGGACAAAGTGCCTATACGTCGGGAAAACGGGGTATGGATGGTGTCTTGCGGGTGCTTGCGAAAGAGGTAGGCGCGCACGGTATTACTGTCAACCAAGTTGCACCGGGGTGGACGATCAGCGAAAAGAGCGCGGACAGCCCATCAGATGAGCATTATTGGAGCAAAGTGCCGATGCAGCGTCGCGGCACTGCCCAAGAGATCGCCAACGTAGTGCTTTTTCTTGCATCGGATCTGGCAAGTTATGTGACGGGTGCTTACATTCCGGTGTGCGGTGGGAATGTAATGCCTACTATTTAAAAACATGACGACCCAAGATATGTTGGCGGCAACTCTCCGCGCATTCTTCCTGATGTACGATAAGCCACCCATCGCATAACCGAATAAAGGAGATTTCGATGAAGTTTAGATTGCGTGAAAAATTGAAATATATGTTTTTAGGTGGATTGCTGACACTTGCCGGTTTTATGTTTGGTAACATGAACAACGATACCGCAGCACAATTTGGACATGAAACAATTGATAAACTGACCGTCGGAGAGTTGATCGTGCATAAGGATATAAGGGTAATAGGGGACGGTGTGGATCCTCGAGTTCATATCTCTTGGGACAGAAGTGGTGGACGTGTGATAACTTATGGTCCAAACGGGAAAGGTGCCGCTTCTATTTTGGTCGCCAAGGGGAATGGCGTTGTGACAACTCAGGGCTCAAAGGAGAAGACCGGTGCTTCTCTCATGGTTAATGAAGGCGGCGGAGTCCTATCGCTTTTCGCACCTGATGGCAAAGCTAAGATTGTCTTAGGCATAGCTGAAGGTGACGGTGTTGCTTACTTAGTCAATAAATTTGATGAAGCGCGTGTATTGAAACCTTAGTTCCTAAAACTGATTGAGGGAGATATGGAACGACATAAACTTCGCTATGAAATGATGAACAGGTTTGACCCGTCCGGAGAGACCGGAGAACACTGGGACGTGGAGGTGCATGCTACACCTGAAGAGTTGCAAACATTTGCCGAGACCGGTTATCTCATCCGAGAGAGGCTTTTCCAAGGTGAGGCACTCCAAGAATTGCGAGATGCGCTTGATCGTTTGGAAGAACGGGAATCGGAAAAACGAGACAGTGCCATGGCTGGCAAGACAGGTTGGGGGTTCATCCCGCGCCACCTTATGGACAAAGATGAGGTATTTCTTGATCTCTTGAAATTTCAACCGACCCTATCGATTGCACGGGCAATGATGGGGCCCCTTGTTCGGTTGCGCGGCTTGAGCGCACGCATCACTTATCCGGGTGATGGTCGGGAACAACAGACCCCGTGGCACCAACACATGCGAGTGATTCCGAATCCAATCCCGCCATGGTTTTCACGTCCGCACTGCATTGATTGTCTCATCTACCTTGATGATTTGAATGCAGACACGGGAGCAGTCGCGATCGTACCGGGTTCTCACGACTGGTTAGACAAAGCATCGCCGACGATACACGAACCTGTAGAGGGTGAAGTCCATCTACAGGTGAAAGCTGGTGGCGGCGTACTCATCCACGGCAACCTTTGGCACCGAGGCTTACCAACGCTAAACGCCAAACGAAGAATGCTAATTTTAAGTTATACACCCACATGGCTACGAAAATCGCCACACGGCGGCGCGCAGCCTGAGGACGGGTTGACCCACGCCTTTCTTGAAGAAGCAGACTTGGAAGAACGGATGCTACTCGGCGTAGGTGGTTATTCCTAAACCACAAACACAGCGTTACGAGAAAAACATGGAACCTATCATTAGAAAAGCGATACCAGCGGACGCGAAAGCAGTTGCAGCGGTGATTAACTCGGTTATTTTGGAAGGGAAATACACCGCATTGACCAACCCATTCACAGAAGAAGAGGAGCGCGCTTTCATCGCAGGACTCTGTGACCGAAGTGCTTTGTTCGTCGCTGAGGTAAACGGCGAAATCGTTGGTATTCAGGTCATTGAGCCGGATGCTTTGGCACAATACACAGATTCTATGGAGCATGTAGCGACAATCGGCACATGGATACACGCAAACTTTCGCGGACATAAGATTGGACGGTTGCTTGCAGAGACATCTTTCAAGTTTGCCCACGCGAAAGACTTTAAAAAAATCGCTATTCAGGTGATAGCAGACAACACGCGTGCCCTCCGGTTTTATGGCAATCTCGGTTTTGAAAAGATCGGCATCGCCAAAAAACATGTGAAGTTTGAAGGCGAATTCTGTGATGTGTTCTATCTGGAAAAATTCCTAACAGATGATGCCTAAACGCGGCGTAACCCTTCGCGCAGTCCTGATAAGCGTGGCATTTATCCCGCCTCGCCACATATTATAAGTTCTTGAAACTGTGGTGAAATATAAAAATAAGTTTACATGTAGCACTTCTGTTCGGTGAGGTCCCCGTGCCTCACTGCTCGGAAAGTGTCAACATAATCCTAAAATCCACCATAAATGACACTAAAACAAGACCGGAAATAATTGTTGCAATTTTATAACAGTTCTTGTAAATTGTAATCACGGATTGTGCACCGCATTCCGACACCAACGTTTTAGTTAAACCCATGAGATACCCCTTTTTAGCGTTTTGGTCTGTGGCAGGATAGAAACACTACAAAGGAGTTCCCATGGATATGAAAGCTACTTCCAGGTGCTTATACCCTTTTAAGAACGACTTGGGTTATTGAACCGTAATGTCGGTGCATCCCTCAGGAAGCATTCCTATGTTGCTTTCGTTTATTTAGTCAAATCTATTCGGAAAAGGTTCGATTTTTGCTAAAACCTCCAAGCGTTTGTCCCTGTTTAAGTGGCAATCAGGTTTTGTACACTATATCCCAACACCAACTTCTTATGTTTGGAGATACTAACGACGCGTGCTGAGGCACGTATCCATTATAGAAGGAGACACGTAATGAAAACTAATTTTATTTTCAAGTTTTTGGTGTTAAGTCTAATGCTTACAGGAATCGTGGCGGCAAGCCACGCGCAGGGCATCAGTGATGATGAACTTATCATCTACTACAGCTTCAACAAAGATACACTGAAAGGTGATGATGTTTTAGACGGGTCTGGGAACGGAAATGATGGCTTTCTACACGGGAATGATCTGAAAATTGTAAAAGGCAAAGTCGGAGAGTGTATGGAGTTCCCAGGCAACGCCGCCCAATATATTTCCGTGCGGGAACACATGTATAAAGATCCGATTGAAGAAATCACCCTTGCCGCTTGGGCAAAGACAGACGTCCGAGGTATGATCGCTTCTTGGGATCGGAGTGAATTCTTCCGTTTTGCCGTAGGCGATGATGTCGGTGGAAATGCTGGTACAACTTTTGTTGCATTTGACAACTGTTGTCCGATACATGATTGGTTCGGGAAAACAGATGTCGCGGATGACAAATGGCATCATCTCGTCGCAACATTTGATGGCAAAGAGAAACGGATCTATGTTGATGGTGAACTTGATGAAAAAATTGCCGCACCGACGAAAGTCATCGGGGCAGGGCAGGCACGTTTCGGATTCATCGGGATTGGATCAGAAGCAGCAGCGTTTGATGCAGCAGTCGGACCTACCTGGGCATTCAATGGACTTCTCGACGAATTCCTGCTGTTTCACAGGGCTTTGACTGAGGAAGAGGTAGAACGTCTTGCGAAAGGGCAAAGTAATCCGTTTGCTATTGAACCCGCTGATAAACTTACTACGACTTGGGGAGATATTAAGAGTAGCAAGTAATACGACGAGATAGACGGGTGGGACCAGCGTACCACCCGTCTGTTTTTGAAAATTTTTAAGCTTCTGTCGGTGTAACCGCCTCTTGAATACCGGGCCACTCTTTCCATATATCCGTATAAGCATCGTACCCGTTGTCTGCGCAGTCAACGTGGCGTAAACGGAAAATCACAGCGTAACGAATATCAGAAGCAGCATTCGGTGCTGCAGAGTGAACGATCTGATGGTGCGTCAGTACCACATCCCCTGCTTTACCAACGATCTGTTTTGGTCCTTCAGGTAACTCAGGGCGCGGCATCCCGTTCGCCAATATCTCATGTCCTTCCTCTTTGAAGTAATCTGCGAAGAACGTGTGAGATTTGGGCCAAACAGTGAAGTTTCCGCTATAGGGTTCGGGTACATCTGCGAGATAGATGACAGCGAGTGCAGTAAATCCGCGCCGATACACACCTTTTTCCATACCGTTCGTCCCACTTCCTAACCCATCAAGGTGTCCACGCGGTTCGTTGGGATCCATCCGCAACGGACCCGGAAATCGGAGTGCTATCTGTGCAGAGCCGGGGACCTGAACGTTTCCCTCGCCTATCAACGACTCAGCAATTTGCTGGACAGGTGTTTTGCTGAAGAGATTCACGAGCTCGGGAGCATTGCGAATCTCGTTGCAATACGATTGTGCTCGAAACTTTTCTAAGTCTCCCTCGTGCATGCCGACTGAGCCGATAGAGTGATTAATCGCCTTTCGTGCGGCATCTACCATCAGTCTCGGCACAACACCGGGAATCACGATATAGCCGTTTTCATAAAAATCTAACTTCTGTTTACGTGTGAGCATACCTTTTCATTCCCCCTATATTTTTCGGTAGTGGTATCCGCATCCTCTAAGCATGCCATTAGATACGTAAACGGATATGATCATCCGTCTTAAAAATTTTAGATTTAGACTATGATTCGGTGTGAAAAGTTTAACAGAATCCTCTTCTGCCGACTTAATGCGTAAGGGTGTAGACGACCGCATTGATCCCCATTTTCAGTGCCATATTAGAATACTCGCGCGGGTAGAAATCCTCAGCGGCGTGTTCCCAAGCATCTCCGAGATCCGTATTGAAATTGATCATCATCATGAGGCGTCCATAGTCATCGTAGACACCACGGCAATATGCTGGATAGCCGTCAAATCGCTCATACGTCCGACCGTTAAAAAATGAACGGAGTCCGGGAATCTGGATCAGTTCGTTAATATCAAAGAAACAGTGGAAAATTGGATGTGAAATAGGAATATCTTCGGGTTCGCGATTAGGGAAGATTTTCTTGAATTCGTTATAAAACCGTTTCCATTCACGTTCCCCGTGAAAATCGTCGATGAAAATAAATCCGCCACGTAAGAGGTATTCTCGCAGATTTTCCGCTTCGGGTGCGCTCAACCTTAGACTGCCGACCTCCAGCATATAGGCGAAAGGATACTCGAATAACTCCGATGCACCTACCTCAATAATCTTTTCACGGGGCGCGACTGCGATGTTTGTCTGCTCACGGAGTTGGAAGATAAAATTTCGATCCGATGCCGGCCAATCCACACGCCAACTACTGAGTCGTGTGAGTTGACCGCTATATTTTAAGCGGACAAAGGTGAACAGATCGGTGTCTCCGTCCAGCAGTACACCTGAGACAGACATTATAACAAAAATAGTTAAGAACAGAATGATTCGCATGTCCTTAATTTCCGTATCGCTTTCTTCGGGCAAGCACTTATTAATGTGTAAGCGCGTAGACGACGGCATTAATTCCGAGTTTGAATGCCATATCGGAAGCCTCACGCGGGTAGAAACCGTCAGCGGCGTGCTCCCAACCATCGCCGAGGTCGTTATTGAAGTTGATCATCATCATTAAGCGTCCATAGTCGTCATAAACACCGAGACACCGCGCCGGAAACCCATCGTGCTTTTCATAAGTCATCCCTCTCATGGCTGCACCGGCACCGGGAATCTGCTTTAACTCGTCAATCTGATAGAAGCAGTGAAAGAGTGGATGTGAAATAGGGATGTCTTTCGGTTCTCGCTTCGGAAAAATCTTTTTAAATTGTTTATAAAACTGTTTCCACTGCCTGCCACCGTGGAAATCGTCCACCATGATAAACCCGCCGCGTAAGAGATACTCGCGTACGTTCTCTGCTTCCTCAGATGTGAGACGCAATCGGCTCACCTCCAGCATATAAGCGAATGGATACTCAAAGAGTTCTTTAGAACGGATGTCAACGACTTTCTCTTTTGGCGAAACTTCGATATTTGTGTGTTCGCGGAGCTGGAAGATAAAGTTTCGATCCGAGGCGGGCCAATCTAAATCCCATATACTTCGCCATCCACGGTATTTCAAGCGTACAAAAGTAAATTGATCCGCATCGTCTTCTGAATCCGAAGTAGTAGTTGGCATACACATTATAATAAAGATAACTAATATCTGTAGAATTCGCATGTTTGCTCTGAAAAATTTTGGAATCTGAGAACAGGCACAAATGAAGAGATTCACTTGGATTAAAAACTGTGATGCCAAACTGTCGTAACCTGAATACCTTGGTCAGATGCCAAGGCTTTAGCAATGTTAACTCTGAAAACAGAAGCATCCTCACTCGAATGTAGCCCCCTAACGTTAACGACGACAACGGAATCGTTTTCCCCAAACTGTAAACCGATGCCAATATTTGCTTTCGGATCGAAGGTGTACGCAACATCGGATACATGCCACACTTGCCCCTCGTCGAGAAAAGCGACAAGAAACGCTTTTTTGAAAATATCCCAACTGAAGAAGTTTGACAAACGGTGGTGATATTCAATATTCAGCAAGAACCCTCTATCCCCTGCAAACGTATACGGAGAAGATGTATGTCCGCTCTTATAAGTTATTATACCCTCAGAACCGTTTTCTTGTCTATACCAAGGATACCCCCTGAGACCTCCCATGCCACCGATGACAAATTGGCGTTGAATTGGCAGAGACGCGTTAGAAAACCCGAACAAAAACCGAGTGCGGATCCGGTTGTTCGCCAAGGGGAGGGCATACCGAAGGTGCAACTGTAAGCGCGTGAAGTCAAAATCGGAGCCGACAGCAGCACTGCCATGTTCAACGAGAAAAGTATTGTACCAACCGAGAGAATCTGTTCTATTATGAAAATCGTATTGAAAAATAAAACTCCGCATTTGACCTGCAGTTATCGGTGGGTTTTCTCTAACCTTAAGTTTCGATCCCCAATTGGTAATAAACCAATCTGTGCTTTTCTGCAGGCTCGAATGCGACTCGGCAACCATTGCCAATTTGAACGTATGAACCGGCATAACAGGTGTCCATCGCAATCCGATTTCGGCACCTTGTCGCAAATAGTAATTTTGAAAGTCTGGTACCCCAATAATGCGTTGAAAAATTGACCATCCACTGTTATAACTCGGAAAAAGTTCAGGCGCGACCACGTCTGTCATTCGGTGAATTTGCGCTATGATGCCCAAATGCCACGTGTAAGGTTTGCCCCAATTCGCTGTTCCACCCAAACGGTAATGCAGATGCGGATCGCCAAAGGCATAACTGACCCTTCCAAACAATCTTGAAAGTTGGTCGCGCTGTGAATTCCTGACACTCCACATCCAAAGTGGGCCTACCTCTTTCCGCTTCCCGAATTCAAAGCCAGTGCCGATTTTCCAACCGGTAACACGGTTAAATCCTAAGTTTAAAGGCGGATTCAAACCGAGGTAAGCATTCGCGGAGAGTGGTTTCTCATCAACAGTGATCGTAGCGATGTACCTTGCCTCTTCCTCATCAATCTGTAGGCTAATTTCCTCAAAATAGGGCATTGCTCTAAATAGCGTCTTGAGTGCTTTATCAATGTCTGGGGACGCATTATCAAGCGTCTGCCGAATCCGTGTCTCCGACACTTTCCGATTACCTCGGATACGGATTTCATGAATAGGCACATCCTTTGCCCAAAATCGTGTTGCCTCAGACGGGGTCTCAGCCTCAGAGCCTTGTGGAGAAAAAATGTCGTCTACGGATATATTTATCTTGGTTCCATTAGGACCCGAAATCTTCATAGATTTCAGGATTGATGTTTTTTGCGTGGGGACCACGTTAATGATTGCGACGCGCTTCTCGCCTTCTTCTACAACGCGCAAGGTCAACGTTCTGGAAGTACTGCGGAGCACGCTTCCCAAAGTAGGCAGAACCGATATGATGTCGCCTGATCCGTTTTCAAGCACCTTCAGGATGTTGGCTTTTTCCGCTGCCAGTGTCTCTTCAGCCTTCTTCGGATCGATCCCTTTAGGTGTTGTAGGGATAGACTGAATCCGAAACTCATGGATCGGCTTACCATCGGAGCTCCAATTCCAACGTTTTGTCGGTTCAGGTGTCTCTTGTGCGGGTGGCTCTACGCCTCTCTCTCGCTCTGTAATAGACGGATTAGCGTCTGGTTCAGTGGGTTTCGATGTGGTAGGGGCACGAGGCGGTGCGGGTTCTAAATCACGAGGCTTTAGCGACATCAATTCTGGGATCTCGATACCGAGTTGATTGAGGTTTAGCAACAAGTGGCCGAGTTGCTTTCTCGGAATTTCACCGACGATGTTTATCAAGTAAATTCCGTCCTTGCTTCGCACAAGAACGAAAACGCCTTTAATGATTTCATTTTGCTGGAGAATGTAGAGATGAAGTCTGGTTTTTTCAGGATTCGTTTGCGAGATACGTCCTAATGCGCGCCAGCCACGTGCTTTCAGGGTCTCACTGTAGTGTTGAATCATCTTCTTAAAATTGTCAGACCGGTTCCGATAACTCCTAAGATACAGATCGCTCACGCTTTTAAACAGTGGAACCATATCTGAGGTCGGATCTTCCATGACAAGTGCGATGACATCGCTATTCAAATCAAATTCAAATTGCGGTGATGATATATCCGGACAATCAAAAGCGACAGTACCGTCGTCCGATTGCGAATTGACTGCATAGCATATCAGAAACAGCAATAGCATTAAAGCATTCGCAGCGATATATTTCATTCAAGTTCTCCGAGATTTTTAGTCTTCTTTTTTCCAATGTTTCGCAGCCGTTGCTGTAGTTTTTTTAATGCGTTTGGAATCCGCGGCTTGTCGGGATGATAGATAACCGCGGGCGGCACAATTTGTCTCTGGCTATTTGGGGGTTGATAGAACCATTGCAGCGCAATCGCATGTCGAGGCCCTTGGAAATAGCGGATCTCAACAGAATGCATACCCGTCGTGAGCCGCCTACGTCCCAATCTACCTATTGTTGGATGGATCCCATCATTATTCACGATAAGCGCGTCATCAATGTAGAGTTGTGAGCCATCGTCTGAGTAAAGGTGAAAGGTATATATACCCGGTGTTTTAATCTCTAATTCTGCACGGAAGCGGATCGCAAAATTCTCAACGACAGCCTGCATTTCGGGGGTCGGAAATCCTTGCATATAGTTTCGCGTCGGGACATCTAAGTTTGCCGTAACAAAGGTATAGATCGGTACCAAATGATCAAAATTGGGCATCTTGGTGATAGGACCTCCCGGAACATAGACCTCTCCGACGAATCCGTGTCCGGGCAACACCTCTGTCGTAAAGATACCGAGTCCGGCTTCCATGTGACTCGGCACTTTGATAGGCACTTCGAGCCCGACTTCTGATGCCCCTGTCCCTTGCGAAAATTGTGTGCCAATGCCGCTACCTTGTCGCGCGGGTCCGTTGAGCCCAACATTAGCACCGCCACTGCCCTTTCTCCGTTGTCCTTTAATAACAACGGGACCGCCAACTGTCTGATCCTCACCAAAACTGGCATTAGATACGGGGCTGGGTTCATCTGTTTGCGGTATGTCGGTGTGCATGACGACATCAGGTACAACATCATCATGAACGGGTGCTTTAGGGACACTTACACGCGGCGAATGCGTCGGCGAAGTAGGTGAATCGGATGATGCCGCTGCATTTGCCGCTCGCGGCATCGGACGCAGGCGCGGCGGTAAAATCCGTCGTTTCACCCGTTTTTCGGGATCCGCTGCCAGTATCTCCGCAGATATACGCTCTTTTTCTGGATTAAAATGCGTGATAAAAAATGGCGAAACCATTAACACCAACACAATATGCAGAACGAGTGATAGTAGAAGAGCATGGTTTGTATGTTTTCTCATTTCATGATACCCCATATATTTGAAGCAGTCCAGTTAGAAGGACACCTAAGCAAAATTAATTTTGTTTAGAAACTATAAAACCACACTGTGTTGAAACGAATGCCTTGCCCCGCTTCAAAGGCTTTTGAAACGTTAAATCGCAAGATAGCGTCTGTCTCACCGAGCTGCAGACCGATGCCTACATCGCTCTTGGGTTGAAAAATATATTTCTCGTCAGACACGTTCCACGCCTGCCCTGCATCAAGAAAAATCAGTAAAAAAAGATCCATATCAGAAAACTCTAATACGTGTTCCCAGTCCATTAACCCCAGCAAGTTGTAGAAGTATTCGATATTAAAAAGAAATCCTTGATCACCCGCAAAAGCGTAAAGTGGATAGCCGTTCAGCAGCCCTGGGCCACCGATAGTAAATTGGCGTTGAATTGGCAGTGGCGCGGTTGAAAAACTGCCGACTGCACGGGTACGTATCCGATGGTTACCAAACGAATGTGCATATCGTAGGTGCAGTTGATACCGTGTAAAATCAAATTCGGATCCAATGGTACTATTGCTATGCTCAGCGAAAAAGGTATTGTACCAACCGAGGTAATCGTTCCGGGTATTAAAATCGTATCTAAACGTAACGCTTCGTAGCTGACCATCGGTGATCTCTGGATTTTCCCTTGCCTTGGAATTTGAACGCCAATTGAAAAGGTGCCAGTCGGTGCTTTTTCGCAAACTCTTATGTGTTTCATTAAGCAGACTTAGCTTAAAAAGATGGTTCGGGATCATCGGTTCCCATCGCAAAGCGACTTCAATCCCGGTTCTCAAATAGTAATTTAGATAATCAGGTCCTCCCAAAACTCGAAAGAATGTCTCCCCCGGGGCATCTTTATGATACAAAAAGTCTGGATTAATTGTGTCTGTAGTTCGTTGGAACTGGGTGGTTAACCCAAAATTCCACAAGTCGTGTTTTCGCGTAACAGCGTCGCCGCCGACTCGGTAATAGACCTGTTTATTCCCGAATCCGTAGCCAATTTCGCCAAAAAAGCGTGATCCGTTTGGATCTGATGGCCAATTGTGTCCCAAAGCGGTGGAGCGTGCCTTTTGTATCCGTGGCCAACTCTGCCCCAAATCTGTAGTATTTACCTTACCCTCGCGTAGCACCGATTCAGCTTGGATACCGATTCCCCATCCAGTGACGCGGTTAAACGTAATTACGGGTACCTCTGTCTGAAAATGAAAACGCAAAGGTTTCGGTTTTTCGGTCACTGTGATTATAGCAGTGCGCCGCGAATCTTTTTCCTCAACTCGAAGACGTGCCCCTTCTAAATCCGGTATCGTGCTCGGTAATGCTGCGATCGCCTTTTCGATTTCTTTGGGCCCCTCTTCAAGTGTTTTCCTAACAGTGTCGGGATGTGTGCTTTGATGACCTTCAATCAGTATCTCATGGACTGGCTTTCCCGCGTCGGTCCGAAACTGTTTTGAAAGCATAGAAGGCTCGTTTTTATGATCTGGTACGTTCCCAACGATAATTATAGCACTACGTTCCCATGCGCGCACAATAAGTTTCTGCTTGTGTTCAGGTGTGTTTGGTGATGGAAGGTTATTCAGTACCTCTTGAATGTCAGTAGATCCCTCTTGAAGTGCCTGGCGGATTTGGGTAATATTATTTTTGCTATCCGAGTGAATATGGATTTTCTTAATCGGATGTCCATAGTAACGCCAATCCCCCCGAAGGTTTTCATTCTGACTCATAGAAAACTTCAAACCAAACTTTGACGATTCTCCTTTTTTTCCAAACCGAATGCTAAAAAAATTTGGCTGATTACCGGAGGGGCGAAACAGGGTTGGCAGCAGCATCGGTTCCTGTTTTTCTTCGGATTCCTGAAACTTAAACGCACTCAGCGATTTAAAGGCACGGATTTCAATACCAAGTTGATCCAGATTTGTTAAAAGTTGTCTGATCTGTTGCCGCGGAATATCACCGGTGATGTTCAACAGATGGACATCGCTATCACTTTTTACAACCGCAAAGATCCCCCAAACCGTGTCGTTTGACGCTTCGTTCTGTTCATTTGGTGCCTCAAGCATATAGAGAAACGTATCGCTACCTTCATGTAAACTTCGCCAGTTTCCTACTTTCAAAGTTTCACCATAATACTGAACAAATTTATCAAAAATATCCGCGTCATAATGGTATGTGTGGATATAGAGATTCGCGACCGAGTCGAAGGGTGCTGTTGTGGCGGCGAGTGTGATAAGCTCACGAGTGAAATGGAATTGAAATTTGGCACGTGGCGCGTCCCGATAATCAAAAGCAATTGTGCCGTCAGGTGTTTCAGCAGGCACGACTCCTGATGTAATTAGCAATAGGAGTGTAATAACGATACTTTTTCTCATACTTTTAATAGATGCCTTTCAGGATTTATTGCAGTTTCTTAATCCGCTTGGGACTGAGGTTCGTGGGGTCGATAGATAACTTCAGGTGGCACAACTTTCATCGGACTATTTGGTGGCCGATAAAACCATTGTAGCGCGATGGCATATCGGGGGCCTTGGAAATAGCGAATCTCAACAGGGTGAATGCCTATGCCAAGTTTTATAGTGCGTTGCCTACTCCTTGCTGAATGAATCTTGTCGTTATCTACGATAAGTTTTCCGTTAATATAGAGCTGTGAACCGTCGTCTGAGTTAAGCAAAAAAGTGTATAGTCCGGGTCTGTCAATCTTCAATTCGGCGCGGAAGCGAATCGCAAAATTCTCAACGACAAATCGCATGTCAGGCATCGGGAATCCCTTAGTGTAGTTTCGTGTGGGGACATTTAAGTGTGATGCAACAAACGTATAGACAGGCAGCATACCATCAAAATTAGGCATTTGGTGGATAGGAGTACCAGGGACGAACACCTCTGCAATTAAACCGTGTCCCGGCATCACTGCTATGTCAAAAAGCCCAAGTCCTGTGTCTGTACCATTAAGTACTTTTGCTGTGTTTCCGACTTTATGCTGTGCATAGCCATCGAAAGGCCGTGGGTCTACGTTGTTAAGTATTTTGGCTGCCATATCTTCGCCAACACTGATATTGGAGACAGGGCTGAGTTCATCTATTTCCGATATATTGGTGTCTGTAACGGCATCGGGAACAACATCGGCGTGAACCAATGCTTTAGGCACATTGACCTGTAGTTCATAAGTCGGCGAAGTAGATGGAACCTCTGATGCCTCAGCGTATGCCATCCGCGGTCTCAGACGGGCACGCCGAGTCAAAACCGGCTGCCTGACCTCATTTTCAGGACGCGCCACCAATATTTCTGCAGATATGCTCTCGTCCTCCGCATCAAAACGATCGACAAGAAACACTGAGAAAACAAACATCAAAATAACATGTAGACTGAGTGATAATAGTAAAGCACGATTTGTGTATTTTTGCCTTTTCATATTTCACATCCTATAAACGATAGTGAACAGGACTTACGCCTTTTTTCATGATAACGGACATCCGACGCACTGCAGGCGGGGTTTGAAACCCTGCCTGCAAGGGGGGTGCGTAAGTCCTGAGTGAATATAAACAGATATGGACATCTGTTGGTAGGTTCGTTTTGATAGCACGTTGATCAACAGTAGATCGCTGATTGTTCAACTTACTATAGTTATGTGGGGAATTGTCGTATCATTAGTTAGACAACAATTTTTCAAAGACCGTTCAAAAAAGAAAATTGTCCCCAGCATTCTTTCAAAACGCGCCTACCTGTGTGTGTTTACTATTAGTTAGGAAGGGGAAACCCCAGCAAAACCCTCCGATTCCCGACCTCCGATCAATTATAACGGATTGAGGTGAACCGTGTTGACATTAAACGCGTGATGCAGAACGGAAAGATTGATAATATCGGTAGGTGTTAGGCATTGGCGAGGTTTCAAACCCCGCCAATAGTGGTTCGTCCAGTAACTGATCGCTATATCGTAGTCTTAGACGACTTCCGCATGCTTATCAAGATTCGACTTTGCGGCATCTCGGATCTCATACGCTTCAGTGAGGTTAGGATCAAGGTGAATCGCTGTCCCACTGTCTTCAATCGCACCTTCATTGTCGCTTATCTCCAACTTAGCAGCGGCTCTCTTAGTATAGACGTAGGCAGCAAAATCAGTATTCTCTAAGGCAAGACGGATCGTGTCATCATAATCTTTGATCGCACCGATATTGTCCCCTAATTTAGATTTCGCGGTCCCACGATGGACGTAGGCATTGGCAAGAATCACATTTTGCGGTTTCAGACGGATCACCACGCTGTAATCTCTAATCGCGCCTATAGTGTCACCCATATTGAACCTCGCAAGTCCGCGATTGAGGTATGCAACAGTAAGAATAACAGAATTTTTCGGTTGCAGACGAATCGCCGCATTATAATCTTCAATGGCACCGATATTGTCACCCACATCCAATTTCGCGTTGGCTCTTTTAACATAAGCAAAGATAAGGGTTGTTTTGCTCGGCTTCAGCCGAATTGTCGTATCATAGTCTTTAATATCCATTTTGTAATCTCCTAATACATTTTTCATAAGGTTTATCTTAAACGGCAATTTTTCTCGCTGTTGCTCACAATAGGTTCTGTTAATATAGACGCATCTCAGAGACAAAAAGGGTGCATAATTTAAAAAAACGTAAAATCCTGATCTAATTACCGAAGCACCATGAATTAACGGATGTAATCAACCTTCGTAAGGTAACCCAAGTTGCTACTAACAAATTTTGGTGTTTTGCTTACAAGAAACACCCCAGCAAAATAGGAAAGAAAACGTTGCACAGCCATTGTTCTTGATCGGTTGATAAAAAGGCGCGCTTAAAAACACGCCTTTTGAAGAACCTACTGGGTCAATGCCGCAATTATTCATCAAGCCTGAAACGTAGCACGCCGCTGCTGGAAGTGCCGACATAAAGCACGTTGCCATCAACAGCAAACGAAAGCACAGCATCCGGAATTTCAGGTGTAACCTGTTTCCATACGCTTGCATTTTCTTTCAACTGATACACATATTGCCCCGTTGTGCCATACACCGTCGTTCCTTCTACCGCAAACCGCTCCATGACAAGGGTCTCACCTTCAGCATCGGTGGTTACCGAGTGCCAATGAGTGCCATCGCTTGAATAGGCAACTCCTTTATCGGTTGCCACATAAACCGTTGGTCCAGCAAAGGCGATTGCCTTGAACTCCGTAATAGCAAACGGAAGTTCTGCAGTGACATCGTTCCAAGTCTCTCCTTCATCAAACGACTGGGCGAGGTGTCCATCGCGCTTTCCAACGTAGATGGTTTTACCGGACACAACAATCTTGAAACCTATGGAATCAAGGACATTCATAGACGTAGAAGCCTCAGCAGAATAGTCAACAGGAAAAACAAATTCAGTTTCATCTATTAACCCGGTATCGTGCCATTCAGCCATACCGGGTTTCCACTTGAAAAGCTTCTGCCCATATTC
The DNA here is from genome assembly GCA_022819945.1 of Candidatus Poribacteria bacterium. Classification (GTDB taxonomy): domain Bacteria; phylum Poribacteria; class WGA-4E; order WGA-4E; family WGA-3G; genus WGA-3G. The sequence continues at coordinate 20,016 of JAJEGI010000160.1, forward strand.
GACGTAGTACGTCTCGCCACTAACGGCAAAACTACCAAAAAACGACGGCATACCCGTTGAAACTTGTTCCTGAAAAGCCTTATTGAGGGCACCATTTCTTAGCTTGACATAATCGGGGTTACCCTCAAGTTTTTCAATGACCCGGTCAGATAACTGCTCAGGATCGATCCCCTTGAGCATCTCAGTTACCTGTTCAAGATCCTCAATATTTTGCTTAACTTTATCTGGAAATGCTTCCTGTAAGGCCTTGATCATCATTTCTTCAGGCACGTCTATCGACATCTGTCCCGTATTACCTGAATTGCCTCCCTCAAAACCTGGCATGTCGGGAATAAACTTTAAATTATTATCTTCCGTAGATAAGCGAAGCAGCGGTGAAGGTAAATTCATAGCATTTCCTTTTTTCCCATACACGTTATCGTCAAATGCAGCGATCAAGACACCTTGGTCAATATCTCTTGAAAGTTCTGTCCACGATTCGCCGCCGTCCGTTGAAGTGACAAATCCATTCGCTGGATCATTTGCATAGAGTCTACCTTTAACAGCAATTAGAGTTGTAACAGGTGTGTTAACGAACCCCGTGTTAAACGGATGCCAAGATTCTCCGCCATCGGTTGTGCGTAGAATTTCGGATGCTCCGCCTTTGTAGAAAGTGTTTGTATCGGCGATCAGTAGCGGTGCAGCGACACCCGAACCTGACGCACCCTTTAAGGGAGTCCATGTCTCTCCGGTATTTGTGGAGTAGAAAAACTCGCCATTTGCATCCGTCACCATAACCCCTGCGCCCATTGTGAATACCTTGACGGTCGGAAGGTCATCTGCCCCCCGTAATGGACCGGTATTGGAAAATTGACGACCCTTCCGCTGTCTACCCGTCTCACGTTCCTGCCTTTCCCATGGATCTATAGGATACCACGACTCACCCTGATCTGTTGAGCGATAAAGTGACCACCAATCATCGTCTGTTTTTCTCGACCTGAATAGCGCGCCGAATCCCCTTTCAAACTCTCCGCCTGCTGCAACATAGAGGCGATGTTCTGAAGCAGCCAAAGCGTGGATCACCGGTCTTTCACCGTGCTTATCTGCTGGACCCACTGACAACAATTCCCAAGACTGAGCGTTAAGTCGATAGAGTCCGCTATTGGTCCCAGCGAATATACTGTTTTCAACGGCAACGAGGGCATGGATTTTCTTCAACCTCATACCATCTTTCAGTGCTACCCATGCGGGTCTACCATCTTTCGAGTAGTAAACGCCATTAGTAAGCGCGAGGTAAAATCCTGAGTCGGTCACCACAAAGCCTCTGGAAATGCCTTCTGGATGCGTACCCAACGCGTGCCACGTCTCCGCGTTATCTTCGGATGCCAATACTTCTGTATCGGTGGCGAGATAAAGCCTATCACCGTGTTCTGCCATCTGTACCGCGCCTCCTATCCAATCTTGGAGGCTCAGTGAACCGACACTTCCGGCGTTGACGCGTCGCCATGTACGTCCATCATCTCCGAGTTTGTAAAGATTCGTTGATGTCCCCGCGTAAACCTCACCGGAATTCGTCGTGAAGAAACCCGTAGCCATACCACCTTCCGGTCCTTTTGTTTGCGTCCACTGCTGTTTCGGGGTTGAAACTTCCACTTCATCAACCGCCGCAGCAGCGAAGCGTTGTGCATCAGGTTGCTGACCTGCCCCCGGACTGTTACCCGGCGTAGCAGAACTTCCCACCTGATTCCGAACAGCAGGTTTTGTCGGAGAATCATAAACAAATACTGCTTCAATAATCTCAACTGTCGGTTCTGAGGTCGCGTCTAAATTGTAAGGCTTTTGGAAACGGGAAAGGTATTGTGTACCCACCCCCATCAGTAGGAAAATCAAAACAGCAGATGCCGCAGAAAGTGCCCACGGCAATACCGGTTTATTCGCAGCAGGCGCAGCCGGAACAATACGCGAGACCTCGCGCATGATGGTCTCTGTTAAGTTCGCAGGCAGTTGGAAACTGCCAAGGTTTTGTTGGATCATATCTTCCTCCTTCTTTAAACGATTGCGGGCGCGGCTGAGACGACTCTTGATAGTATTCGGAGAGACACCCAAAAACTCACTGATGGCGTTGATTGTCATCTCTCCGAGATAAAAAAGCGTTATCACCGTCCGTTCACTTTCCGGTAACTTTTGGAGCAGCTTCTTGACGACTTCGCGGCGCGTCTCATCGGCTTCTGTCGCCTGTTTATCTGCTACATATCGAGAATATGACACGTGATCCACCTCACTTGCATCAATATTATCCATAGATTCCAGCGGCATAGCGTTCTTCTGCCGCCAGTCATAACACAAACGTGCCGCAATCACATAGAGCCAGCCACCAAACGAATTGTAGCTTTTCAAGTCCCCAAGATTCTGGTACGCCTTAAGAAATGTATCTTGTGTAATCTCTTGTGCGATGTGAAAATCACCGATTTTCCGCCACGCGAGCGCGTGAATCCCTTTTTGATATTTGTTGACCAAAACAGCGAAAGCGTCCTGATCCCCTTGTAATACTCTTTGAATGAGTTCAACATCGTTCTGGGTCATCTTAAGCATCCCTCCGAAATTGAGCGACCTTTTAACTTTAAGTGACTGATTTGAAGTATCGAAAAGTTGCATTATTTAACGATATGTTTAGAAAAAGTGTTTATGAGAATAAAAAAGGCGCGCTCGGAAAGCGCGCCTACAATAATTTAATTGCGTTGACAACGACCACTATGCATCATAGCAAATTTAATTCATAACAACCTTATGATCGGCTTTACGCTGTTCTATACTTTCCACACTCGCTTGAAAACCTAAGTTTTCAACGGTCTTAATTAACGCTGCTTTCACACGCTCAGAGATTGCCTCATGAGTCCCGGGTGCAGGGTCTGATCCACGAGGTGCCCACACTTCAACAGTAAAGCGTTGCGGTTCATCAGGATCCAAATGCCACCCGTTAAGTGGTGCCTCAAGTCGCGTTACTTTATAGACTGCATCATCAATAACCAATGCATCGGCTTTCGTCAACGACCGCATAACGCCAAATACAGAGGTGACTCGTGTCATACCTGTAATCGATAACTTAACATCAAACCCCGTTTTGCCCATGACTTGGGGTGTACACCCCATCCCAAGAACAGACGACACAACGAACAAACCCAAAAGACAGACGAATACCCACTTCAAATGACGCATTGCAATTTCCTCCATATTTTAAAATCTAAACGGAACACAAACACAATCTATTCCTTTATTCATCAAGTGTAAAACGTAGCACACCACTGCTGGAAGTCCCGACATAAAGCACGTTGCCATCAACATCAAACGAAAGCACAGCATCCGGGATTTCGGGTGTAGCTTGTTTCCACGTGTCTGATTTTTCTTTTAACTGATACACGTATCGTCCAGTTGTACCATATATTGTCGTTCCATCTACCGCAAGTTTCTTCATAACAAGTGTCTCACCTTCGGCATCAATTACGGCATACCAGCGAGTGCCGTCGTTTGAATAGGCAACCCCTCCGTCAGTCGCTACATAAACCGTTGATCCTGCGAAGGTGAGAGCGTTGAACACTGAAAAAGAGAACGGAAGATCAGCAGTAACATCGTTCCAGGTATCACCTTCATCAAACGATTGAGTGAGGTGCCCATCCCGTTTCCCGACGTAGACGGTTTTCCCTGACACAGCAACCTTGAAACCCATCTCAGTAAAAATATTGGTAATAGCAGAAGCACCAGCAGAATAATCGAAAGGCTTCGACATTAAACTTGTAAAAACATTTTCAGCTGTATCTACCAACCCGGTGTTGTGCCATTCCGTCATACCGGGCTTCCACCTGAAGAGTTTTTGTTTGTATTCGACGTAGTACGTCTCACCGCTAACAGCAAAATTTCCGAGAAAGGGGGCTATAGCAGATATAGCGGCTTCCGCGAACGCCTTATTCATGCCTTCATCAACCTGTTCAAAATCGATATCCTCAACATTCGGGGCTTTACCGCTTTCAAGGTCTTGCTTCGCTGCATCTTTGAGTGCATCGCGCACAATTTTACCGCTTTTTCGTTCTAACTGGGCTGTCAGATCGTTATTCAGCGGATCGGCTTTTTCTGGCATAGGTTTTTCAGAAATCATAGGAATCCCCGGAATAGTAATGACTTTGTCATCCCCTGGGGCAAGGCGTAGAATCTGAGGGGTCATAGCCGCCATCGTTTTAACATAAAGCGTATCGTTGAATGTCTCTATAACCGGTGGCATCATCATACCCGACATAGGCGGCGCATCGCCGGTAGGATTGAACGGTGTCCACGATTCGCCCTGGTCAATTGAGGTGACAAACCCGTTCAACATACTCATGGCGTAAAGTTTTCCATTAATAGCGAATAACGCCGTAACAGTGCTACCAGCGAGTCCCGTATTCAATTGATCCCACGATTTGCCTGCATCGGCAGTGCGCAAGATGCCAGACTGTGTACCGATGTAGAAGTTATTGGCATCTAACATGATAATAGGCGGCGCGATATTATTCGTAGTAGACATGCCTCTTTTTAATTCTAAGGATGTCCACGTCTCGCCGGCATTCACTGAGTAAAACAGCTCCTCTGGGTCCGCTACCATGACTGTCGATCTATTGGTGATTATTTTGAAATTCGAGTAGGTAAAATCCACTGGTTTGGTATTAGCACTTTTCAACGGTAATTGAAACGAGACCCGCCCCTTCGGTTCTCTCTCATTTTCCGTTTTCTTTTTTGGATTAATGTCATACCACGTATCGCCTAAATCCGTTGAGCGATAAAGCGACCACCAGTTATCGCCTGTCAAGACCGCTTTGAATTGCTCACCGACCTGATTTGTAAACTCCCATCCCGCGGCGACATACAGACGATGTTCGGAGGCGGACAAGGCGTGGATCGTCAGTTTTTGCTCCTGTTTATCTGCCGGTCCTACGGACAACTGCTCCCAAGTCTCAGCATTGCGGCGATAAAGTCCGGTATCCGTGCCAACAAACACAGTGTTTTCAACAGCAACAAGTGCACGGATCTTCTCGAACGCCAAATCATCTTTCACCGATACCCACGATGTCTTACCATCTTCGGAAAAGAAAATATCTTGGATAAACGCGATATAGAAACCCGTATCGGTTACAGCGAAGCCCCTGGGCGCACCTTTCGGATGCGGACCGAGCGGATGCCAGGTCTCCCCAGTATCCTCGGAAGCCAATACTTCTGTATCCGTAGCGAGATAAAGCCTATCCCCGTGTTCTGTCAGCTGTATCCCACCAGCGAGCCAATCTTGAAAACTCAGTGAACTGGCACTCCACGTATTAACGTGTTTCCATGCCCGAGAATCCGCTGTGAGTTTATAGAGGCTGGAGGGTGTCCCTGCGTAAATATCACCGGCATTTGTTGTGAAGAGAGTATTGACAACACCACCCTCTGGTCCTTTGGTCTGCGTCCACTGCAGGGTAGGGGTCAATTCCTCTGCTGCGTCAACCAGTGCTGCAGCGAAAAGCTTCGCGTCGGGTTGCTGACCTGCCCCCGGACGCTTACCGGGTGTCGCAGTACTTCCCGCCTGATTCCGCACCGCAGGTTTCGCGGGTGAATCATAAACAAAAAGTGCCTCAATCAGCTCAACCGTCGGTTCTGATGTCGCGTTTAGATTGTAAGGCTTCTGGAAACGGGAGAGGTATTGTGTACCGACACCCATCAGTAAAAAAATCAAAACCGCAGAGGCTGCAGAGAATGCCCATGGCAATACAGGTTTATTCGCCGCAGGTCCAGTGGGAACGAGACGCGAGACTTCTCGCATGATGGTCTCTGTTAAGTTCGCAGGCAGTTGGAAACTGCCGAGATTTTGTTGAATCATGTCTTCTTCCTTCCTTAAACGATTGCGAGCGCGACTGAGGCGGCTCTTCACAGTATTCGGGGACACACCGAGGAACTCACTGATGGTCTTGATCGTCATCTCGCCGAGGTAATGCAGCGTCATCACGGTTCTTTCGCTCTCCGGCAGTTTTTGGAGCAATTTCTTGACGACTTCACGACGCGCCTCATCCGCTTCCGCCGCCTGTTGTCCTGTTATGTACCGAGAATATGACACTTGATTCACCTCGCTTGCATCTGTAACTTCCAAGGATTGTTCCGGCGGTGGATTCTTTCGGAGCCAGTCGAGACACAAGTTTGACGCGATCACATAAAGCCAGCCACCAAACAACTCGTAACTTTTCAAGGTTCCGAGTTTCTGATATGCCTTTAGAAACGCGTCCTGCGTAATCTCTTGTGCGGTGTGAAAATCACCGATTTTCCGCCATACAAGCGCGTGAACCCCCTTCTGGTATTTGTTGACCAACGGCGTAAACGCGTCTTGGTCGCCCTGTAATATCTGTTGAATCAGTTCGGCATCTTTCTGTTCCATGACAAGCCCCCCGAAGCGTCCATCTCCATGTTTTAATTAAAGTGACGAATTCCGAATATTGAAAGGTTGCATTATTTTTTTTTATCCCAATTGTAGATATATTATAAACAGAAGCAAGCGGAAAAAAATCAGATATCAGTAACAGAGAAAAGGCGAGGTGTTTTGCTTGGGGTATTTCCCAGAAAACCTCGCCTACCGATCAAAAAAGGACGAAGCGTAAGAGCTCCGCCCTACATTCTATTATTTCGTTTTTTGCGTCTCGACTGCGAAATTTTTCTAAAATCGCTTCAAACTTGCCCACGTTGTCGTAAGTTTGGCACTTGGCATTACTGACAATCCGCCTTTATCCGGAATACCTTCACCGGTAATAGTGATATTATCAAAGCGCGCCGTATAGTTCGCAAGCCCAAAACCTGTACTGCCTGTCGGATGAGACGCAATATCTTTTGTCTTTAGCATGAGTTCTTCACCACCATGTAAAAGGATAAAAGGATCTCCTGTTTCCGTAATTTTTTTCCCATTTATTGAGAAAGTGAAGTGGTCTCGACTAACACTCAACTTGAGTTTAGACCATTTATCTAATCTTAAAAGCCTGTGAGGTTTTATGTACAGTGCTTCGCCTGTTTTTTCATCAAAGTCGCGACTGATACACATCACTTTTGATTCAGGGTCTTTTAAGAAAAGGTCACTCACCAGACACCAAATTGCCCGGCTCCCTTTAACCCGTGCGAGAATCCCGATATTGCCGGGCCCGCGTTTTTCGATCGGCTTCACATTAACTTCGATACTGTAATCTTGCCACGTTTCGTCCCCTGTCGTAAAAAAACGGGCAGCCCCTCCAGGATTTGTCATCTCAAGTTCTGCATCAATGATTTCCCATGTGCAGGGTACAGCATCATGCTCGTTAAGTTCCTGCCAATCGGCTAAGCCATCATTGAAGGTTTCGATAAATGTCCCCGCCGAGGCAGGGACAGACAAGCAACAAAGTAGCGTTACAATGTGTGTGAATCTCACTGGAAACTCCTTTCATCTTTCGCATCAAATATCAGAACGGAAGAATTTCAGAAACGCCAGCGTCGTAAACGCTACCGCAAAAAAACCGAGTAAACACACATCTACCATAGATTGACGCAACGTTTCTGATAACGAAGGTTCTGTCAGCGTTGGCGGCGGCGGAATTTTCTCAGCTTCTGATTCAGAAGAATCATCCAACCGAGCCCCCAATTGCATTATTTGTGACAGCACATCGTCTGAAATCCCGCTGAAATATTCGTCATCAAGTTGGTTGTAGTATCTTTCGCCTGTTTGAAAATAGGCTTCTCTTTTCAACTTACCCGTTTGCGTCAGGTTCATCGCAGAATAGGTTAGAGAGGACGTGGGGGCAATTCGAGAGAGCATCTCGCCGATGTGTTCTTGACGATCCTTCTCGCGCTGATAGTCCCTGTCAATCTTGCCCGTTTGATTCTGGAACGCCAGTCGAAACTCCTCTTCAATCGGGCCTTTAATGTCATTCATCCTTTTTTGCGATGCTGGATCACCTACGTTTAGCCCGAGCTGAAAACCCTCCCCATCAGCCGTGGGTTTAGCCATGGTTTCAACCATTTTTTCCCAGACCTTCTGTTCTTTATCTTTATTCAGGTTATTGCGAACTGCATTTTTTTCCATATAAACCGCCTGCTGTGTTCGGGTCGGTGCGACGAGTTTAGCGACCACAAACGCCCCTCGGGGTGCAACCAGTACCGCAAGCACCCAAAACGTAAAAGCGACAATCAGGGCGGTCTTAGCGTTGTCAAGATAAGTCGAAATGAACACACCTATCGCAAAAAACACTGCAATATACAGCAACGAGATAAGTGTGAGGCTAAGTACTGGCAGTGCCACCTTAAGCTCACCGAGTGGAAATCCCTGCCATACGATCAGAAGCAGCCCGAAGAGGAAAGATACCAGAAACGGAATAACGAACACGATGTATCCACCGAGTAACTTACTCCACAAAAACACATCTCGCGGCAGCGAATTTGACAGATTTATCCGAAGCGTTCCCGCCTCTCTCTCTCCCGCAACAGCATCGAAGGTGAACAGCAGTGCCAGTAGACTGAAAACTGTCCCCACAATAAACAGGAAATCAAGGTTGCCTAATACATACGCGACGGATGCCTCCACAAGTCCCGTTGAACTCTGCCGAACCCCATTACGCGTCATCCCAAGATAGGTCGGCAGTGCCTCCTCTAAACCGTTTACGAAGACGCTCAGCGGTGTCGGTTTGAGGAAAAGTTTAGAGACTTCCGTGTTTGGGTCCTGCCCAGTCGGCGGATTCTCCTTCGCTTCCGCTTGTGCGCGATTCACCGATTCCTGATAGTCAACGAGGTTCTGGTTATACCTACGATGGTTGATAGAAAGGGTCAGCGGGATGAGCAAAACACACATCAGTAGGAGCGCAACAAACCGGACACTCAGAATATGATGCATAATTTCTTTTTGAATCAGTGTCATTAACATGGTAATTTCTCCTCTGTTTTTTGTTTTAAGCAATGTAATATTGAGAACTAAATTTTAGGTTTTGCGGAAGGTTGGAAGTGTTTTTGCTTGGGTGTTTCCGCTAGGAAGTTTGCAAGAAATACACTGTTCATTATCTTCCATACTTCCAATCTTCCAACCTATCTAAGGACCAAAAGCACAGATTTAATATTGATACACTCTGTAAATTAGTGTCCGTTGAGGGAGAAAACATCAATCTCTGCTGATAATTTTTTAAGTATGTCCTGTCCCTCTTCTGTCTTAAGGAATTCTGCTCCGAGTTGCGCTTCAAGTAGCGACTGAAGTTTTGTGCTAACCTGATCCTTCACTTGCCGGGTTCCTTGTTTGAGTATATCCATACCCATTTGGGTGTTAAGAATATTGTTTCCCAACTGTGCCTTAAGTTGCGTGTAAATTTCTTCCTTAAGGGTACTCAGCATTTTAGGCACGAACTGTTTGATGACAAATTTTTCAGTCGCCTGCTTCAGTTTCAGTCTGCCTTCTTGTGTTTTGAGAAATGCGTCTCCATGCTGTGCGCGTAAACCTTTCATATAATCATCCAGCATTGAGAATCCCGTTTTGTTGCTCGTATAAATATCTCTTTGCGGTCCGTTACGATAGAGTTTTCCACCAACACTTAGATTCAGAAAGTGGTGTTGGCATCGAACGATGGGACGCATATCGCCTTCGTGTGCCAGTAGAAATTCCTGATCCGCTTTCTCAGAAGGACGCATCTCATAGAGGTAACTACAGGGTAACACTGGGTCTGATGCCCCTTCAGTTAAGACACCTGGGGTCCCCGCTGTCGCATCCGCTGGACAGAGGAGTGCTTTTTTCTCCAGATATTCTGGGGAAAGTTCGGAAAGCCATTGCGGATCTGTATCGGCATTAGCAATCCGATATTTTTCACGTGCCAGTTTTATTTGCCTCAAATTTTCTCTGCATGCCGCAATGCCCTTAAGGGCTTTAAGCGTCTGTCCCTCTGAAAGCGATGCGAGTTCATAAGGATAGGCATCCGATAAGAGGAAACGGTTTAGACGCACCAATGCTTCTCCGCTTTTCGGATTTTGGGCAATGAGTGCCTGCGTCTGTTCACTGAGTTCAACATCGGTGAAATTGTAGAAAATGTAGAGAGATCCTGCTTGGATAAGTCGATTTAGATCTGCCAGCAGTGCCTTCTGTAGGTCAACAGATGGACTGCTCACACCATCGTATTCATCTATTAATTGTCGTGTTTCGTCGGATAATTGCACAACGATAGATCTGGACACAGCGGCGTGCACGTCTTGGAGTTTTACCGCCAAACTACCCGGATCCCTAACTCCGTCCATATCAAAGAGAAACTGAGAGGTCGCTGCGTGGAGGGTCAGTTGTAAGCCCATCGCCATCAATACAGTTGCGAACAAAAGCGTTATCGTTTTGCCGTGTAGGTGTAACCTGAGATAATGTGTTTTTAAGCGTCCAATCATTTTTAGCATTTTTAAATCTCCTTTTTAGTGGTTATCGGTTTTTCAGTTGCCAGTAACCAGTTGCCAGTAACCAGTGAAGAAGTCTCTTTTACTGGAAACTGGAAACTGATAACTAATCAATCGTGAAACGTAGCACGCCATGACCAGGTGTCCCAACATAAAGTGTCCTATCATCAACAGCAAGAGAGATGATCGCGCTCGGAACTTCCGGTGTGACTTTTTCCCATCGGCTTGAATTCGCTTTCAATTGGTATATCTGTTGCACAGTTGCACCGTATACCGTTGTACCGTCCACTGCCATTTTTTCAATGACAAGCGGGGTGCCTTCCGCATCGGTTGCCGTGTGCCAGCGAGTCCCATCGCTTGAATACGTAACACCTTTATCGGTTGCCGCGTAAAGCGTTGCGCCGGCGAAGGCAGCAGCCTTGAATTGCGTAACAGAAAACGGGAGGTCTGTCGTAACATCGTTCCAAGTGTCGCCTTCATCAAACGATTGAAGGAGATGTCCGTCCCGTTTGCCAACATAAACAGTTTTACCGGAGACTGCAATTTTGAAACCAAGGGAACCCTGATCCTCAAGGGCAGCAATAGAATCAATAGACTCACTTGCATCCGCTAAGCCAGTATTGAACCATTCAGTCGTCCCGGGCTTCCACCTGAAGAGTTGCTGGTCATACTCCATATAGTAAGTACTACCGCTGACAGCAAAACTCCCGAAATACGCCTGAATGATTTTAACGATACCTTCCTCTATAGTCTCATTAGCAACTGCGCTGAGCATATCCATATCGAAATCTTCAGGTTTTAATTTCATCCTTTCTTCAATGTTTTCCTGAAGTTCATCTTGTAGGGGTTCCCAAAGGACGTTTTTGAATGTTTCACCGATCAGTTTTTGAAAGTCTATCCCCTCTAAACTTGGCATTCCGGGGATAGGCACTAACCCGTTATCCTCCGCAGATACGCGAAGAAGTTGCGGCGATGTCCCATTGACACCTTTGACATAAAGCACATCGTTAAATTTCATCAGACTCGTGAGAATTTCAGGACAACGTAGCACAGGGGTCCACGATTCACCCGCATCAAACGAACCAGCAATTTCTCCACCTGTTTTTGCGTAGAGCGTATTATTGGCATAGACCAAACTGTCTACACCCGTCCTGACCAATCCTGTGTTAAACGGATGCCATGTTTTGCCTGCATCGGTCGAGCGCTGAACCCCAAATGGACCACTTTTGTAAAAGGTGTTCGCATCCGATATAACAGCGGTGGAAGGAGCTCCTATAGCTGCCGCCATCTCAGTGGTAAAAGTATTTCCTATAGATGCGGCACCTGGACCTAAAGACATCCATGTTTCCCCAGCATCACTTGAGTAATAGCTCTTACCGCCATCTACGACTAAAAGTCTTTCTTGTGCTGCCACCATTTTGATGCTCGGAGTCTTTTCTATTTCTGAGTCGTCATCCATTTTTGGGTTGTTAGCTCCAGTGGTAAGAATGAATCCATCACTTCCCTCGGAAACTGTTTTTGGGATATCTATTGCCTGCCACGAATCTCCGAGGTCTGTTGACCGGTAAAGCGACAGAGTGGCATAAGATGTCGCCAATGCCGATATTGATATAGAGATTGAAAGGTTCTTACTCTTAATCTCCTCTCCGACAGCAACATAGAGTCGGTGTTCAGCACTTGCCAATGCGCGAATATTCTCGGATTCCCTGACGGGTAATTGCGCCCAGCCTTCCGAACTGTGGCGATAGAGACCTTTATCGGTACCTACAAAAACAGTGTTTTCAATAGCGGTGATTGCCTGAATTTTCTTATCCGCCAGGTTTCCATCATCAAGAGATGCCCACGATTTACCGGCATCTACAGAGCGGAACACATCTTCAACAAGCCCTAAGTACATTGTAATGTTGGCTTGCGCCCCAGGGGCCTCATTCGTTATAATAGTGCCAATTAATTGCCCTTCTGGACGCGTTCCCAATGAATTCCATGTGCTACCTCTATCCGCGGAAGCAAGGACTTCGGTATCGGAAACGATATAGAGGGTATCCTCATGTTCTGTCATTTGCGAGGCACCGTTAAGAGACACGTCAGTATTAGCGGGTATCCATGTGCTTCTATCGTCTGTTAACCTGTAGAGATCCGCACCTGCTCTGGCATAAATGTCGCCGTTAGATGCCATGAAGAGGCTGTTGACGACCCCTCCTTCGGGGCCCTTCGTTTGGTTCCACTGCGGCTTCGGCGTTGAGACTTCTGGTGTATCGACTGGCAGTGTATCAAAAAGCGATGTGTCGGATTTCTGACCTGCGCCGGGATTCTTACCCGGGGCATACGAACGCCCCGGCTGATATCGGATCGCAGACTTCGCCGGGGTATCCACAACAAAAACAGCGTCGATTATCTCAACCGTCGGTTCTGAGGTGGCACTTAGACTGTACGGTTTCTGAAAACGGGAAAGATACGGCGTGCCAACGCCGATCATTAGGAAAATCAAAACAGCGCAGGCAGCAGAAATTGCTAAGGGAGCTACCGGTTTACTCACCGCAGGCGGAACAGGTGCTATACGCGAAACCTCCTGCATAATGTTCTCCGCCAAGTTATCCGGGAGCTGGAAGCTGCCGAGGTTCTGCTGAATTACAACATCTTCCTCTTTCCGTAAACGGTTGCGTGCGCGGCTGAGACGGCTTTTAACGGTATTCTGGGAGACCCCGAGAAACTCACTGATGGCTTTGATGGTCATCTCGCCGAGGTAATGCAGCGTCATCACTGTCCGCTCACTTTCCGGTAATTTTTTCAGCAGCTCCTTGACAACCTCGCGGCGCGTTTCGTC
>JAJEGI010000112.1 GCA_022819945.1 Candidatus Poribacteria bacterium
CCTTGTTCAATACCTTGTTCTATGAGAAATTCGGCTGTTGTTTGTGCCATCGTGTTTAACTCCTTAGGGTCTTGAATGTGTTGTCTGATAATATCTACTAACGTATCGCGCTCCTCAAAAGAACGCCGGTGGAATATCAACTGCACAAAATACCGGAGTGCCTCCGCAATTTGCGGTGCGAAGTTTTCATCTACTGATGCTAAATGCGACATAGCATCTGCTAAGGCTTCGCTTATCTCTGTCTCGTCCGAATGCTCCTTTTGAAGCACACGTAGCAACCAACCCAACGGATGCCCGGATTGCGTCAATGCCTCTGCTTCCGTCTCCTTGACCCCTAAAAACAGCGTGTCGAAACTTGGGACGAAACGCTCCAAGATTTCAGGAACATCCATGATCGCTGTTAGGGACACCGGCACGCTCCACGGACGATCGCCTGTATAAAACAGGATCGGTAGGATCGGCTGTAAACGTCTTTCATTTTCTGGCAGTTTCTCCGTTTCCCATTCCCGCCGTTGCGACTCCCAGATTTGCACCATGTAGGACAATAACCGAAACCCCATCGTTTTATCCACTGTGGATTGGTGTTCAATGAGGATATAGATGAACAGCGCATCGGTATCTGTGGCATCTGGGTCTTCTTGAAACGGGACACTCAGTAGCACATCTGACTCGCGTTCTTGCAGTGCTTTAGAGATGAAACTTCTTTTCTCGTATGTAATCCGGCTGAAGTCGAGGAACCCCTCGATGTCGGGTGCGATAATTTGGACTAACCCCCGCACATATTCCTTGTCTTGAAGCAAGCGTCTGAGGCTACGGTCGGGGAAGTGTTCTATCTGCGTCTCTTGTGTTTCGGACATAGATGTCTATAGTTTCCAAGTGTTGAAAAAACGTTTTGTAAAGTATAGCATAGAAATACTGAAAAATCAACGACAGATTTATCGCACGCCGACTCAGAACAGAAAAAATAGGGATTAAACCTCGTTGCGGATGTCTATCTTGCCGGTTACCGCTTCGGAGATGAGGGATTGACGGTATTCCTTGAGGAGTTTAATTTTTTGTTGTTCTGTGGTTATCAACTCGTCAATCTGTTCGGTTTTGCAGTTAAGAAAGTTGGCGATTTGAACTTGCTCCGTAAACGGAGGTGTTATAGTAAACATGCTAAAGAACGCATCAGGGTACAATCTCCATCTGGAAGTCCAAATCCCTTTTGACCAACGTATAATTTCGTTGACATGATTTGGAGTGCGGTAGAGATAATCGTAATATCTTGGCAGATATTCACTACTTTTTAATTCGTAAACATTGTAGGAAGGACTCACAATTCCGTCAAACGATGAAATACCTAATGCCCCCATCCATGCCCACATTGTGTTAATAACTAAATTTCCCACAGAACAATGTTTGTATCCTTCCATAGTTTCGGCTAAAAACATACCAACATTTTTCTTTTCTGCTCTTGGAGAAACCCCAGTGATGTGTGATACCGTAAGCAATTCTTCCTCTCCAGTTGTTGACCTATCATCTCTTTCGTTGAAGATACGTTTGTTTCTTCTCACTTCCCAATGCCCTGGTATCTCGCCAATCCACTCCACGCCCGACGGTTTCATATCGACATTTGGATCAAGTCCCTTCGTCACAACCTGATTTATCAGTGCGGTGCGTTGTTCGTGCAGCAGTTCTATCTGGCGTTCTTTGATGCGGATGAGTTCGTCAATCTGTTCGGTTTTGTGGTCAAGGAAGTTGGCGATTTGGGTTTGTTCTGTCTTTGAAGGCACCTGCACCCGAATTTTAGCCATGACATTATTCATAAGTTTCGGGTTGATGTCATATCTAACAAACTGAGAAGTAACTATGTTGAGGGCATGTCGAAAAAATCTTAAATCTAAATCTTGGTTTTTCGGTAAGAGAGTTCCACATACGTTGGTACAATTGAATTGCCCTGTTCTGTAGAACACGGTTCCTGCCTTGGCACCGTCTGTTGTCCACGTTATATAGTTCCCGTCAAAATCGTAAGTATCAATATAGCCCATGATGCCTTCGTTTTCCGTTTGTGACGAATAAACGGGATATTGCCCAGGGTTATTGCCTATTTCTTCGTTACTGATTACGCGGCCCCTTCCCAAATGAAACATCATCCAGACCGCCTTAGTTTCCCAATGCTTTGGTATTTCCCCAATCCACTCCACACCACTCTCTTTATATTCAGGATAACACATCATAATTCTAACACCTTTTCGTTGACTCCTCCCTAGCCTGAAGGCTGGAGATTCCGTTGATCTGACGAGTTATAGCGAATATTTGCGCTCAAGTTAGTTATCTATCTGGCTTATATTGCGGATGCGGTTTTCTAAATCCAAGACGCGTTAGTAAGAAGGGTAACTGTTACCAACATGCGTCTGTTTAGAAGGAATACAAGCGTGTTCCTGCCAAAGAAACGCACGCCTGAAAATTTACTTGACTGTTACAATTCATTTATTACTCACACCCATAGCCATATTAATAATTCTGATAACTTCATCGGGTAATACATCTACTATACTAGCATTCTCCCATCCTCTTACCACGAAACTCATTTTTTTGTTATTGAAAGAATTATGAAGTCCCATGGTTTTAATCATACTTAATGAATCCGGATATAACTGATTTATGGTCGACTCAGAGGCAGTAATTAATATCGTCGGTATTTGTATATGAATTCCTGAAGTGCCACCAGGTGATGTAATCAATGGTTCGTCGTCTAGTATTTTCATTTCAAAATCTTCTATAAATTGAGAGCATTTTTCAAATATTAAATCTCTGTCCCCTTCATTTTCAGGTGAAAGTTCAGGACATATTTTTTGTGTATTAGTGATTATGTGACCTGCCAACCCAAGCATATTATAAGCGACCTCTGATATCTCTTTCATAAATTGAATAATTGCTTGAGTTCTGTTATATCCAAACGCTTCAAAACATGCTTGTTTATTGATTTCGGGATAAAAAGGTTCTTTTCGTGGAACGTTATTGTACTTAACGTTTGCATTTACCATTTTACAATCTATTTCCTTAATTACGGAATAAAAGTCGTGGTTATCATAAGGGAAGTAATTAAAACAACTAATTAGATTTACTGCATACTCTTTAATCATCTTTTTCGTATTTTCGTTCAATCTTTTGTGGATATCTTCGACTTTATGACCTCGTGTCCCCAAGTATATTGGTTTAAAGTTCGAAACAGCAAAGGTTTTATATATTAGTTCAATAGCTATACCTAACGAGCCATAACTATATGAAATAGGGGTTATAGACTCTGTACCGCTCATTATCATCAGGGTAGCATCAGGATTATTTTTATATTCAGGATAATCTAGCTCTTGTAGAGCGTGTTTTATATGTAATTTTGCCTTAGGTATCCAATGCTTAACTTCTTGCGGTGAGATATAATGTTTCATGGATTATTGACTCTTATTTTTAGCACAATCAGTTGAAGTGCCAACGTTTATTTGCATCACAAATCAGTAAAATTATACCAAATCTGAAAAGTAAATTCACATTAGAAGATTTAGAACTTATAGGGGTTTCAAATATAAGAAGCGCAATAAATTGCGCTACTACGAACCGAGTTGTTTTTGATAAACACTCGTCCTTCCAAAGTATATTTGTTTGTAGTAAGGCGATTTATAGCCTGTCTGTGTAAGTCCTACTTAAGTTAATGTTTCATCCGTGACTACACCTATATACGTTAATAGGATTATTGCTCCATCTGATTCAATATTATTTGATATATAGGATTGGATAGAATCAATATCTTGAAAAGTAAGTGCCTCATCTTGCGGACTTCCATAGTGAACTATAGATGAATGACGGTCAACATGTAACACATATTCACAACTTTTTACGTGGTCAGCAGTCTGATAAATCGTATATTTCCATCCTCTGAAGTTCGTGTAAGGGGCACCTTTAATAATACCTTCAAATTGCAAATTTCTTTGCCCAGTTCTTGGTATTCTTATTAAATTGCCAATAACACCTTCGTTGAAGTTAGTATCACTATACTGTCTGACTGAGTTTTTATCTGGATGTGGATGTCCATGAAGTTGGCGCACTAATCCTTTAAATTCATCCTCAAATTTTAGTTCATCGCTTAAATCAACATAACGCCTGGAACCCATAAATTTGGGCATTTTGTCCCTTCCTGAATATTGACGAACAATAGGAATAAATCTATCAGATTGCGAATTCTGAATAAGTTCCCGGGTTACAATTGTTTTTTCATAACCCACACCGCCTGCACCAGCGTCAGCTTTTGTATTATACCGATCTGTACAGATAATTAGCACCTTATCAGAATCTGTAATATTTGATTCCATAAATACCGCTATATCACCGCCTAATTTAAGATCCCATTCATCAAGTATTACATCAATACCACAAGTCCGAAGCCGTTTGCTAAATGTTAATACCCACATCTTATGATAATCGGAATCATATGAGTAAGAAATAAATACTCTTGGTGCTTGATTCATAGTATCACTCCATTGTTAAATCGTGTACCTAAAATTCAAGTTTTTACCTGAATTTCAGGTGCCGCGACATTTGTATCTACAACAACTATTATTCCATCACTTTTCCACTCTTCGGAACTTTATTCAGCAAGCGTTCACTTTTCCGCTCAATTTTCTTCATGCAACCGTTGGATGTCCTCTTGGCAAATGAACTCTACTATAATACCGTTTTCACGGAATGCATCGTCGAAATCCAACCACTTACTATCCACTGCCTGCAAAATAGGTGGTCTCTCTGAATGCGCGCATGCAACGGCGATAAATTTCCGATCAGCCGGGTCAAAATCATCCAATGCTGGATCATCTGGAAACTCTTCAAACGCATTATCTGAACCATTGACAGGTGTAATCGAAACCAAATCGCACTGTGTATCCTTGTTCCTCAAAAGCCATAAGAGAAACCTATCGCCAGCACCCGGCTCCCCACTGGATCGAAGATTTCGCATGTACTCGCCGAGGATTGCCCACATGTCATCAAGCACCAATTTATCCTCGCCACGGATAATCCTTTCAACACGATTGATACAGGTATCTACACAATTAGGGGAAGCCTGCGGTGATTGACCGTTGGCGACCACCGCAACATTTGTATCTACAATCACCGCCATCATGCCATCACTTTCCGCCTTTGCATTTCAACTTTCGTTTTTTCCACCAAATCGCCTATATCATCGCCAAAAAAGTCTTGCGGCCAATTGCTGATGTTGCCGTATTCATCCACCTTGAGGCGTTCAATTTCGGAGGTGCCGTCGTTAATCTGGCAGAAATAGAGTGCTGTGTCTTCCGCCGCAATCTGTTCCTCGGCGATCCGCCGTTGCAAACGGTGCAGCAGAAGTCCACTGTGGCTCTCAAGAATAATCTGTACGTTCCGATTTTTCACAACATCAATGAGCACATCTGCCAAATCGGATTGTACTTTCGGATGCAGGTGTATTTCCGGTTGTTCGAGGATAACAGTCGAATTTTCTGGGGCATAGTAACAAAGCACAAGTACAGGCAAAAGCTGCGACACACCAAAACCGACATCCGTAATCAGCACCTCGGAACTGTTTGGACTCTTTTTGACACGGAATTCATAATCCTTTCGGTTCTCAGCGATCGGTTCAAGGGAAAAAGAATCAATCAATTCCATTTTTTGTAGCCATTCCAAAATCCGCTGCTCAATGGGTTTATGAGAACGTTTGACATTGACGAGCCGGGGCGAAGTCAATCCTTCCGCACGCGCTGCAAGCAGGGCAGGGATGGCTTCTTCGCCACTGAGACCGACATCTTGAGGACGTTCACCCGACCAGATATAACTGCGTCGCGGATACTCGCGAAGTGGGCCGAGATAGGTTATCTCTGAGAAGAGGTTTTCAAAGGCAAGGACGAAGTCTGAAAGGAAACCGAGGTTTTGATAGTATCCGCTAACTTCGTCGGGGAATCCGTAGCATTTCACTGGGGGTGGTAAATTCCACGGTCGTCCGGGGTTTCGTATCGCCTGAAAATCGCCATGAATGAGTTCATACTGATTTCTTCCGCTTTTCTTATTCTTGATGACGCGTTCCATTCCAAATTCGTCTCTATCAGTCGTGTAATGGAAACGCTCGACGAGAGGACGGTCATTTTCTTCGTGGATTTCTGTGTGGAACGTAAGGTCGTTGATATTTTTCGGAAAAAGAGAAGTTCTACCAAAAGATAAGGGTTTGGTTAACTTCCATGATACGTCTAATTCGAGCGTTAGATCAGTATTATGTGTATAGAGTAAATCGTGAAAGGTGCCAAAATCAACAAAGGATCGGTCATCGCCGAAGTGTAGCACACGATTTCGGTCTGGAGATTCCACAGTCTGCATGAGCATCAACAGGACTTGTAAAATACTGGTTTTACCGGAACTATTCGCGCCGAAAAGTCCTGTTAACGGAGCGAACCGTAGCGGACCTGTATCTTGCCATGATTTGAAATTTCGCGCCCTGAGTTCGGTAATCATAATTTATTAGCGTAATTGGTCGTCGGCAGATTAATGAGTTCTTCCGCTCCAAAAGATGTGAAAATTGAATTAAGGATGTGAAAAGGCGGTATGGCTCCATTGTTGACAGCGTCTGAAAGGAACCTCGGATCAATGCCAGCTTTTTCTGAAACGCTAAGAATCCCACCTTGTGCTTCTATTACATTTTTTATTCCCTTTAGAAAAAAAGCCTTGTCGCCATCATCTAAATATTCTTCAAGAGAAACTTCAAGGTAGCCGATAACATCCTCTGGGTCGGAAAGACGTTCAATTAAGATTTCATGCCACGTTCTAAATCGTTCCATTATTGTATCCTCTATCCTTTGTCTCCATAATTCAGGATTCTCTGCTGAGCACTGCCCCTTCAACTTGAATTCTAACACATTGTATGTTCCAATACAAGTTAAGTTGAGATTCAATCAAGACCATTTGGTTTTAAGAAATTCTTGAGTTTCACGCCGTTTTTCGAGGGTCCGGTTCGGTTAGGAATGCACTTCGCATTTGGGCGAGTACGCCGCGATGCACTTCGCATCTGGGCGAGTACGCCGCAAAAACCGAACCATAGGTGTTAATTTAGCGATTTTCCACGACCTTTTTGACAGGTCTCTGTAGATGCTGCAGAAACACCCAAGCAAAAACCCCCTACGGGGCTTAGATTTGCGAGGTGGCGTTTTTCTACAAAGATACTGAAGAAATACGCAAGCAAATAAACCCTACGGGATTCAAGAGAGGTCTGAAGGATCCAAAGTTTCCGATCAAAGCCCGGTTCGGTTGGGAAACCGAACCTACCGGTCCTGGGGCGGAGGCGGTTATTTTTTCTTAAATTGACACCTATGGTTATTGCTTCGGCTGAAACCGGGGGTATGGCAAATCTTTCGTACGTTCTATGCTTGAGAGTTGCTATTATTAGGATTTGGTGGCGGCGGGTCGTTAAAGGAGAGTCCTTTTTCTGCTGCTGCCTGTCTTCGTTTTTCCCAATCTGCGTGCCAAGCACGATATATCTCGACTTTGACTTGTTCAATAACTTTTGAAATGCCCTGCTCAATACCCATTACAATACCCTGTTCAATAGTTTTATCAGTCTCCTTTGCAATGTCTTGCTTAACACCTACTGCTTTGGCTTGCTCAATAACTTTTTCAATGTCTTTTGCAATGCCCTTCTGAATGATTGTTGCTTTGGCTTGCTCAATAACTTTTGCAATGTCTTTTGCAAGGTCTTGTTCAATACCTATTGCAATGCCCTGTTCAACAATTTTTTCAATATTTTTTGTAAGGTCTTGCTGAATAACTTTTGTTTTGCTTATTATTCTGCCTTCCTCAAATCCTATTGCAAAGCCTTGCTCATAGCCTTCTTCAAAAAGCGTTTCTGCTATTGATTTTACCATACTATTTCCCTCCACTATTTCCGTTCTATTTCTGCTATCGTTAAACGTTCAACACACATTTTAGAGTCTCCTTACCTCTGAAAAGGCTGATTAAGGTTAAAAATCTTTTTTAACCTTGAGATATTATACCACATTTTCTACTTTTTACCGGAAGATAGTCAGGGTGATTTAGTTTTAAGAAATTCGCGGGTTTTATGCTTTCTGTTACAGATCCGGTGCGGTTAGTATCGTTCCGTAGGTTGGGTTGAACGGTGTTAAAAATTAAATGTTGGTATCCCAAGATACATCAAATCTAACAGATCCGCTTATGCAGCCAGAAACATAGTGAAACCCAACGTCATAACGCTACATCTCGGACACGTTGACAGAAAAGTGTTGGGTTTCACTCGGTTCCTGTGTTCTGAAGTGTCCTGAAGGTTTGAAGGTTCTACGTACAATATGCTTGCTTTTTGAAGTTCCGTTCAACCCAACCTACGATGCCATGATAATTTTTTAGAGTGGTCCGAATTTCCGGTGGCAGTACAAGTTAGGGATTTTCGTTAGTTTTCAGCGAAATCCAATCGAATCTGAAATCCCAGGCCGGAGAGAATGCTTTGCAAATTATCCAAGTGCGGTTTCTGCTTAGCGGCGAATATATCGTTGAGATGCTGAGGATTCGCCTCCGCCCGCTGCGCGAGTTTTCCAATTCCGCCTTGTGCCTCTACAACATCACGCAGTGCCCTCCAGAGGGCTTCTGTATTACCATCTTCTTTATAGTCGGCTAAGGCTGCCTCCAAATAATACAAGGCAAACTCCGTATCTGTGAGGTCTTTTAAAAGGTCATTTCTAAAACTGGTAGTCCGCTCAAGTATGGTTTCTGTGTTCATCGTCCGCGCTCCTTATCCGGACATCTCTGGCAACGGTTTGCATATTTTAAGTATAATACATGTGCGGTGCCTTGTCAAATTATGCGTTTTTTTCAGCGTACTAAAGTTTGGACAATGCTGTCAGTCGTACGCACCTGGGCCCGATGTAAAAAATTTGAAAATCTCGGCTGATCTCATGTTTGTTAAAATATTTGGAAAAGAACTTAACGTGGTGGATGTAGGCACTGCTTTTATAATCCCAACACCTCATTCAGCAAGCCTTCGCTTTTCCGTTCCAGTGCCAGCATTTCATCGGCAATTTCCTTCAGTGAGCGCAGCGGTGTATACTGGTAGAAATACCGATTGAAGTTGATTTCATAGCCGACCTTATCCTTCTTCCTGTCTATCCAACTATCCGGGACGTGCGGTTTCACTTCTCGATGGTAGTATTCATCAATGTCCTCTGTGAGAGGCACGCGCTCATGGTCTCGCAGCGTGGTGTCCGGTTTCGGATTGCCCTTCTTGTCCGTGACAACGACTTCTGTTTCCGTTCCGAGAATCTCCTGCTTTTCGATGAGTGGTCTCTCAACTGTTACCTTCGTATAACCGAAAAAGGCGTTTGGATAGATTTTGGAGTGTTCGGTCTCCTCAAAGTTGGTGTAGAGTTCCGCTATTTGATGGATATGTCCCTCCGAAATGAAAGCGTTCTTGTCTCCGAGATTTCGTTTCATCTGATCGAAGAAGTCAACGGCGTTGATGAGTTGGATCTTACCTTGTCGTGCCTTGGATTTTCGGTTCGTTAGGATCCAGATATAGGTAGCGATACTGGTGTTGAAGAACAACTTTTCAGGCAGTGCGATGATGCACTCCAGCCAGTCGTTTTCGATGATCCATCGTCGGATTTCACTCTCACCGCTGCCAGCATCCCCGGTAAAGAGTGGCGACCCGTTAAAGACGATGCCAACGCGACTCCCACGAGCCTCCATCTTGGAGAGCATGTGTTGCAGGAATAGGAGTGCCCCATCGGAGGCGCGCGGCGTACCGGCAGAGAATCTGCCAGTGGCGGTCTGCGCTTCCGCTTTCACGACTGCTTCATCAGACTTCCAGCTGACACCGAAGGGCGGATTTGTAATCATATAGTCGAAACGTTGCCCCTGAAATTTGTCATCGGAAAGACTGGAGCCGTGTCGGATACTGTCAGGGTCTTCTCCTGTGATGAGCATATCGGATTTGCAGATTGCGTAGGTTTGCGCGTTGAGTTCCTGACCCAACAGCCGAATATCGGCATCGGGGTTAATCTGTTCGCGGAAGTATTCTTTTCCGATCGTCAACATACCACCTGTCCCACAACACGGGTCGAAGATGCTGCGGATAACCCCGTGTCCGCGTAAATCTTCACTGTGTTCCGCAAACAATAAAGAGACCAATAAGCGCACGACATCTCGCGGTGTGTAGTGTTCTCCGCTGGTTTCGTTAGACATCTCCGAGAATTTGCGGAGCAGTTCCTCAAAGACCTGTCCCATCGTGTGGTTATCTACTTTATTCGGGTGTAAATCGACTTCAGTGAACTTATCGCAGAAGATGAACAGCCTATCATTTTTGTGGAGTTGCTCAATAAAATGGTCAAGGTTGAAGTTATCAATGATGTCGCGCACGTCCTGACTGAATCCGTTGAGGTAGTTTTTAAAGTTGAGATGGATGTTGGTCGGGTCCTCTGTCAGTCGAGAGAGGTCGTATTGGGAGGTGTTATAGAAACTGGCGTTTATTTCTCTGAGAATAATCGGGGGCAGTGCTTCTTCGGGGACTTGATCTTTGAATTGATTGTAGATCTGGATCGCTTTATCTTTTCGATCGTCTTCATCTAAGATGCAGTCCAATCGGCGCAGTACCAGAAATGGGAGGGTGATGTCGCCGTATTCGTGCTGTTTGAAGAGTCCTCTGAGTACATCGTCGGCTACATTCCAAACGAGGTTTGCGAGTTCTTGATAATTTGCCATAGATTTCCTTTCTAATACTATTTCTGAATGGTTGAAATGATAACAGGCTTTAAGAGAAAAGTCAAGCCAAAACATCGGTCTGTTCAGGGTCATTCAATTTTAAGAAATTATTGGGTTTCACGTCTTTTTTTCAAGGATCCGGTGCGGTTACAAACCGAATCTGCGGGACCCGGGGGTGAAAATTCGATCAAAAATGGACAATTGAATGGCTCTGATTCCGGGGCAGGACGATTTAGTTTTAAGAAATTCTTGGATTTCGCGCTGCTTTTCGCAAATCCGGTTCGGTTAGGAGGGAAATTGAAGAAACACCCCAGCAAAAACACCGAACCTACCGGGCCTGGAGCCTACTGATGGCTAACAGCCGATGGTTTCCGACGGCTATCTTTCTGATAACTGAATACTCCGAATATCACTTGACGTAAGCATTCCTTTTATGTAAAATAAAAAACAATATGACACAAGGCATTTTTATTACAGGGACAGGCACGGAAATCGGGAAGACGGTGATTGCTGGGGGGCTTGCTGCGTCGCTTAAACAGGCAGGCATAGACGTAGGTGTGATGAAACCGATTAGCACTGGCGATACCGCTGATGCCCGGTTCCTCAAACACGCTGCACAGGTCGATGACGATCTCTCCCTGATTAACCCGATCTACCTCCGACATCCTTTGGCACCCTCCGTCGCTGCGAGGATAGAAAATAGAGAAATAGACCTGTCACGTGTTGAGAATGCCTTTGTGGAATTGCAACAGAGACACGATTTTTTGATAGTAGAGGGTGTCGGCGGTATCGCAGTCCCCATCCGAGACGATTTTTGGGTTGTCCACCTCATCAAACAGTTACAACTCCCCATCCTCATCGTCGCCACCGCTGGTTTAGGGACGCTAAACCATACACTCTTAACCGTCACATTCGCGCAACAGTTTAACATTCAGATTGCTGGTATTGTGCTCAACGGACTCCGTCCAGAGCGTGCCGGACTCGCTGAAGCGACAAATCCGGTCGAAATCGAGAAATTGACAGGCGTACCTGTCATCGGTGTTGTCCCATATCAGAAACAATTGGATACGCCGTCCCCGGATGTAACGTTCTTGGCGGAATGGACGAACCGGCATATCGCATGGAGGAAATTAGAGGGACCTTAAAATGGATACCGCAATTGTTCTCGCCGCAGGATTAGGACGCAAAGTATGGCCCTATGGTGAATTTCGACAGAAATGCACGATCCCTGTCGCCAATAAGCCGATCGTTCGTCGGGTTGTAGAGACTTTGGTCGATGCAGGATGCCAGCGAATCATCGTTGTGGTAGGGCATCACGCGCAACAGGTGCGTGGCGCGCTTGCCGATATACGCAACGTTGTTTTTGTCACACAGCACTCGCTTGACGGAACAGCAGATGCTGTATTGACGGCATCAGACTACCTCGAAGATCAGCCTTATCTCGTCGTTTACGGTGACATCGTAACCACTCCTGACAATTTCCGTAACTTCATTAAAGAATTTCGTTCATCCGATGTGGAAGCCGCAGCACTCGTACAACCGCTTGACACTGAAGACGCGAGCGACTGGCTCTGCGCGGGTATCGGTGAAGAGCGTAGCGAAAACGGGAGTCTCTCAAAGCTTAGGGGTATTGAAGGACATCCGCGCGGCGGTTCGCATCGGCTTTGTGGTGTTTATGCTTTTAAGAATAGCGCGACACCTTATCTGTTGCGGAACCCGGGTATTGTTACAAAGGTGCCTGTCGGGGGGATGCCGCCGCCTGAATCCGAGATCGCGCAATCCCTGCAACTCATGGTAGATGATGGAAAGACTGTTTTGGCAGTCGAAACAACGGATTTCCTCGTTGATGTCGATAAGCCGTGGCATGTCTTGGAAGCGAACAATCGGCTCGTCGGTTATCTCGCAAAACAGGTCACGGAAGATCAAATAGCAGATGGTGCGAAGATCTCGGATGCTGCTGAAATCAATGGACACGTCGTGTTAGGGAAAAACAGTGTGATTGGCCCCCGCGTTGTGGTTAACGGTACGCTGATCGCAGGTGCGAATAATAACATCACAAACGGCGCGATTTTACACGGAAACATCTTCGTCGGAGACCAGTGCAGAATTAGCGATTACTGCGATGTCAGTAGTAGTGCGATCGGGAATCGGTGTATCATTGGACACGGTGCTGAGATGGCAGGTGTGCTGTTTGATACGGTCTATCTCTACCATTACTGCGAAATGTCAGGCGTTTTTGGAAGTGCTACCGATATTGGTGCAGCGACGGTTTGTGGAACGCTCCGATTTGACGATAAGGATACACCTATACAGGTGGAAGGACGTTACGAAGTCCCGCCTTATGGTGCAAACGCTACTTACATGGGGGACTACTGCCGAACTGGCGTGAATGCTATTATTATGCCGGGGCGGCGGATCGGGTCTTATAGTGTTGTTGGACCGGGGGTAATTTTATACGACGATGTACCGAGCAAAACGATGATCATGGCGAAACAGGAATTGGTTACGAAGCCGTGGGGACCGGAACGTTATGGTTGGTGAAGGAGTTCTTTGAGCAGATTTGTCAACTCGTCGTTGTCGGCGGCGAGTTCAAAAACGCGTTTAATCTTATCTTCACGCGCCGTTTCGGATTCGGATTCGGAGGTTCCATCTGGGGACCAGAGTACCTCAAGCTCTCTTGGGTTGAGTCGGTCATAAGTAACCTTGACGAGCGTGAAAGGATAATTTTCGGGGATGATGACGATCCAATCAATGGTTTCACCGCGGGCGGAGTATTGCCTATCCACAGTTAACTTTGAATCTTGATGCGGGACGTTCTTTTTGACCCACTGCTTGCGATCGAGTGCGTCAGTTTCAAAATGACCGACTTCTAACCAATTGCGTCCCGCGCCGTTCGGTTTTGTGGTAACTTCAATGCGATGCATGACTTTCTCCGTTTTATGTTTAATAATACTTACGCATTCCCCTTTGCAGGCGGGGTTTCAAACCCCGCCTGCAGTGCATAGAAAAATGCGTAATTCCTGTTTAGATTTTGCGCGAAATACGTGTGGTTAGGTACAAATCTTGCATAAAATTTTAACACGCTGTGCCGAAAAAGTCAAGCGTTCTGAATTCGGTGGAAAACAGAGCGGTTTAGATCATATTTTTTGTCCAAAACGGATAAAAAAGTCGGAAAAACCGCTAAAACTGGACATTAAACAAGAAAAATTTGCATTTTTTGGAAAAAACGAGTATAATTGTAATAGGGAGTGGTATTTTCGCGTGGCATGCGCTAACACTGGTGCATTGGCGTTTTATTTAGCAGGTTGAAGGGACAATCTCAACATGAAAGTGGAAATGAGATACGGAACCGGTACATTGCCGATTGAGATTCCGGACAAGAATGTTGCTGGCGTTCTTGAAATCTCGGAAAGCGTTCCGTTGTCGGATGAAGATGGTGCTGTTCGTGCGGCAATTGCCGAACCGATTGCCTCATCCCCCTTGGCTGTGCTTGCTAAAGGTCGCGAGTCCGCGTGCATTGTGATTTCCGACGTAACCCGTCCTGTACCGAATAAAGTCATCCTACCGCCACTGTTGGAAACGCTTGAACACGCAGGCATCTCACGCGATAAAATTACCATCCTCATCGCAACGGGTATCCATCGTCCTAATGAAGGCGAAGAGCTGGAGCAAATGGTCGGGCGATATATAATGGATTCATACCGTATCTTGAACCATTTCTCCCAGGAGCCAGAAAATCACGGGTATTTAGGCAGGACTCAGAAAGGAACACCGGTCTATATTGACAAGGTCTACCTTGAATCGGACCTGAAGATTACCACTGGATTGATTGAACCGCATCTGATGGCGGGATATTCTGGTGGCAGAAAAGCGGTCTGTCCAGGGGTCGCTTCTATTGAGACGATGAAAGTGATGCACGGTCCCGAACTTATGGAACATCCGAAGTCGTCAGTCGGCATTCTGGAAGGGAATCCGTTTCACAGAGAAGCGACCGAAATCGCCTTGATGGCAGGTGTTGATTTCAATCTGAACGTTGCGATTGATAAGCAGCGCCGAATCACAGGGGTTTTTGCAGGCGACGTGGTTGAATCTCACCGCGTTGGTGCCCAATTTGTCGAAAAGCAGGCAAAGGTTACACTCCCCGCGCCAGCGGATGCGGTTGTCGTCTCGAGTGCAGGCTATCCTCTGGATGCAACGTTTTACCAAGCAATCAAAGGGTTACTGACGGCTGTCGAGATTGTGAAACAAGGGGGTAGCATCTTGCTTGTTGCGGCTTGCGGGGAAGGCATTGGCAGCAAACCGTTTACTGACCTAATTTTCAAGACCGATGATTTAACAGCGTTTGTGCAAGGGCTTTATAACCCTGCGAACTTTGTCATTGATCAGTGGCAACTCGAAGAATTGGCAAAAGTTGCTCGGAAGGCGGATATATACTTTTATACCGATGGCATTCCTTACCATCAACGGGCAAAACTGTTTGTGCATCCCCTGAAAAGCGCGCAGGAGGGCATTGAAGAGTTCTTAACCCGATACGGGGCAGATGTCCAAATCGCTGTAATTCCTGAAGGTCCTTACGTTTTGGCACAGTTGGCAGGGTCTTCATACTAAACAGGCAGTTGGGATCGAAATACTTGGAAGCTTGCGGGAACTCCGTTAGTCATATCAAAGTTGGGATTGAATAACAAATGGCAAACCCTATTGTGGCACTCAGAGCGTATAAAGACGGCTTGCATCTGATTATCAAGCCCCACCTCTCAATAGCGGAAGTTGAGGCGGCAATTCAGCAGGAGATATCCCGCGTGAATCGGTCTTTAGCAGGTACATCTGTGCGAATTGTTCTTAAATGTCCAGCTTTAGAAGATGAGGAGGTTTCGCTTTTAAAATCACAACTGCAGGAGACCTACGATCTTACAGTACGTGGTATTGAAATCGCTGACGCGTCGGTCTCGGCACCGATAGCCGCTGCGCCAACAATGCATACGATTTCACCTGCGACGGATAGCCGCGATTCACGAGATAGCGAACCGTCTCGGATTATCGCCCACACAATTCGTTCTGGTCAAACGGAGGAATTTCCACAAGGGAGTCTTATTATTTACGGCGATGTCAATTCGGGGAGTGAAGTGAGGGCTGGTGGTGATATTGTTGTATTAGGGACGCTGCGTGGCAGTGCTTACGCCGGCATGAATGGTAGGTTATCGGCTGTGATTATAGCGATGGATCTTGCCCCGTTACAGCTTCAAATAGGCAACTATGTGAACCGTCCACCTGTGAATCAGAAGCCCCGCGGGTATCCAGAGATTGCGCGCATCGGGGCTGAAGATGTAATTATCGTTGAAAAGTTTGTTAAGTTTTAGCATAGGAGGTTCCAGTTATGGGAAAAGTGATTGTAGTAACATCAGGAAAGGGCGGTGTCGGCAAAACGACCTCCACCGCTAATTTAGGGACAGCGCTCGCCCTCCTCGGTAAAACAGTCGTCGTCGTTGATGCAGATGTTGGGCTCCGGAACCTCGATATCGTAATGGGTCTTGAGAGTCGGATTGTTTATACCTCAATGGATGTTATCGAAAAACAGTGTGAGTTGAGTAAAGCACTCGTTAGGGACCGGCGTGTTGATGGGCTGATGTTACTGGCAGCATCTCAAAAGAATAATAAAGACGACATCCAACCCGAACAGATGAAAGCGATTTGTGACAAATTGCGGACGACCCACGATTTTGTCTTAGTTGATTCGCCTGCTGGGATTGAACGCGGTTTCAGTAACGCCTCAGCGGGTGCAGATGAAGCCATCGTTGTCACAACACCGGATGTTTCTGCTATTCGGGATGCTGACCGGATTATTGGATTGTTGCAAAATGCCAGGATTGAACCGATTAATCTTGTCTTAAATCGCTTCTCCCCGCAGCTTGTCGGGAATGGAAGCATGATGGATCAAGCCGACGTACTGGATATCCTCAATATTGACCTCATCGGGGTTGTGCCAGAAGACAGTGGTGTGATTACCTCTACAAATCGCGGCATCCCACTCGTGTATGAAGACGCTTCACCTGGGGCGCAAGCGTATATGCGTATCGCGCGACGCCTCACCGGGCAGCGGATCCCGATCCCTGATTTCGAGCAATCGGGTTTATTCAGCAATATTTTAAAATGGTTCAAGAAAAAGAAATAAGGAGTCTTCTGATGAGTATTAGCATCAAACAATTATTCGGGCGCAAACCGAAATCGAGTAGTATCGCCAAACAGCGTCTGAAACTGGTCATTACACAAGATAGGTTAGATGTTGATGACCGGGTTATGACAAGGCTACATCATGAATTAGCAGAGGTGCTGGCGAAGTATTTTGAGTTTTCAGCCAACTCTGTTAAGATGAACTTGAAACAGGAGGGGAATTCCTACATCCTTGTTGCGGATTTTCCCTATACGAAATTCCACGACTTAAATGTCAGACGATAACTGCCAGCAAGTGGAGAGATTTATACGTCTTGAAAACATGTTATAGGCAATTGGGTTTTATTGCGTCAGAGAATCAAGTCCGAAATCGCTTTTGCGACGCCGTTATCGTCATTTGTCGTTGTGGTATAGTCGGCACACGCAAGGATCGGTGGTACTCCGTTTGCCATCGCTATTCCGAAACCCGCCGTTTTGAGTAGACTCTCATCGTTATAACTATCGCCAAAAGCAACAACGGTATCCATCGGGATGTTGAACCGATTGGCGAGAGCTGAGAGTGCGCGTCCCTTCGTAACCTCCGGATTCATAAATTCAATATATTCTGCTTGGGTCTGCGTAACGTAAAGCTTCGCTGTGTAATCGGTTTGAAAACGCTTTAAAAGCGGTTGCAATTTTTCAGGTGTATGGATGATGAGTAACTTCGTCGGTGTTTCGCCTGCTAACTCGCGTAAGTCTCCGACAGGTGTCGCTGGAACGCCTGTTCGTGTTTCATAAAGGTCGCTCCATGCGTTTTTTTGGGCGACATAGAGTTCATCGTTCAAACAGTAGTTGAGATGTAGCCCCTGCTTGCGGCAGTCCTCAACAACTGCTATCGCGTAATCGGCTGGAACAGGCGTGTGATGATAGACTTCGCCGGTTGTCGCATGCCGTACCATCGCTCCGTTATAAGAGATGATCGGGTTCTCAAGCCCGATCTGATCGCTGACAGGTTGAATAGAACGGTGCATCCTTCCCGATACCAATACGACGAGAATATCGTTCGCTGCCAATTCCCGAAGTGCGTCTCGGTTTTCTGATGATAATGTATGATCACTGCTGAGGAGTGTGCCATCTAAGTCGAAAGCTGCTAAACGACATTTTATTTTTCTCGTGTCGCCTTCCATCTATTTTATCCTCCATTTCTTGATGATTTGTTAATCAGCCCCCTAAATCCCCCTTATCAAGTGGACTTTAAGAGCAAATGGGTCAGTCCTATAGGACTTACGCAATTTGGGATGTAAACCGTTCTGTTAGATGAAAGTTTTCGGAAAATCCAGCGTTTTTGTGTCACAAACTGGAAGTTTGTGGTACAAAAGAGCGGCATGCGTAAGTCCTATCCTATATAAACAGAATTACCAGACCGCCTGTTCTGTTTCTCGGTCAAAGAGATGCATTTCCGCTTCATCAAAATTTAACCAGATCGTATCGCCTACCGCCGCTTGGAAGGTAGGATGTGTTCTCACCCGGAGTAGGATGGGGTCTTGTGTCTCTGCATGCGTGCCGAGCAGGATATCAAGAATATTCACTGCCCCGAGCGGTTCAATGAGATGTACTTGTGCAGAGATTTTTTGTTCAGTCGGTTGACGCGCGGCACTAATATGTTCAGGACGAATGCCAAACACCAAGCCGTTTTCTTGTGACGCTGAAGTGATACGCGTCTGTCGTTCTGAAGAGAGTCGCAGGTGAACATCTGTGTGGCTGAGACGTAGAACGGGTTCGGCTTCGTTGAGGGTGAGTTCTGCGTCGAGGAGGTTCATGGTCGGCATACCCATAAACCCTGCGACGAAGAGGCTTTGTGGCTTATTGTAAACCTCGTCGGGTGTGCCGATTTGTTGTAGAACCCCGAGGTGGATCACGGCGATTCTGTCTGCCAGCGACATCGCTTCAACTTGGTCGTGCGTTACGAAGATGGTTGTCGCCCCGATTTCATGTTGGAGTCGTTTAATTTCGGCGCGCGTATCGACACGCATCTTCGCGTCTAAATTCGCCATCGGCTCATCAAGGAGGTAGACTTTCGGTTGACGCACCATTGCGCGTCCGAGCGCAACCCGTTGCATTTCACCACCGCTGAGAACACTCGGTTTCCGGTTCAACATGTCGGATATTTGTAGGATGTCTGCGACCCGCTTGACTTGGGTGTCAATCTCTGTTTTTGAGACATTCACCGCTTTGAGCGGGAAAGCGATGTTATCGTAGACATTTAGATGCGGGTAGAGCGCGTAGAATTGAAAGACAAAAGCGATGTCCCGATCCGCGGGGGAGAGGTCGTTGACCCGTTCTCCGTTAATGAAGATGTCGCCTTCTTCAGGGTTTTCTAAACCGGCGATGAGCCGGAGTGTGGTAGTTTTGCCGCAGCCGGAGGGTCCTAAAAAGACGACGAACTCTTTATCCTCAATTTCGAGGTTAAAATCTTTGACAGCGATGACATCACCGAAGCGTTTTACGACGTTTTCAAGTTTGATATGTGCCATATATTAGTTTTCAGTTTCCAATTTCCAGTAAAAGAGACTTCTTCACTGGTTACTGGTAACTTCTTCACTGATAACTGATAACCATTCCTCTGACTGCTACTTTACATCAGGAAGTGCATCACTGCGCCTGAAACGAGCGGCACTGTGAGGTTATCGTCAATCGGGACGGGAATAAGTTCGACAATCGTTGCGACGAAGGCACCGACGATTGCGATAATAGGATTTAGTTGAACTAAAGCGATTGCGGCGCAAACAATGAAACACGCAGCGCTCCCCTCTAAACTCTTTGATCCGAGGAGTTTCGTTCTACCCCACTTTTTGCCGACCAGTGCCGCTGCCATATCTCCTAATACCATGAAAAAGATGCAAACGATAGCGAGTGTTTTCGCAAAAAAGAGGATACACAGGAATGCACTCATCAGATAATAGGTCGCGCCTGTCATGGCGCCTTTACGCTCGTGCTTTCGGAGGAGCGGGGTAAAAATTCGGAAAAAGAACGCGCCAAAATCTGGAGAGAGCCATTTCACTAATTCCACGATAAGCGCGCCCGCAGTCAATATGCCAGTAATCACTAACATCATCGGTTTATCTAAGAAGAGATAGATAACCGGTAAAGTGAGTCCTGATAAATGAATACTTTTCCGAAGCAGCTCGCCTATCATCGTTTCGCCCTCCACATAACCGAATAACCTCCGCTTAATTATTATAGAACCTATAGACGAAAATATCAAGGGAATAGTTACCAGTTTCCAGTTACGAGTTACCAGAGGAATAGTTACCAGTTTCCAGTTACGAGTTACCAGAAAGAGAAAGACTTGATGAATCAGACTCTCACTGCGAGGCACTCTTAACTGGTAACTGGGTCCTGGTTACTGACTCACTGGCCACTGACAACTGCTAACTGAAAGACTTTTCGCAGAAAAATCGGACTGAGTGCTGACAATTATTACTATTTTTTGACAAAAAAAACACACATTTTTGTTGCATTCGGAGATTATAATTTTTGTTACCATTGGACCAACATTATAAAATTACAAGAGGATTCCAAGTTTGCCTAAAGGAATACAAAGATTAGGACTTACGCACCCGCTATTGCTGGCGAGGTTTCAAACCTCGCCAGCGGTGTGTGTAGTAGTTGTTCATAAGAACATTGCGGAAATCTTAAAGATAAAATGAGAGGACTTCTTAATATGGGTTTGCAAGTTCCACGCTTCGGTGGACGACTTTGTATCGGATACCTGTTGCTTTTGTTCATCGGTATAGTGTTCGCATACTGTGAAGTCAGTGCTGATAACCATGAAACGCAACAACTCATGAAAATAACAGGTATTGTTGTAGATAGCGACACTGCGTTGCCGGTAACAGCAGTAACAATTCGGGTTGCTGATAGCCAGATCCGAACGACGACCGACGAAACAGGCGCGTTTTCGTTGGAACTCCCGGTCGGCACTTATAAAATCCATGCAAGCGCGCCCTTTTATAATACCTATGTTATTACCGACCTTCAGTTAACAGCAGAGGCAACACCAGAACCCCTTCGCGTCGAGTTGGTGCCGCAAGTCGTGAAACTGGATGCGATCAAGATGCCGGTTCAACTGAGTCAAGCCAGTGAGCGTGGGTTGCTTGAGCAACGGATGCGCAGCTCGCGAATCGAGGACAGCATCAGTACAGAAGAAATTAGCCGACTTCCTGCCTCGTCTGCCGGTGAGGCTATTAAACGGGTGACAGGTGTCAGCATTGTTGGTGGACGTTATGTATTCGTGCGCGGGTTGGGAGAGCGTTACAGTAACACCCTCCTGAACAATGTCGAAATTCCGAGTCCTGAACCGAACAGGCGGGTTGTGCCGATGGATATTTTCCCTGCAAGCCTTCTCGCGAGTTTGCAGACGGTAAAGACCTTTTCACCCGACCAACCCGGCGGTTTCGCTGGTGGCTCTGTCCAAGTGTTTACCAAAGATTTCCCGGAAGAGTTGACGATGTCCTTATCCATGTCAACGGGTTTTAACACACAGACAACCGGGGAAGAGGGTTTGATTTATCCGGGTGGCGACTTTGACTTTTTGGGATTTGATGACGGTTCGCGTAAACTCCCGAACATCATTCAAGATCGAGCCGCCGATGTGCCTATCCGAGAGCGTGGACGTTTCACACTGGCCGGCTTTACGCCTGCGGAGATTCAGGAGTTTGGACAATCGTTTGAGAACGTCTGGTCGCCAGAACGGCAGGCACTGCCTGTCAATCAAGGCTATAAATTCAGCCTCGGCAATAGCAATACCATTTTTGGCAAACAGTTCGGTTACTTGGGGGTCATCTCCTACGGCAACAGCCACAGTTACGGTACGCAGGTGCGTAACGCCTTCCGTATCGGTCTGAACGAGACGCTTTCACCCGTAACCTCATATAACATTGAACGGACCGGAAACGAGGTAGAGTGGGGGACTGTCCTAAACACGAGTCTTCGGTTCTCACCCGAACACCAGACCAGTCTACGGACGCTTTTCACGCATACCGCTGAAGATGAAACCCGAACATGGGAAGGCTTCAATTCCGATAGAAACACGGATATGCGGAGTACGCGTCTCCGATATGTTGAACGCCAACTTTTCTCTGGACAACTTGCAGGCACACATGATTTCAATTTCGGCGAACCTGCACTGGAAGCACCAGAACAACCGGATGTGTCTATGGAATGGCGGCTGACATATTCGCGCGCGGCGCGAGATGAACCGGATACACGTGAGAATATCTACGAAGATAGAGGCGATGGTACATACACATTCCGCGATGTCACACAGAGTGGGAGCCGATTCTTTTTCGATCTTGAGGATGATGAATACAATGCCCGCGCCGATTGGAAAGTTCGCGTCGGCACGGAAGGTCTTTTCAAATTTGGTGGGTTACTCCGAGACAGAGCGCGGACATTTGATGTACGCAGATTTAGATTCCTGCCTTCTGACCAAGTAGACGCTACCGTCAATCTATCCAACCCACCCGAAATCCTGTTCCAAAGCCAAAATATAGCACCGCGTGTTTTTGAGTTGCGTGAGTCTACCCGCTCTACCGATAACTACTTGGCAGACCAAAATATTTATTCGGGTTACATGATGCTTGATCTGCCGCTGAGTGCCAAATGGCAGGTCATGACTGGTGTTCGATTGGAGTCTTCAGATCAAAAGGTTACAACTTACGATCCGTTTTCTGCCTCACGAAAGGAGATCAACGCAAATTTGGAAACATTGGATTGGCTGCCGGGTTTGAATGTAACGTATCGTCTAACGGAGCGGATGAATTTGCGGTTCGCGGCATCTCGAACGATTACACGCCCTGATTTCCGTGAACTTGCACCGTTTGAGTTCACAGATTTCGTTGGCGGTAGAACAATTCTCGGCAATCCGGATTTAGAGCGGACCCAGATCAACAATTTCGATTTCCGCTGGGAGGCTTTTCCACAAATCGGCGGTATTTTGGCGGTCAGTGCGTTCTATAAGCGGTTCCAAAAGCCGATTGAACAGATTGTTCAGCCGCAGGCTGAAGTCCGAATCACTTATGAAAACGCGGAAGGTGCGCACAATTACGGCTTGGAGATAGAAGCCCGCCAGAATTTAGGTGTCCTCACAGACGCTTTAAGCAAATTTTCGGTTAACACTAACGCCGCACTGATTTCCTCGCAGGTGGTTTTGCCCGAGGATGTCGGCATCCAGACCTCTTCGGAACGTCCGTTACAGGGACAGTGTCCCTACATTGTCAACGTCTCTGTCGGTTTTGAAGATCCGAACTGGGGCATTTCGAGTGCGGTTGCATATAACATATTCGGACGTAGGCTCTCTGAGGTGGGGAATCACGGTGTGCCAGATGTGTATGAGCAACCGCGTGGGCAATTGGATGCAAGTTTTAGCCGGACGGTTGCAAATCATTTCAAATTCAGCGTTTCGGCGAAAAACCTACTTGATCCCGATGTCCTTTACAAGATAGGAGAAGCAACCTATCTTGCGTACAAGTTGGGTAGATCGTTTTCGTTTGGCATCAGTTACAATTTATAGTTTATGGCGGTCAGCAATCGGTTTCCGTCGGAAACCGTCAGTAAAGAGTTTTTTTAAAGTGCAAAAAAATCATAATATTGTCATTTTCTTGTAACAATTGATGTGTATCCTTAATTATTATAGAAATTTACAACGGCGATAGACATCGTCAAATCGCAACCATCAGTGCCTGTCCGACTGATCGGTTAGGCATCAAAAAACAATAAAGGAGCTTAGTTAGTTAATGTCAAATATTGAGTCCAGTCCTGCATCGATAAGGAAAAAGGGTTTGTATCAGAATTGGTTGTTTCAGTTAATGGCGATTTTCGCTGTTGGCGTAGCGTTGGGTTTTGTCGGATGTGGCGAAAATGAGGAAGATGCCTTTGTTGATGTTACAGAAGACCCGGAAATAAGTGTAGACAATAATGGTCGGACCTTAGTGGTCTTGCAAGGAAAACTCACTGCCAGAGGTAACAGCGAGCTTGATGAAATCATTGCAGGCATCAGAGCCGATATTGAGGCGGAAGACCTTACTAAATCTGAACGTCGGGTATTAGTAGGAGAAGTTAATCAGTTATATTACGAACAGAAACTACGTTCACATTTGGGCGGCACCTGGACACTATCAGAAACCGAAGATTATCTCCTGCAGGGTGCCGTATTTGTTGAAAGTGGCGCAACGTTAACGATTGAACCTGGTGTTGAAATCTACGGTGAGCAGGCAAGCAATGGCACACTGATTGTCGCTCAAGGTGCTAAAATTATGGCAGATGGCACAGCAGATGCCCCGATTGTTATGTCAAGTGACGCTGCGATTGGCAGCCGTGCACGTGGACAATGGGGTGGCTTGATTATCAACGGCAACGCGCCAACCAACCAAGGTGAAACTTTCGGTGAAGGCGACACCGGCGCGTTCGGTGGGAATGATCCCGCAGACAGCAGCGGTGTGCTTCGTTATGTCCGTATTGAGTACGCAGGTATCGAATTTAGTCCTGATAACGAATTGAACGGCATTGCCTTCCAAGGTGTTGGATCCGGTACAGTCGTAGAATATGTTCAAGTCCACATGAACCAAGATGATGGCATTGAGTTCTTCGGTGGCACGGTCAATCTTAAATATGCCCTCGTGACGGGCGCTCGCGACGACTCCTTCGACTGGACAGACGGCTGGACGGGTAAAGGTCAATTCTGGGTCGCACAGCAGTATGGTGATGACGCGGATAACGGATTTGAAGTTGATAATAGCAGTAAAGATAACGAAGCGACACCTCGTTCTGCAGCGACTATCTATAACGTAACGCTCGTCGGTGATCCAGCAGGTCCGGAAAGCGATAACGGGATGTTGATTCGTGAAGGTGCCGCTGGCACGTATGCAAATTTCATCGTTACTGGATTCAACAAAATCGGACTTGACATTGATGGCGAGTCGTCCCATGCCCAAGCAAATAACGGCGATTTAGTTGTCAAGAACAGCATTTTCTTTGAAAATAGTGGCACCAATTTCGGTGATGAAAAAGAAGATGACGGATTTGATGAAGCCGGTTTTGCCGCCGCTAACGATAACGAAGAGACCGACCCAGGCTTGGTTGCACCGTTCGACAAAACTGCTCCGGATTTCACACCGGGTGTCAGCAGTAGTGCTGTTTCCGCAGCATCGCCACCGGTTGATGGTTTCTTTGAACCAGTTGACTTCATCGGTGGTGTAAGCCCATCGAATAATTGGACAACCGGGTGGACAACGAGTGCACAGAATTAGTGAACGCACTATTATTTGCACATCTTATATGCTTTTGACCATACTACTTGTTTTCGGCAGTATGGTGGGCTGTGAGAAACCAAATCGTAGGGGTTGGGTTACGCAACCCCTACACTCACCAGACCAACTCGGTCTGGCAGTCGTTGACGCACTTAACCGCAAGGATATTGAGCATTTGAACCGTTTGCGGGTGCAACGCGAAGAATTTCTCGGCTGGATTTGGCCCGAATTTCCCGCAAGTCGGCCACCAAGCAATTTTCCGAGCGATCTCGCTTGGTCAAATATGAATAAGAAATGTAATATCGGGATGAAAAAGTGGATTGACCGCTACGGAGGACAAACTCTGAAGTTTGTGAACATCCGCTTCGATCGACCGCAGGAAACATACAAAGGATTCCAACTTTTACGCGGCACCGTTTTGACGTTACAAAACGCTGAAGGAAAAAAGCAGGAATTGAAGATTCTCGGCTCGATCGTTGTTAAAGACAACAGATATAAGTTACTGAGTTATGAAGACTAATTAGGGATATAGCACGCTTAGAAGTGCTGGAAGGAAAAAATATGAAGCAAACTATGGCTGATGTCCAACGGCAGAATCGAGAAGCCGCCCAACAACGGAAAAGGAAAGCGATTCGGATCGCAAGCAGCTTCGCCATCGGACTCCACGCAGTCGGGATTATCATCGGTGCTGTCTACTTTGTTCGGAAAACCGTGTTGGAGATGAACACTGATAAAGTAGAGAGTGTCGTTTTGGAAGCCGAGAAACCGCAGCCGAAACGCCGAACCCCACCACGAACAACACGAAAACCGAGCAAGCCAAAGTTTTCTAAGATTCGGGTACCGAAGGGGCAACCTGTCACAACGAGTGCTAAGATTCCGGTAGGAAATGCCCGTTTCACGCTGCCAACGAGTGATACGCCTACCCGTCCTGTGATAGCACCGAGCACCGCTGGCATCGGCAAAAATCTGTTCGCATCGTCCCGACAAGCAAGCATCGTTACAACGATGCCAAAATTTGAGGTGCCGAAGTTTGAAAGTACAAGTTTGGTGGCGAGAATGGATATGGGCACAAGTCTGGCACAAACGGAATTCAACGATCCGGGTAACTTGGAACTCGCTTCCGTCAACTTGGGTGATGCGAAACAGTCGTTTAACGAATTCTTGAAAGCGGTCCGGGATCGGATAAAACAGGTCCAACGGTTCCCGCCACGTGTGCGGAATCTCGACGACGGAACGACAACAACAGTTCGGTTTACGCTTTTCAAAGACGGCACCATCCGGAACCCAGAAGTCACGGATTCTTCTGGGTCAAAGGCACTTGACAACGCTGCACTCGCTGCCGTCCAAAACGCTGTGCCTTATCCGGCTTTCCCTGAAGGGCAAGAGGGGAACAGCCTGCGACTTGAACTCCCGATTGTCTTTGAATTGTCGAATTAACGGACGCATTGCGGGCGCGCTTCGGAAACGCACCAGTTTGCCACGATAGCGTTAACGTAGGAAGGGACGGCTTTACGCCGTCCCTTTTTTTCTCCCCGTTCAACTCAACCTACGATGAATTCCTTGAAAACGGTTTTATCGGGTCTAAAACAACCGCCTCATCATCTTGATAGATACGCATACGGATCTATGCCCGAATCATCCATGTCTAATACTTGGACCCCTGGGGGAAGTATTCCCTCGCTGACTTGGTCTGAAATTGTGCTATCACCTCCTGGGCCATAAACCAAAGATGCATATTTAGTGGTTGTGCCATCAGGCAGTTCGGTATCCTCCCATTTGACATAAACAACATTAGGATAGTGCAAATAGACTTTGCCATCATTCATGCTAACGCCAACAAAACCACGGTCCCCTTCATTCCATTTCTTAACCAGAACGAGTCCCAACAATTCTCGCTCGGTCAACTCATCAATACTCACAGCTTTTTCTTCAGGTTGTAGCCAAACTATAGCAAACGGAAGATCGGGCGGAACTTGGGGACGTTCAATTTTTTTCGATCCCAATCCGGAACACCCACATATTATGGATAATCCAAATATGGCTAAAAGATGTATTCGTAATACTTGGCGATATTTCGTAGATCCCATACCTCTCGGGCGAATTGTAGTTGACATCTGTCTTCTCCTTTTTCTGAGGAAAGTTGAAAATATCAATTCACCATCCATGAAATGTCCGTTATCTTATTAATTAACCCAAGTTGCTACTAACAAGATTTTAGACCAATAGCTCCTGTGTTTCACTGAAAAATGTCGATTATCCAAGCATTTTGTAGCGTCCACTTTTAGTTTGCGGCATTTTCGGGCACAAACTGGAAAGTTTGTGCTACAGGTGGCAACTTACGTTATTATATTAATTATAAGGATGAAACGGAAAAAGTTAAGGGCTTTTTGCGGAATTTTTAAGGAATTTTCCTTTTTTTCGTATTTCCGCCGAAATAGGCGATATTTTCTTAAAAAATCAGAATGCGAACTTATCCCTATCTGCCTTCGCCTTCACCTCATCCACAAAACTGAGCAGCACCAATCCGACGATAAAGAAAATCATCAATGAAATGATGGCAAGACGGGCACTGCCGGTGATCTGTTCGATAACACCGAACGTTACGGGTCCCCAAATGGAGGAAAACTTGCTGAAGACGGAATAGAATCCGTAAAACTCCGCACTTGCCTGCTCTGGAATCATCGCGCCATAGAAGGAACGACTCAACGCTTGTGTTCCACCGAGGACGACCCCAACAACTATTCCCAAAACAAAAAATTCTGTTGCGGTATGAATGAAATAGCCATAGGTAACAACCCCACTCCAGAGAACTAAGGCGAACATCACGGAGCGTTTCGCGCCGATACGATTCGCGAGCTGACTGAAAATCAATGCGCCACCTATTGCGACCACCTGGACAAGTAGGAGCGTTACCATGAGTGCCGTCGTTGTAAGTTTTAACTCTTCTGTGCCGTAGATTGTCGCCATACTGGTGACAGTGTGGATTCCGTCGTTGTATATCATATAGGCGATGAGGAAGAGGGTGAGGTGTTTAAAGCGTCCGACCCGTTTCGCGGTTGAAAGCGTCCGACTGATGCCGAGGATGAGATAGGCAATAGGTTTGGGTTTGTTGCGGTGTGCCTCTGGCAGTTGATACGGCGTTCTTTCCTCTTTTAGGTATTTCAGTGTCAACAAGGTCCACCCTGCCCACCAGATTCCCGTCATCGCCATCCCGATGCGTGCCGCCATCGCTTGGCCTTCCGGTGTCTTTTGCGTAGCGACGAGGGCGAGGGCAATGGTAAATTGCAGCGAGCCGCCGACATACCCGAACGCATATCCTCTGGCAGAAACGGCATCCATTTTGTCTTCGGAGGCGATCTGTGGTAAGAACGCATCGTAGAAAACATTACCGCCGACAAAGCAAATTTGAGAACCGAGAAATAGCGTAATCGTCAATCCGACATCACCGGACCCGCAAAAATAGAGCATCGTTGCGAAGATACTGCCCATATAAGCGAATCCCATAAGAAACCGTTTTTTTGCGGCAGAGAAATCGGCAATCGCGCCAAGCACGGGTGCAAAGAGGAACACGCAGAACGCCGCGGTTCCCAACATATAGCCCCACAACGCCGTTGCACTCACATTCATGCCGAGAATGTCCACACCTGCTTCGCCTACAATAGCTTTCGCGAAATAATTCGGCAATATGGCGGCGATCACAGTGGTGATATAGGCTGAATTCGCGCAGTCATACATGCACCACCCGAAGATCGTTTTCTTATCGTTTTTCATGGTTCTCCTGTCTGCAAGGTGATAAGATTCGGACGTGTCTGTATTTTCTCATATTTTTGGAAGGAAATCAACAAGATTCTTTGGAGGTCGGCAGTCGGTGGTCAGCGATCAGTATAAGTCGCGAGCGACAAGAAATCCGCAGAAATACCCAAGTAAAAACCCCAAGCAAAAACACTCGTTCCTACAAGAAAGGTGGAAGAATGGAAAGGGTGAGTGTTGATTGTCATTCGTTATCAGTAAGAATGGGAAAGATGGAAGAAGTAAATTGAGGGTGGTGGGAGCGTGAGGTTCCACGCTCCCATTGTCTTACTTTGCTGAGATTAGACGAGGTCGAAGCGATCGAGATTCATGACCTTGTTCCACGCAGCCACGAAGTCCCGCACAAATGCTTCTTGCGCGTCATCGCATGCGTAGACCTCTGCAATAGCTCGGAGTTGAGAGCTTGCGCCGAATACGAGATCGACCCGAGTGCCGGTCCATTTGAGATCGCCTGTCAAGCGATGGCGTCCTTCAAACACACCCTCGGTTGTAGCGGATGGCAGCCACTCGACGTTCATGTTAAGCAAGTTCACGAAAAAATCCGTCGTCAACGTCTCGGGACGGTCTGTGAGAACGCCGAGTTCGGACTGACCGACGTTTGCGTTCAGGACACGCAATCCACCGACGAGTGCCGTCATCTCAGGTGCGGTTAGCGTCAGCATGTGTGCGCGATCTACGAGCAACTCTTCGGCTGTTCTCTGGTGTCCGTTTGCGAGGTAGTTGCGAAATCCGTCGGCAGTCGGTTCAAGCACAGCAAACGATTCGACATCGGTTTGCTCCTGCAAGGCATCCGTGCGTCCCGGTGTGAACGGAACTTGGACATCAACATCGGCATTCTTCGCGGCTGCCTCAACCGCTGCACACCCAGCGAGAACGATCAGGTCAGCGAGCGAGACCTGCTTCCCGTCGGACTGTGCTCCGTTAAATTCCGCTTGAATCCCTTCGAGGGTCTCGAGTGCTTTTTGCAGTTCGGGCGGATTGTTGACTTCCCAATCCTTCTGCGGGGCGAGACGAATACGTGCGCCGTTCGCACCACCGCGCTTGTCGGTACCACGGAATGTTGCCGCGGATGCCCAGGCGGTCGAGACGAGTTGAGAAATGGACAACTCTGATTCAAGGACCTTAGCCTTGAGGGCAGCGATGTCTTGCTCGTCAATCAATTCATGATCCACATCAGGGACAGGGTCTTGCCACAACTGCGGTTCCGCTGGAACCCAGGGACCGAGACACCGTGTGCGAGGTCCCATATCGCGGTGGGTTAACTTATACCACGCCTTCGCGAATGCGTCTGCGAACGCGTCCGGGTTCTCA
Source organism: Candidatus Poribacteria bacterium (assembly GCA_022819945.1). GTDB lineage: Bacteria > Poribacteria > WGA-4E > WGA-4E > WGA-3G > WGA-3G. The sequence continues at coordinate 30,336 of JAJEGI010000112.1, forward strand.
TAGAAGCGTCTGGAAATCTTCTCATAGGCTGGATCCGCCTTCAGAGACAGATCGGTTGTAAGCATCATGGGTGCGTGCTTCTTCGAGGGATCGTGAGCGTCCGGTACGGTGTCCTGTGCAGATTCATCTTTGGGAGTCCACTGCCACGCGCCACCGGGACCTTTTATCAGTTCCCAGTCGTAGTTGAACAAGTTCTCAAAGAAGTTGTTGTCCCACTTGATTGGCGAGGTTGTCCAGGCACCTTCTAATCCGCTGGTGATTGTGTCGCCGCCCTTGCCGCTGCCAAAGGTGTTCTTCCAACCGAGCCCTTGCTGCTCGAGCGGGGCACCTTCGGGTTCGGGGCCGACGTACTCGTCCGCATCCGCAGCGCCGTGGGTTTTACCGAATGTGTGTCCGCCAGCGATGAGTGCGACCGTCTCTTCGTCGTTCATTGCCATGCGCCGGAACGTTTCTCTAATATCTCTGGCTGCAGCAACTGGATCCGGATTCGCGTTCGGACCCTGTGGATTCACATAGATTAATCCCATCTGAACAGCACCGAGCGGATTCTCCAATTCCCTGTCACCGGTATAGCGTTCATCGCCGAGCCACGTGGTCTCGGATCCCCAATAGATGTCTTCCTCAGGTTCCCAGACATCCTCTCGTCCGCCGGCAAACCCAAGTGTCTTGAAACCCATCGACTCGAGGGCGCAATTCCCAGCGAAGATTATCAGATCTGCCATTGAGAGTTTCCGACCGTACTTCTGCTTGACGGGCCAGAGCAACCGGACAGCCTTATCAAGGCTGGCGTTGTCGGGCCAACTGTTGAGTGGTGCAAAGCGGAGCGTGCCA
>JAJEGI010000147.1 GCA_022819945.1 Candidatus Poribacteria bacterium
ATGGATCTTCAGAAATGGGGGCACCTGATTGACTGTTTCATGAAAGACCTTCGGAACTTTGACTTTATGGGTAGACGCCTTGACGTCAGGAAAAACATCAAATTCCGAGGCGGACACTTTTCACGTTGGATTCATGAATCCTTTCCAAACTCTGGTTGTGCGATTGCCATTGAATTCAAAAAATTCTTCATGGACGAGTGGACAGGTGAACCCGATAAGGAACAAATTAACACTATTCAAAATGCCCTACACGCTACACTTCCAGGTATATTAAAAGAACTTGGCACATTGAATGAACGGGACTAAGACTGATAGCGTCACTTAAGGGAAATTTGCAAATGAACGATCAATCAAAATCTGTTAGCAAAGTTATCAACCAACGATTTATCAGGACGGTTTGTACTCGACTCGCCGAAAACAAGGCAGTGCGTCGGACCCTCCCCGATGGTGGCCGGTTGCATATTGACCGACAATTGCCATTTCTGTGTGTCTATCGGTATCCACCAAAGTATGAAGATACCGACACAGGGCGTCTTGTTATGGGACAACCTTCCTACTTAATCGCTTCAGGGGACAGGCGAATTCGCGCAGGTCTATCCGAACTCCTCCAGAATATTGCTCAGACATTATCTGTTGAGTTTGGTGCTTTTCTTCTTTTTGAGATATGGAGCGGCACTAAAAATGAGAACGTTAAGGATACCAACCCACTCACGCGTGCCCCCGAATTCCAAATTGCAACACAATCAACCCTGAGTCCGTTTGGAACTGTTGAGACACTCGCGGCGGCACTTCGCCTCATTCGCGTCCACAAAATGGAGTCTACTGTCAACATTGTACGCGATCGAACAATAGCCGCTGTGGGTCTACCCCCACTGCTACCGACTGAATTTCTCAAGGAAATCGGAGGTGCTATAATCGGTCTTGAGGTGCGTCCGATCTATCGCTCACCTGAAACAGGCGAAGTATTCCCCATAATTCGACGGACGCTTGCCCGTGAACTGACTCGCGCGTTGCAGAAAACCTTTTTTCACTTCTCACGAGCAGAAACGACCCATCGTCCTGCCCACTTTCATGTTTTAGGACGCCGAGCTGTCGTAAAAGCAGTTTGGGAAATCGACAGGCAACTCGCCGAAATCAGTAACGCATTCGGCTTTCTGCTACAGGTAACACCTATCAATACAGAATCTGCGTACACATCATTCAAACGTCAACTTTTCGAACGGACACCGATTTTTAAATACCGTCCACGCGCTTTTGACCCAGCAATGCTCAAACGTAAACTCTGGAATGTCCGGCTTGAAAGGATAGAAGACCCGACACTTGCACACCTTTTCCGAGAGAAACGAAATGAACTTGATATACAACTCACGATGCTCAGTAATATTGATACATCAAAGTTTTTGTATGGCAGTTCACAACTTTTTGGCAATGTAAACGATGGTCTATTGAAACTCGCCGAAGAAATAATGGCGCACACACCACGTCGGAGTCGTGAGAAGACACCAAGTGTGAGGCTTGATGCTGCAGCTTTTTCCCAACGTGTTCAAGAAGAACTTGAATACTACCGGCAACAGTGCCCTGAATTTTCTGCCAATACCGAAATACGCGATGATATGTACGCAGGACTTATGGTGTCTAAAGGCAACTTGCTCATCGGAGCAAAAACAAAAATCCCAGCTTCGCGTGCGGATGCATTGATCCAGCACGAAGTCGGAACCCATATACTTACATATTTCAATGGACAAACTCAGCCATTCCGAATGCTCTATACCGGGCTCGCAGGTTATGAAGAGATGCAAGAAGGCCTCGCTGTCCTTTCAGAATATCTCGTCGGAGGACTGAGTTTATCGCGATTGCGGCTCCTTGCTGCCCGAGTTATCGCCGCGCGGTGCTTAACGGAAGGTGCTTCGTTTATTGATACATTTCGAGAACTCAACGAGACATATCTATTCACGCAACGGACCGCATTCACTATCACAATGAGAATCTATCGCAGTGGTGGTTTAACAAAGGATGCAGTTTATCTTAGAGGACTTGTCCACCTCTTAGACTACCTCAAAAAAAGCGGTGCTCTTGAACCCCTCTTTGTCGGAAAAATTGCAGCTGAACACATCTCTATTATTGAAGAATTACAGTGGCGTAAGGTGCTAAAACCAGCCCCTCTACGCCCAAGATATATGGAAAATCCAAATATAGAAGAGAAATTCAACGCACTACGTAAAGGACTGTCTGTCCTTGATTTCATCAAAAAGGAAAAAAAATGAAAATCGGATTCCTCGTCAATGATCTAAAAACCGAACAAGCAGGATACACAACAACTCGGTTGGCTATGCAGGCTATTAACATGGGACATGAGGCGTGGATCATAGCTGTCGGAGATCTCGCCTACGATCCAGATGAGTATATTCGCGCGACAGCCCGTATGGCACCGCGAAGCAATTACAAATCCCACGAGACTTATTTCAATGACCTGCAGAGCAAGCGCGCAAGCGTGGAACGTATTACTGTTGACCATTTAGATGTTCTGCTCCTACGCAACAACCCAGCCGATGATGCTATTGGCAGACCTTGGGCGCAAAATGCTGGACTCATTTTCGGAAGAGTCGCAATGCGACACGGGGTCATTGTACTCAATGACCCAAATGGACTTGCCAAAGCACTAAACAAAATGTACTTTCAACTGTTCCCGGAGGAAGTGCGACCAAGAACCTTGATTACGAGAAGTCAAAACGAGATTAAAACTTTTGCTCAAGAACAAGGCGGAACAATCGTCCTGAAACCGCTTCAAGGCTCTGGCGGCCAAAGTGTCTTTCTCGTTAGACCAGAGGATATCCCAAATATCAATCAGATGATTGATGCCGTTGCCAGAGATGGCTATGTTATTGCCCAAGAATATCTGCCCGCAGCAGCAGAAGGGGATATGCGCTTGTTTGTCCTTAATGGACAGCCATTGCGGTATCGTGGCAAATACGCTGCTTTCCGCCGCGTCCGTATGGGTGGGGATATGAGAAGCAACATCCACGCAGGTGGTAAACTGCGGCAGGCAGAAATTACGGATACCGCTTTAGAACTCGTCGAAATGGTACGTCCCAAATTAGTTCAAGATGGGATGTTCTTGGTAGGCCTGGACATTGTCGGAGACAAACTTATGGAGATTAATGTGTTCAGCCCAGGCGGGTTAGGAAGCGCGCAAAGGTTTGAAAAAGTGAATTTTAACGTCGCTGTTATTGAGGCACTTGAAAAAAAGGTACAATACATGAAATATTACCGGCGAAACTTTGACAATGTGGAAATGGCAGTTCTGTGAATATGGCAGCACTTCGCCAAATCAAAAATTTTTGTAAAAACGAAAAAAAATGGCAAATATCCTAAAAATTTTCGCGTCCTTACCCAGACAGCAAAGAAACGGAATGTACGTAGCACTGCCAAATGCCTCTGTGAAATGGAGTGCAGCACTACTTGGGACGTGTGTCGCTGGCACCTTATTTCAAGTCGCGCGATTCGGATTTAGCCATTACTTCGCCGCAGCATGGCAGAACTATACCGAAACCTACGGCACACTGGCAATGATAATTATTTTAGCTATATGGATTTACGCGACTTGGGTTGTGATTCTCTTAGGTGCTGAAGTAACGAATTCGGCTCAATATTATGGGAGTCAGAAATACGTCAATGGAAAGTCGCTTATTGGGAATCATGACTATATCAATCCCTTAGGTGTTATCACGCTGTTTTTCATCGTCGCATCACATTTCCACAAGGGTGAAGGGGCATGCACAGCCCTTGATGTTTCCAGAGCTGCTGGGGTTCCACAATCGTTAGTCAATAAAATTTTTGAAAGGTTTAAAGCTGCAGCATTAATTTATGAGGTAGAAGGCGATACACACGGGTATATTCCGTCTCGCTCCTTAGATAGGATTACGGTGAATTCTGTTTTAACGGCAGTAGAAATAGATATGGACCCGCACTTTATAGGAGCGTTGTCGGATATGCCAGCGTTGACAAAGTTGTTCCGAGATCTTCAGCAGAGACAAGCTGATATTCTTAAAGAGATTTCTGTCAGTTCCTTTTTATGATGGGATTTTTACTTTCTTGCAACGTCCTTATCTGTAGAGACCGTAGCACAGATCGCCTTTTCCCGAAATCAACTGTCGGGGTTACTGACAAATGCCATAAGTTTGTGGCACGGGATCAAAGTGGGTTGGAGCAGTTTTGTTTCCAAATAACCAGCTTCATTGAAATCACTCTTATCAGGAGAAGATATAGCATTATTAGTAGCGACTTGGGTTAATGTTAGAGACAGATATGGAATTTGACCCGGAGGTATATTAAACATGACTACCCAGAACGGGAAGTGGAAGCGGTATATCGTCAAAGGTTTAACAGTTCTCTTAATCCTTACAGTATGTCTGACAGTTTTGCAATGGTTTATCATCAAAGAATTATTCGGTTTCGGAGCGGATATGGTAAAGGACGCGCTGATTCGACAAGCACATGAAGGCGTGGACCGACATGACATCGAGGCGACATTTGACCGAGTCAAGACCGCTGGCATGCAACTCCCGTTCAGCTTTCTCGCGGGGAAAATCAGCCTCCGCAAGATTCAAGTTGTTGGCAGGTATGCAATAGAAGCCAACGATGATGAAGTTTGGGATGCTAATGAAATCAACACGCTTCTCCGGATGATGGATGCCTCTGTTGGTGTTAAAGCAGATACTCAGTAAATTACTACCGGCAGCTGATTGGCTGCCATAACAGTTAAAAATAACAAGGAGACTTATCATGTTAAAAAAATGTATTTACACACTCTTCGGAGTATCACTCGTGTTATTCGGAGGACTCAGCCTTTCTACTAGCAATGTGTTTGCACAAGAAGTATCCGTTACGGACTATCAAGTTCCAATCAGTGCTGCGGACCGGTTACTCATTGATTTTTCCATGAATCATGCGACAACAGGGTCAAACGCAACGACGAGCAAAGGAAATATTGGTGGTACTTACAAAAGGTTTTATGACTCCTTGCCCTTTGGCTATTCGGTTGATATTATTGGGTCTGGTTTATTGGATAGAAACATAGAAACCGATGCGTACGATACAAGTTATCAAATAAATGGAGATGTCGGTGTCAAAAAGTATCTGATGGAAAACAATCCATTTCTTAGAGATAGTTTTGGTTCTGTCCGTGCCACTTCAGACATGAGCAAGGCATACGACCGCCCGACTTCTGCCGTGACTGTTGGGGTAGGATATGGTCGATTTATCGAAGCGACTGCGCTGGCAAAAGCCGTCCGTATTGAAGCATTCCTCATGAAAGAGGGAGAACTGAGCGATCATTTACCGAAAGACATCATTCTTGAGTTGAGTCAGGTCATCAAGCGCGAAGACGAATATGAGGACAAGTTCGGCGAGACCTACAAAAAAGAGTGGTATAAAGACATGGAAGCGGTCATGACCAAATCCGGTCTTCTGGAAGCAGACGGGCTCAGTGCGATCGGGATCCTTCGGATTGAGGAGATTCTTGAACGTGAGGAAATAGCAGATCGGTTCTATGGCTGGGACGTAGCACTTGGTTCTAAATTCGATATTACCACGCCCTATACGGACCAGGAACGTTCAATCGCGAATCTTGATGTGACCGCAAGTTATGCGCGTCCTATCGCGTGGCAATGGCAAGTTAGCGAGAGGCTTTCAATCAATACGCCTTTTGATAGCATCGGAAAGGCGTTCTCGTTGTCGTTATCAAGCGATATTTCCTACGAATTGTCCAACCGTATTGACCTTCGTCTCCGACATCTGTTTCGATTGGATAAACCGGAAGTAGGGAATATTGAGAATAGCCATTCACTCGGGGCTGCGTTCATCTACTACATTGAAAATAACATTAACCTCGTCGCAACACAACAAATTGAAATCGTACCTGATGAAGACATCGCTACTAACTTTACTGTTGTACTCAACTACCGCATCTTCTAAAAAACCGAATTTTGATGTTGTACATCTGCGTTATTTATAACTTACTAAAGTTTGGACAGTTTTATAGTAAAGCCCATAATTATTTCGACACGCGGTTGACCGTAGGGGCTGGGTCACCCAGCCCCTACGATCGGAAGTGTGGAGTCAATACCATTGAGTGTCAATTTATTTTCGGATTTTACTATAAGACGATAGACATATCTCCCCTACCGGGTTTAGGACTTGGTAGGTATACCGTTTTTATAGACGTTGTGAAGAAACACCCAAGCAAATAAACCCTACGGGACTGCTGCTTGGTACAGTAGCGTTTATTTTTCTTTGAGTTGCGTTTGTGTAAGAAACTTTGAGAAAAAATCAGAGATGCGTTGAAAATCCGGCATGAACCTAACCGAAATTGTCCAAACTTTAGTATATCTTAACTTAACTTGCTACCTATGTGATTTTAGACGCACGAACACCGTTTTTCAGTGAAAAGCGGTCATTTTTGCGAAAAACTTGGCATGTTTCCTACCATTTTCGGCACGAAGATGCACAGGAAACCAACAACTTAGGAGATTGGAATAGTTAGCACCGTTCTTGTGCATCACTTAAGTTTACGTACAATTGGGTCTGAACACGTCCCGGGCTAAAGAGTGGAGGCGAGGTTACTGCATCGCTACTCTAAAATTCAAAGTGGACAAAGCATGAGTTTTATCCAACACCTTTGGCAAAAATAGACTGCTCTACAGCATCTCTGATTTAATTTGACAAAATGGTTTCTGCTATATTAATATATACCCATTGATTACTTAGGCTATTTCGTTTCTTGGATCGCTATGTCAAGATAACTTATTCGGTGGTGCTGAGTTGAAAATTCCATTGTTGACCCTATTTAAAAGATATACGCAAAAGGTCGGGCAGCCTCCCGGAACCTTGGTTTACCTTGGTGAAGAACGAACTGAACCCGTTCGGGTTACTATCATTGACTACGATGCGACACGCCTTCAGGAAGAGGAAACCCAAACAATTGAGGCGTGCGTACCTTTCATAGATACTGAGACTGTAACATGGATCCAGATTGAAGGGATTCATGAGATACCTATCATTGAGGAGATTGGGGAGTGCTTTGGTGTAGATCCCCTCCTACTTGAGGATATGATGAATCCAACCCAACTTCCCAAAATCGAGGTTTCGGAAGACTACGTCTTTATTATCCTCAAAAATCTCGACTATAACACTGCATCCGCAAGGGTCACCAGAGAGCAAATTAGTCTTATCATCGGTGTCAATTTTGTTATCTCCCTCCAAGAAAACTATAGCGACATTTTCACATCCATCCGAAATCGACTCCGAAATGCCCACGGTAGGATTCGACGGATGCAATCCGGTTACCTCGCGTATGCGTTAATAGATATTATTGTTGATCACTATTTCATGGTACTCAATGAAATCAATGAACGGATTCAAGTATTGGAGGAGGAGATCATAAAGGACCCTTCACCAGAAATTCTCGCAAAAGTCAATGTTTTAAGAGAGGAACAGCTGCTGCTCCGTAGACCGATTCTCCCCTTACGGGATGTTCTCATTGAAATTTTGGATGATGAAATTCCATTACTTGGCGAAAATACAGACCGATACTTCCGCGATATTTACGATCATCTCAGTCAGGTGATTCAGATGTTAGAGGTAATCCGATCAGCTGTTTCAGGGCTGTTTGAGGTCTATACCTCGGCAGTTAGCCATAGGATGAATGAAGTCATGAAGGTATTGACTATCGTCGCTACTTTCTTTATTCCGCTAACTTTCATCGCAGGTATTTATGGAATGAATTTTAAGTTTATGCCAGAACTTGAATCGCAGTGGGGATACCCAGTCATTCTGTTAGTCATGTTAACCATTAGTATCGGCATGTTTATCTTTTTCAAATGTAAAAAGTGGCTCTGAATTTTTAGATAGCATGCCACAGCGGTATTGTATTAGTATCTTTTTTTTGATTTTTCCATCAATCTACAAGAGCCACACTCATCGTAAAATCCGAAAATATGTTCACATTTTAATGAATAGTCGTTCCGCAAGCACACGCCCTTACCGATGTAAAGGTAATTGTGGGTTTTACTATAATATATTCCAAATTACTTAACTCTGCTAAATTGAAGAGGAAAATGGAAAACCCAATAGAGATGCGGTTAATCTATTCCGGCAGCATCTGCTTGCAACGATTAATGCGATTTCTAAGCACAGCAATGTTTTTAATTCTTTATGCGCTGCCTGCCTATTGTCAGTTTGCAGATTTACCGCATGATGCCAAAACAGTAGACATCGGCGTGAATGGAGATGGTGCGTCGCAGACGCTCAGCCTAACGGCTGTCGTGCCGCTGCGTAGGTTTAATGGTTGGGCAGGTATTTTTAGTTCACGCACTTCAGGGGAAGAAGGCGCGCTTTCTGAAATCATCAAGGCTCGGAGCCAAGGCGGTTTTAGAATCGGGACATTCGGCATTGAGGGGTTCACAGATTTGGAGCGTGATATTACCAAAGGGACTGCCCTCACATCACAGATCGGCAGCTACATCCGTCCGGCGATTTATGAGAAAGGCACACTTCGCGTATCCGGCGGTATCGGCTGCTTTCTTGAGAATATTCAACCGCATAAAGACCTTAATCTGAGGAAATTTGATCCAACGACTTTTCGATGGTTGGCATTTTCGTCTATAGGGTGGCGAAAACTCAATACACAGTTAAAGTTCACACCAGAAATTGGCTTCAAAAACTACAAATTTTCCGCAGAACCCGCTATCACATTCAGCCTGTCCACTCAGTTAGGTTTGCGTTTAAGTGGGTCTATAACTTATCATAGTGAACCATTAACAGAGAATTGGCATTATAAGTATCTATCAATATTGCGAGTTAAATTGTAGCAGTGTAAGAGTATAGTAGCATCACAGACAATTTCATAAGACACTATATCGACTTTTTTAAAGCGTCAACGCTCTCATGAACCTATCCATTAGGACTTACGCAGCCCCCACTGCAGGCGGGGGTTCAAACCCCGCCTGCAGCCTGCAGTGCATCACATGTCCGTTATCATGGAAAAATGGGTAAGTCCTATCCATGTCAATCCTGTGAAACGAAAGGAAACTGGCTATGTCTTCAAACCCTGAACAACAATCCGCCCCTGAGCGTGATAGCAGCACGCAAGAGGCGCAACAAGGTCACGGCTTCGGTACCGCCCCTGTGTTCCTCGCTTCAATTAGTACCATCCTTGGCGCAATTCTTTTCTTAAGATTCGGTTACGCGGTTGCCCACGTCGGACTCTGGGGGAGTCTAATGATTATCGCCCTTGGGCATTTAGTGACCATCCCGACGGTGCTGGCAGTCTCCGAGATTGCGACGAACCGGCGTGTTGCAGGCGGTGGTGCGTATTATATTGTCAGCCGCTCCTTCGGGGCAAGCATCGGCGGCACGATCGGAATAGCACTCTATATCTCCCAGGCAATCTCAGTCGCATTCTACATCGTCGCGTTCGCGGAAGCCTTTAAACCCATATACGAGTGGGTTGCGACCATATACGGATGGCAGCTCGATCTCCGTTTAGTCAGCCTACCTGCCACGGTGCTGATTATTATACTTATGTTGACGAAGGGTGCCAGCATGGGGGTCCGAGTGCTGTGGGCAGTATGTATACTGCTCGCTGTATCAATCATCGCTTTCCTGTTAGGCGATGCAACCGGATTAACAAAACCCGAAGGATTGAATCTCACAGCACGCATCGAGGCTCCTGATAGTTTCGGCATAGTTTTCGCCACATGCTTTCCCGCCTTCACGGGTATGATCGCAGGTCTGGGACTATCTGGCGACTTAAAGAACCCGCGGCGGAGCATACCGCTTGGCACCGTCAGCGCAACGCTTGGCGGTATGGTCGTATATGTAATCGTTGCTATTAAGTTGGCACTGAGTGCTATGCCTGATGATCTCGCTAACGACTATTTCATCATGACGAAAATCGCCTTATGGGGTCCGATTATCTATATCGGTTTAGGTGCAGCCGCGCTGTCTTCTGCCCTCGGTTCGATCATGGTCGCGCCGAGGACCCTGCAGATGCTGGCTCGCGATAAGGTACTGCCTATCCCTAAACTCAACGACCTCATGGGAAAAGGTATGGGCGAGACGCAGGAACCAATATACGCCACCTGTGTATCGGGTATCATCGCAATCGTGTTCGTAGCGATCGGTGAACTGGACTTTATCGCCCAGATTTTGACGATGTTCTTCATGGTAACTTATGGTGCTTTATGCGCGGTGTCGTTCTTAGAGCATTTCGCAAGCAATCCGTCCTATCGACCCACCTTCCATTCGCGTTGGTATGTGTCGCTGGTAGGAACCGCGATGTGTGGTGTGCTGATGATCCAGATCAGCGTGCTGTATGCCTTTATTTCAATTGCGATTATGACGATCGTCTACCTCGGACTTCGTCGAAGTCTCCGCGGACAGCGTGACTTCGCCGCAATCTTCCAAGGGACGATGTTTCAGTTAACCCGATGGCTCCAGACGACCTTGCAAAAAAGCCGTGTGATTTCATCCGAAGGTGGGTGGCGACCTTCTATCGTCGCAGTAACCCGATTTGGGGAACGCCGCCTTGGGCATTTCGATCTGCTCCGTTGGATCTGCCATAGACACGGGTTCGGGCACTTCATCCGACTCTTCAACGGAGACTACTCATTTTCCAGTGAGATCGAGGCACGTATCAAGGTCGATGGATTAATTAAACGGACCGAGGTGAGTCGAGCAGGCATTTTTGTCGATTCACTGATTTCCCCGACGTTCCAACTCGCGCTGGCACAGATACTGCAGATGCCCGGAATCTCTGGGTTGCCGAACAACTGTATTTTACTCGAATTTGATCGCGAAAATACCGATGAGATCCACGAGGTGGAGCAAGGGGCACGCCTCGCCGTGAATTCCCTGTTTAACGTCCTAATCCTCCGATCAACCGGCTACCGATTCGGATACAGGTCCTCTATCCATGTGTGGGTAACAGAGGAAAATTTGACGAACGCACCCATGATGCTCTTACTTGCATATATCATTGTCGGACACCCAGATTGGAGACGCGCCGAGATCCGGCTCTTCGTGTGTTCCGATTCCAGGGACGTAGAGCGCGAGACGGATAGACTTTCAGCACTCATGCAGGAAGGGCGGCTGCCGATTTCAATGCAGAATGTCACTTCTGTCTCATATAACAGCAAAGAGGCTTTGGAAGAAGAGGTAACCCTCCGCTCCAATCAGGCTGACTTAGCCATTGTAGGGTTAACAGGGGAAGACCTCGGATCCGATGAGTTGGCGCAAACACTACAATCTTATGAGGGAGCAAACGATGTCCTGTTTGTCCATTCAATTGAAGAAATCTCAATCAATTAACCAGACAAACACATCGGCTTTCTAAACAGATAGTAGGGAGATTGTACAAAGGGGTAACATATAATAGCGAGTAGGACAGTACTATATGAATGAGTTCGTTCAACAATTGCGTACATTATTTGAAAGATCTGTCATCACTTTGGGGGATGAACCTGTACAGGTCTACCAAATTGTGCTGTTGATCGGTATTTTGGCTGCCTCCGTGGTGCTCGGCGGATTTTTACGCCGGTGGTTCCGCAGCCTTTTCAATCGGTTCAGGATGCCGGAAAACCTCACCAATCGATTGCTCGCGTTTTTGTTTCTTATCGTTCTAATTTTCGGGATCGTTTTGGCGTTCCGAATTGCTGGCATCAGTACCGGTTTCCTTGGAAATCTCTTTAATTACCCACTCACAGAAATGTTTGAACCTCCGGCAAAACCTGACGAAACTGAAGCGGGTACAGAAGAATCGATAGTGGGTGAAGGTGACAAGAAATTAACCTTGGCGAGGCTTTTTTATGGATTCGTGATTGTTTTCGGGATGTATATCTTGTCTAAATACATCCAGTGGGTACTACGGCGGCAGGTACTACAAGGCTTTCAAATCGCAAGACACACCCAATTTATCTTACTCCGCTTCCTCCATTTCACGCTTATCATTACCGGTGTCCTTATCAGTCTCAGTACTATCGGTGTGAGCTTCACCAGTCTCGCGATAATTTTCGGGGGTTTGAGTATCGGCATCGGTTTCGGGTTACAGAATATCGCCTCAAACCTGATTGCCGGGTTTATTCTAATTTTTGAACGCCCTATCAAAATTGGGGACTTGGTGGAGATCATGGAGGCTAACATATTTGGCAGAGTCAGTAGTATCAATCTCCGTTCAACCGTTATCGTTTCGCTTGATGAAAAGGAACTTGTTGTTCCGAACTCTCAACTGGTTACCGAAGCCGTTCATAACCTTACACATGCTAACAATCTATTCCGCCTTCGTATTGCAGTAGGCGTATCATACGCCTCAGATGTAGAATTGGTAAAAACGGCTCTCATTGAAGCAGCGCATGCGCATCCGCAGGTGATTAAAGAGCCAGATCCCACCATGGAAAATGTCACTGCACCTTTCGTGCGTTTTGTTAGCTTCGGTGAATCTTCTCTGGATTTTGAACTGCTCGCCTGGATCCCCGACTCTTTTCAGCGTTTCGATGTCGCCAGCGATCTCCATTTTATGGTCTGGGAAAAATTTAAAGAATACGGCATTAAAATCCCGTTCCCCCAACGCGACATCCACCATTTCTATCCCAAGGCAGACAAATAACACGACAGCATCTGGGTGATTGGACATTGACGGAAGGCGTGCTAATATCCAGTATACGAATTGGATTTAGGGATTAGCGGGTATCTGAATGGCGGATGACATCGCCTTTGACGAGGTAATAAACCTCTTCACCAATATTTGCCGCGAGATCGCCAACGCGCTCCAAATGTCGGAAAAGGAGTAAAAGACTGATACCGGGTTCAATGAGTTTCGGGTGTTCGCTTAAAAGCGTGAGAAGTTCGTTGAGCATCCGTTCATAAATTTCATCAACCTCACTATCCCGTTCTCGAACTTCAAAGGCGAGCTCAGCGTTCCGATTGACAAAGGCATCAAGGACATCTTTCACCATCGTTTGGATCACTTGTGCTACGTGCGGCAAGTCAACGAAAGGTTTGACGGGTGGATATTCCATTAATTCAATGCTCCGTTTAGCGATAGCAACGCTTTTATCAGCAAGCCTTTCAATATTGTGGCTGATTTTCATTACCATCATCAGGAAACGCAGTTCAGATGCCACCGGTTGATGCAGCGCGATCAGTTGGATACACAACGATTCGATTTCGTTCTCAAACTCGTCAATCGTGTCATCGGTGTCCACAACCATCCGCGCCAACGCTTCATCCCGTGTTAAGACGGATTCGATTGCTTGGCGTAGCATCTGTTCGGCAAGCCCTGCCATCTCCAAAAGTTTATGCTGAAGGGTCTTGATCTCTGCTTGTAACATATCTTCTCATGACCAATTTCGAGTTTTGGTTAACCCAGTCTGCCTGTTACATACTGTTCAGTTCTGTTGTCCTGTGGATTGGTAAAAAGTCTTTCCGTTGCCCCAAACTCAACTAATTCGCCGCTGTAGAGAAATCCTGCGACATCAGAGACGCGTGCGGCCTGCCTTCTTTTGTTCGTAGCAAAAATGAGTGTGTAGTCGTCTGCGAGATCGCGCACGAGTCTTTCAATCTTAACAGTCTCTATCGGATCAAGTTCCCCACACGGTTCATCAAATATTAATACTTCGGGTTCAACGACTAAAGCACGCGCGACACAGAGGAGTTGCTGCTGTCCGGTAGAGAGTTGCGCGGGTGTTTCGTCCAGAATATTCTCAACTTCGTCCCAGAGGCCTATCTTTCGGAGATTTTTCTCAACGATAGCATCAAGGGGTTCTGATCGGTTTATACCTGAAATCCGAGCCCCATAAGCAACATTTTCGTAGGTAGAACACCGAAACAGTGTCGGTTTTCGGAATACCATCCCGATCTGTTTCCGAAGCGCGGTGGTATCTGTTGAAGCCCCCAAGAGAGTGCCTTTAAAAAGTATGTCGCCGGTGAACCTGAAATTCGGCGTAAAATCATTTAATCGATTGAGACATCGGACGAGTGTACTTTTACCACAGTTCGTAGGTCCAATGAACGCCGTCACCTGTCTCTGGTGGACCTCGAAAGAGAGGTCTCTCAGAATCTGTTTGTCGCCATACCAGATATTTAGATTACGAATACTCAGAATCGGTTGCTTTTCTTCAGTCGGCATCATTGATATCGCGAGCGGATATAGCCTTCGCGCCTCCACTTATCCAATAGGGGTAACTGCCTTATGCCAAGTCGGAATCGTACACCTCTGTAAGACTACTCGAGAAAACACTTAAGACCAATGCCACACCTAAAAATAAGAGGAATCTACCGGACATGCCGCCGGCATCGGTTGTGTAGTACCCTGTATAAATACCGATCAGTAACGCAGCAGTGGCAAATGCACGTGACATCGCTCGGCATCCACCGGCAAGCATTCGGATGAAGGCAATCGGTACCACGTGTCGCGTTAGCACCTGCCATTGACTGGCACCCAGCGCGTAAGCCGCTTCACGGATCGGTGTTGCTACCGAACGAAGGGCTTCTTGGGTTGTTTTGATTGTTAAGGGCATTACCATCAGTATGAAGGTTAACGCCTCAGCGTAAAACACTGTAGTCTCAATCTGGGCGGGTATTGTCCCTATATTTTCAGGAAACGGAAAAGCCTCAACCGCTTCTTTGAGAGTATCAGCGTAACTAAAAAAAATGAGGATTGCCAAGATTCCGTAAGCAAGTGAAGGTATCCCTGTCAAAATAGCAACTAAACTTTCAATCAAACGCCGAATCCAATTGGTTACCGGCAGCCACTCTTCTAAGTAGAAGGCAAACGCTATGCCAAACAGAATTGCCAAAAGACTAATTGAGAGAACACTGTAGAGATTGTTAAACAGAGAAGGCAGCGCACTTCGTAGAATTGCTTCTGACGCTGGTTGCCCACTGGGCGCGCGCGCATTTTTCAACGTATGCCATAAAAAAATAAACGCGACTCCAAGTATAATAAAGGCAATGCTCTGCAAAACGACTTTCTGTTTTCGCTCTGCGCGAGTAGTCATGGCATTCATAGTCTGAAGGCTTCTTGTGAAAATCCATTCTGCTGTTCTAACAAGGCGAACAATATTTTCTAATTCCGATGAAATCGTTGCTCGTATAGTGCTTCCTCTGAGGTATCCTATAGATTGGTTCTAACCGTATCGCATCTGCACGTAATCAGCGGTTTTTTCGTGTTCAGGGTCTTCAAACAGTGCCTGTGTCTCTCTGTGTTCGATAAGTTCACCGAGGAACATAAAAATACATTCTTCGCTGACGCGCCGTGCTTGCGCCATGTTATGCGTCACAATTAAAAATGTATAGGTCCCCGCGAGGATTTCCATCAATTCTTCAACCGCTCGCGTGCCCTTTGCATCCAATGCGGAGCAGGGTTCATCCATCAGAATAATTTTGGGTTTAAGCGGTAACAGACGTGCAATACAGAGTTTTTGTTGCTGTTCAAGTTGGAGGGAGGTCGCACGCACCTTCAATTGATCTTTTAAATCCTCCCAAAGAAAAACGGATGTAAGTGCTTCTTCAACAATTTGATCCGATTCTGTCCGCGTGATACTCCGCATCGGGGAATGGATACGTAATCCGAACAAGATATTCTCGTAAACCGAGATCGGCAACGGATTGGGTCGCTGGAATACCATACCGACCGCCTTTCTGAGTTCTGGTAAAGAGACATCTGGATCATAGATATTTTTCCCCAATATCTCAATCTTTCCCTCTGTGGTAACGTTGCCGTAGCGTTCATTGACGCGATTAAAACAGCGCAATAGCGTTGTTTTTCCACATCCAGAAGGACCGATCAGGGACGTTATCTGACCATCCGGTATTTTCACGCTGACATCAATGAGTGCCTGAAAATCGCCATACCAAAGGCTGAGATTTTCGGTTTCAATGCTATGATTCATTTTTTTAAATATTAGGCTTCTGCTCCGCTTGCGCCTGCTTCGCAGTGAGAATGCAAGCGGGTTTCTGAGGAAAACGTCAGAAACGTGGTTTCTCATAACGCAGTGGAGGGAAGATAGATGAAGGGCCCCCTCCTCACAAGGTCTAATCTAACCGAACTACAAGGTATTTGAAAACTTTAGCCAAAGGTGCCATTGACATAATCATAAGTGGCTTGGTTTGACGGATTATCGGAAAAAATTACATCCGTTGCATCAATCTCAATAAGATCGCCGTTGAGAAAAAAGGCGGTGCGCGTCGCTAACCGTTTTGCTTGCTGCACCAAATTCGTGACGAGCAAGATCGTCATTTCTTTCTGTAACGTTTTAAGTACCTCTTCGATACGCATTGTTGTAACAGGATCAATAGCGATAGAAAATTCGTCAAGGCAAAGAATTTCCGGTTGATGCGAAAGCGCACGAGCGATTGTCAGACGTTGTTGTTGTCCACCCGACAATTTAGTACCGAGGGTGTCCAATCGGTCTTTCACTTCGTCCCAGAGTGCCGCTTGCTGTAGACAACGTTCAACGATTTCATCCAATTCAGACTTCGCGCGAAGCCCTGCTGTCCGGGGCGCGAAAGCGACGTTATCATATATTGAGAGCGGTAAACCGACCGGTAAAGGTAGCACCATACCGATGCGCCGCCGCAATTCATACACATCGCCAATCGTGTCGATAGCTACGCCATCTAATTTGACAGAACCTTGCACCGTTGCCTCCGGTGTGAATTCCAAGGTTCTGTTGATGACTTTTAGAAGCGTCGTTTTACCGGACTGCGCCGGACCGATGATACCGAGAATTTCGTTTGGATGAACATCAAAGGAAATTCCGTTCAGGGCAGATTTATCTCCATAATGAACCCGTAGGTCAGAAATCTCTATTTTATTTTTCACGTTTGCCTCGTTTGTCTAATCTTCTTGTTCCTCATCTGCTTCACGCTCTTCTAAGTGTTCACGTTCCACCCGCGCTTCTGTTAAGGCCGAAGCTAACAAGCCGGACGGAATTGCTATTAATCCTACCCCAACAAGCGCGACGAGAGCGGTGAAAAATCTCCCGCCAGAGGTTGTCGGATAAACATCCCCATAACCGATTGTGGTTAATGTCACGACAGACCACCACATTGAATCAAGGATAGAGCCGAATGCCTCAGGTTGGGCGTTTCTTTCAAAAAAGTGGATGCCGCATGCAGCGAGATATACAAACATCAACGATAAAATTACCAGTGCTAAGAGCTCCTGTTGAATTTCACGTAGGGCTGCTCCGAGCCGATCTACGGCTAAAATAAATCGCGTCGCCTTAAATATTCTGAAAATTCGCAAGAACCGAAGTATCCGTAATACGCGAAAGCCCGGCACGAGGAACAGAGAGGGTAAAATGGCGATCAGGTCAATTAGACCGTAGAAACTAAAAACAAAATCCTGTTTCTTTGGTTCAATATAGACGCGTAAGGCATATTCTATCGAAAACAGTACCAGAAAAACCACGTCCAGAACAATGAAATGGGTTGCATAAGGATCCACCTCCAATTGCTGTCTATCGGATTCAATCACAAATACAACAGCTGAAGCCAAAATCAGGAACTGGATGATCCCGCTGAATATGTTTCCTTCAACGATCTCTCGTAATTTGTCTTTATCCATGTTTTTAGAGTTGTTAGCCATTAGTCGGGGGTATTGTGGTCCGCTATCATTACGATGCCTGCCACAAGTCTCTTTAACTGATAACTGATAACCACTCTACCACTTCTTCCGAGTTCGGACATAAATCCTTAGCACAATCGCTGCTGCATTGACGAGTAATACACTGCCTACAAGTACGACAGCCGTTCCATAAGGGATCCCTTCCGTAACGTCCGGAACCTGTGTTGAAATTGTGAAGAGATGGAGTGATAGTGCCATACACTGTTCCGTTATATTATAGGCGAAAAGGTTTCCTTCTGCAATAGCTTTGTAAAAAACAGCCCCAGTAAACATAATCGGTGCCGTTTCGCCTGCGGCGCGCGATACTTGTAAAATCACACCCGTCAAGATACCACTGATTGAGTTCGGGATGACAATACGACGGATTGTCTGCCATCGTGTGGCACCGAGGTTCCAACACGCCTCCCGGAAGGACATCGGTACCGCTTTCAAAGCCTCCGTTGTGCTTGCAATGATAACAGGGAGCGTCATGATTGCTAACGTGAGCGACGCTGCTAAGATGGATTCCCCTAACCCCGCAAATAATACAAATGCGCCAACGCCAAACAAGGCATGGACAATACTCGGCACACCCGCAAGGTTGACAACCGCCAAGTTCGTAATACGCGTAAACCAACTCTCACGCGCATACTCGTTGAGGTAGACCGCTGCGAACACACCAATCGGGGCGGACACTAATAGAGAGACGACGACCAAGTAAATTGTTCCGAGGAAAGGTGCCCAGATTCCGCCTGCGCGCATGTTATCCTTCGGATTCGCAAAAAGGAACTCAAGCGAAAGCACAGGGAGCGCCTTGTAGAGAAGGTAACCGATAATGAGAAGTAGCGGGATAATCATCAAACTCGTCATCAGAAGTAAGAAAATTCGCACCACATTCTCTATCCGACGCTTTTGCCTATCAATTTCTGTTTCTGTAAACATCGTTTCCGGCGATACTTGTATATCGGTGTTCATATTTCCGTATTATCCTTGAGAAACTTATTGCTGAGTCTAATATTATTTAGAACTTACACAGCCACTGCTGCAGGCGGGGTTTCAAACCCCGCCTGCAGTAGTGCGTCACTGACCCTAACGAGAAGATGTTATACTATCTCTCTAGTTTCAAACTCCGCCTGCAGCAGTGCGTCATACGTCCGTTATTATGGAAAAATGCGTAATCCCTATTATTGTTGTCGGATGCCCTTGATAACCAAATCGGCAATGAGGTTTACTATAAATGTGATGGTAAAGAGCAGGATGCCGATGATGAAAAGAACCTGGTAGTGTTCGTCGCCTCTCGCAACTTCGCCGAGTTCCGCGGCGATTGTCGCTGTGAGTGTGCGAATCCATGAGAGGGGTCCCGATGGAATGTTAACGGAGTGCCCTGTCGCCATGAGGACTGCCATGGTTTCACCAATGGAGCGCGCGGCACCGAGTAGCACGGCTGCCAAGAGTCCATTCTTTGCAGCGGGTAGCAGCACGCGATAGACCACCTGCCATCGGGTTGCTCCGAGTGCTTCCGCCGCTTCGCGATAGGAGTCCGGGACAGCCTTGAGCGCATCCTCTGCTATAGAGACGATGATCGGAACACTCATCAGTGCTAACATGATACCGCCGTTCAACATCGTTAAACCGATCGGAGCGTTGAACACCGCAATAATCAGTTGATTCATGAGCGTCAACCCGATAAACCCCCACACAACAGATGGAATAGCGGCGAGCAATTCGATGATAACCTTAAATGTCTCTCTGAGTTTTGGGCTGCAGAACTCCGATACAAAGATCGCCGCCCCAAGTCCAAAAGGAACAGCGATACACATCGCTAAAGCAGTTACGCTAAAGGTCCCCAAAATCAAAGCGAGGGTGCCATATCTTTTGTTACTCAGCGAAGTTGGATACCATTCAGGGCTGGTCAGGAACTGTCCCAAGTTTAAACCGCCGAAAAGAAAACCTGCGCCCTCTCGAAATACGAAGAAGAAAATACCAAATACAAAAACAATAGCACTAACACCACACAGACGGATCAACATTTCAATTACGGTTTCAGAGGATGTTTCTGAGTCAGGTCCAAAGCGATTATTCCCGCGTGTCCCTTTCATAAAGCCTAATTCAAACAACGCAATAACTGGTATGAAGTAAATTAATAACCACCATGCCTGTTTATCTCTGTCGTGCAAACGTTTTGTTGTTACTGCCAAACTCACCCAAATTAGTGCTAATATCAATGCTATAGGAATAAGATATACCGATGTTATGAGAATAGGCATTGCTAATGCTGTGTAAGCATTATAGGTAATAACGGAAGCAATAAGCAAAATGGGGAGTGTTAGCAACTGCATCATCCACCATGTTGTTCTATTGATCCGCCCTTTAAAGGAGAAACAGATGTGTATAAAATTCATTTGAGGCGGTGTGTTCCTTTAATCGCTTTCTAACGGGACGAAGCCGAGTTTTTCCACAATTTTTTGACCTTCTGCGGATAAAATCCAATCGAGGTAGGCTTTCACTTCACCCGTAGGTTCACCGAGGGAATACATGTACAATGGGCGAGCGATAGGATAGGTTTTGGCGAGGACATTCTCAAGGTTTGGCGCGTAATAAGGTTCACCCGGGGCTGTCGCGACTTCTAACATCTTCACATGTGAAGTCGCGTATCCCATACCACTATAGCCGATAGCACACGGGGTGCGTCCAATAACTTCTACCACGTCTTTGGAGCCGTGTAAATCCAAGGAACCTAATTCAAAATCACGTGTTTTACCAAGCAGTGCTTCCCGAAAATAGAAGTACGTGCCGGAGTTAGATTGCCGGCTGATGCGGATAATTCTGTCGCTTGGACAGTCGGTATGCGTGATGCCGAGATCGCTCCATTTGGTAGTTGTACCGTCTTCACCATATATTTCGGCAAGTTGGGGAATTGTAATCTTATCTATCGGTGTATCGTGGTGGACATAAACTGCAAGCGCATCGTATCCGACAATAAATTCTTGTGGAACTTTACCCGTGTTTTGCGTCGCTTGTTCCAACTCTTTGGGTTTGATTTGACGACTACAGTTGGCAATATCGACGGTGCCATTAATAAGCGCGGCAACACCGGTACCAGAACCGCCGCCTGACACCTCTACGGACGCAGTACTGGTGATCCCTGTGTACCTCTCTGCCCACGCTTGCGCCAAGTTTACCATCGTATCTGAGCCTTTATTCTTGATGACTTGCGCCGTCGCTTTACTCGCAGCAACACTTTCGCCGTCCTTAGGAGAACAACCGATGATGACGAAACTAAACGCCAAGACTACCAAAGCACATATAGTCGTATAGTCTATTAAACCGTTTTTTCGCATTAATCTGCCCCTTTTACTGAATTCTGCTATAAAATTATAACACCCAATTGTTACGAAAATAAGACAAAATTCGGAATTTTTGTTATTTATAACGCAAGTTACCATTTATTTATTTTGACCCGGTTTTCCACTACAACGCTGGCAAGTTTTTTACAATCTCCACCGTCTTTAGACTTACGGTGATAACGCGCCCAATCAAATCTACAATATATCGCGGTTCCGCTTCACGATTCGGATCGTTTTTAATCCCGCTCCGTCTGTCCACCTTCACACGATACTGATCCACTACCCACTCTAATGCCGAACGCGTCCCCAATCGGTAGTCATATACCTCGGCAGGGATACCGTCTAAAGTCAGAAAGTCGTTGTATTTCAACTGTGTCTTATCTTTGGAGAATTTCATCTTCTCAACCCGCCAATCTACCTGCATACCCGTAGTTTCTCTCTCTTCCAGTTTCTCAAACTTCGGACAAGATTCGTAGTTAACATGAAGGTCTGCTAACGCCGCACCTGCGTTGGCAAAGCCCCAGAAATCTTCAGTGAAGGGAACATGCGGTAAGTCGCGCTTGAGGTTCGCCTGATACTTTTCGCGATAATCGGGATGATGCAAGAGACCGTAAGTATAGTGGAAGATGTCCCACTTGGAGATGGTGTCGTCACCGTAGTGGGCTCGGAACGCTGCCAACGCCCAACCGGTAATGTTTTCTTGGCGGTTTGTACCATCTTCGTTGTAAGTATAGAACGGGAAGCATTGAGAATCGCCTGTAAAATGAAAATCTGGAATCGCATTAACCATTAATGTGTGAAACGATGTATTCGCCCTTGGGGAACTGACACAAATTGCCCGATTTTCTGCTTCTGTGTCAGGCGCGGGGAAAATTGAAGGGAACACATACACACATTCGTTCATCATCCTATGAAAGTAGAGATGTGATTGCGTAAACGGCCGATAAAGAGATGTTCTAACATTTTCATCCGAAAATTCCGCTAATGTGCCTGTTTTGAACTTGGACTTCAGGCTCCGGGTCCATTTGATCTTGGTATCATCAGTATCTATAAAATCATTAACGTCAATATCCCTATTCTTTCGTCGTTCCCATTGAAACATCTGCCCATTGTAATATTCCATCAACTGTATCAAATTCTCTGTGAGAGCGTTTCGGTTGAAATTGTAAACCCAGGCATCACGGGCAGTTACTACGCCAACGCTATAGGATTTAAAAAGCGTTCCTGCCGCATCTCCTTCGCCTTTTTTTGATGCCTCACTTCCCATCGGGATAAAGGTCTCAAATTCGGAGCGGAGCCCCTCTGTAAGCCACGTATGCTTTTTATCAATAGTAGTTTGTTTCATCGGGACATTCGTATAATCTCCCAAGTCGGTTAAAAGTTTCTGTTTTTCGCGCGCTTTCAGATAGTCATCAACAGAATAGAGCCATACCTCAGCGGGTGCAGATGTGGTTGTAGCCTTCTTAACGAAGAAACTAATGCCTACGCCAACTCGGATCTGGTCATCAAAAACGTTGCCACCTTCTTGTCGTCGGCGTTCACCGGAGGTGCGTGCATTCCCTTTAAGATCAATATGATAAATTTTAGTGAAATCTTGTGCAAGGTGTTTCCGCATCCCATCAAATGCTGTTCCATCAAGAAAACCATTATTCGTTACAAACGCAACAACCCCTTCTTTGCCAATACGTTCTGATGCCCAACTAAAAGCTTTCACATACGGATCGTACAACTTACTTTTCAGCTGTGCTGTGGAATCTTGGACATACGTTTCCTCAATCCGTTTGTCCATTGTAGGATACTTACGATTTTTATTATTATCGTTCTCATTGACTTGTTGGGTGTTGTAAGGTGGGTTCCCGATAACGACGAACATATCCGCCGCCTTCTGTCTCTCAACCCGTTCTGTGTTTTCACGCGTGAAGAGCTCGGCTTGTTGCTGCTCAAGCAACTCAAACGTATCCGCAAGGGCGATCCCCTCAAACGGCAGATATTCCCCTGTCCGTTCAAAGAACGCCTGCTCAATGTTCAGACTCGCGATGTAGTAAGGCAGGAGCATCACCTCGTTACAGTGCAGCGCATGCCGGTATTTTTCTGCTAATGCCGCACCTCGGATGTCTTGCATAAGCCGGACAATGAAGTTCCCCGTCCCAACGAAGGGATCGATGATATGCACACCCTTGTCAGACAAAGAACGTCCGAACTCGGTTTCAAGGATATGCGCGACGCTGTTCACCATAAAATCCACGATTGGCTGCGGTGTATAGACAATGCCGTGTGTATCTGCGACATCCTCAGAGAACCCTTGAAAAAACTTCTCGTAAAACGTGTTGAGGAAATGCTGTTTTTGGGAGAAGTCTCGACAGAGTGTTGCTGCCTGCTCAATTGCGACATAGAAGCGATCTAACGGTTTAAGAAACGCGTCGCGACTCATTGCATGACGCATGAGTGCAGCACTCACTTTTTCAATCTCAACGGCAATGATATTTCGACTCGTAAAATCTGACCGTTTAAAGATCGTGCGGAAAATGCGTTCGGTGAGGATATGCTGGATGAGCATCTCCTCAACAGCGTCTTGTGAGAGATCAGGATTAATGGCGGTACGGCAGGTTTCATAAAAATCGGTGAACGCTTCCTTGAAAGTGGGATCGGTCTCATGACGTTGTTCAATACGGACTTTCAAAGTCTGTGCAAGGTCTGGCACATGCGCTCTGAAATCAGAAACAGCTGTCTGCCAATTGTCAAGTGCGGGTGGGACATAAGAGAACAGATACTGGAGAGCAGCAATCAAGCGTGCAGGATCGGTAATATCCAAATCCAACGCTATCTGTCCGTTCTGATAGAGGATCGCGCGCTGTGGGGTTTGAAAGAGGATATTGTTGAGTGGGTAGCCTTTATCGCGTTTCGCCTGCACTGCTTTCGGCAGGTCATCGTCCATATCTTTCGCTTCCCAATAGGCGAAGGGCAAGCCGTATTCGTCGAGGATCACACCGTCAACGACGATACGGTTGCTTTTTGGGCTGTGCATAGCGAATTGGGGGATGAACGTGCCGTTTACCTGTTTTGTGCAGGTATCCAATAAGAAGGCGAAAGGATTACTGACTGCCCCTTCGTGTCGGACAGCGTGTTGCGCGTATTGTTGCAGTGTGGTGTAGTAGTCTCGAATCGTTTTGTGGCTCGGTTTTAGGTTCAGTTTTGGCATAGGGGCATGATAATTAGGTTTCAGGAAATATTTTCAATTACTGATCGAGTTTCTCAATATCTACTTCAGTCTTAAGCCAGGATTCCCATCCGTAATTCTTAGCATATCTTGAAATAGCTTCTTCTCCCACCTTAATCCGCCCTTCCATGAGCTCTCTATTCACATTGGCATAATACCTGACGACTATTTGGATAGTTTCCCCATCTTTTAAGCCCCTATAATACAACATGAATCTATCGGATGAGAGATTTTCATACTGGAAAAGCGTATTTAACATGACTACAAGCCATTCCAGACGAGTTGGTGTGTATATATGCAACCCTTGCGGTTTTTCTGACATGGTGAATCTCCCTTTGCCGACTATACAAATTTAACGATTATAGCAACAACGATGCCTGTAACACCTATCGCTATAGTTA